>JBNLCM010000133.1:0-9409 GCA_050303815.1 Rhodocyclaceae bacterium
CCCTCGATCATGATGTCGAGGGGCGACGCGATGCGATCCGGGCGGCCGTAGGGCACCTCCCACGGTTGTTCGAACCCCGGGATGCACAGGTTCGAGACCGAGAAACCGGCCAGGCCGGCCTTGGGCTTCGAGCCGCGCCCCGTCGCCCCCTCGTCGCGGATCTCGCCACCGGAGCCGGTGGCGGCGCCAGGGAACGGGGAGATGGCGGTCGGGTGGTTGTGGGTCTCGACCTTGGCCAGGATGTGGGTCTCCTCCTGGCGGAAGCGCCACTCGCCGGAGGCATCCGGATAGAAGCGGTCGATGATCGCGCCCTCGATCACCGATGCGTTGTCGGAATACGCCACCACGGTGCCTTCCGGGTGGGCCTTGTGGGTCTCGCGGATCATACCGAAGAGCGAACGATCCTCCGGCCGCGCATCGATGACCCAATCGGCGTTGAAGATCTTGTGACGGCAGTGCTCGGAGTTTGCCTGGGCAAACATCATCAGCTCGACGTCGGTCGGGTTGCGCCCGACGCGGCTGAAGTTGTCCACCAGGTAGTCGATCTCGTCGTCCGAGAGGGCGAGCCCCAGCGCGCCGTTGGCGGCTTCCAGCGCCGGCTTGCCGCCACCCAGCACATCGACGCTCGTCAACGGCTGCGGGGCATAGTGGTGAAACAGCGCTTCGGCGCCGTCCAGGCTGTCGAGTACCGAATCGGTCATTCGATCGTGCAGGAGCGGCAGCGCCGCCGCTCGGCGCTCGGCGTCGAGCTTGCCGCGCAGCTCGAGGCGGTAGGCAATCCCGCGCTCGATCCGGATCACGCCGTCGAATCCGCACTGGTGCGCGATGTCCGTCGCCTTCGACGACCATGGCGAGATGGTCCCAAGCCGGGGTGTCACCAGCAGCAAGGCGGCCTGGGCAGGCAGGTCGCCAGCCGGCCGCGCATCGAGCAGGTCTTCCAGGCGGGCGCGCGACTCCGCATCGAGAGGCTCGCGAATCTCGACGAAATAGGTGTACTCGGCGTGAAGCGCGCTCAGCTTCGGCACAACCTGGGCGACGGTGGCCTGCAGGCGTTCGAGCCGGCTGGCCGAGTGGGCGGCAGCGCCGCGCAGCGTGAGGATCTGGGACATGTCTTCGACGGGCAGTTGGCG
The DNA here is from genome assembly GCA_050303815.1 of Rhodocyclaceae bacterium. Taxonomy (GTDB): domain Bacteria; phylum Pseudomonadota; class Gammaproteobacteria; order Burkholderiales; family Rhodocyclaceae; genus Cognatazoarcus. The sequence goes on from JBNLCM010000133.1 coordinate 1,131, forward strand.
TCTCGCCCCCGGACGGGCGCGAGCGGGCAAAAAGGAAGGCGCGATTATAACCGAGCGCCCGTGACCGCCGACGCCCGGTCGAGCGGCCAATCGTGGGCACCGCCACGACTGGCCACGAGACCCATGGGCTAGAATGCAGGGTTTTGTTCCGTGGCAATCATCGACCTTGACGACCCAGCCCCGTCCGCACCGCACCGCCGCCCCGGGCGAGCAAATGCCATGAAGCGTGCCCTCGCGATCCTGGTCAGCGTGGCCCTGCTGGCCTGGCTGCTGTCCGACGGCCGCTGGCGCGCGCTGGTCGGCACGCTCGACCAGCTCAGTGCCCAGCTCGTTCTGGTGGCGCTGGCCGGGTTCGCGTGCAGCTACGCCCTGCGCGCCGTCCGCGTGTGGGACGAATTCCGCGCCGACGCCAGGGGTCGATTCCCGGCCTGCCTGCGCATCGTGCTGGTCCATAACGCAATGGTGAACGTCGTGCCGTTCCGCGGCGGCGAAGCCGCCTTTCCGCTGCTGCTGCGGCAAACCTTCGGTACCCCGCTGCCGCGCGCGCTGGCGTCCCTGTTCTGGTTCCGCCTGCAGGACGCGTTCGCGGTGTTCGTCATCGCCGCCTGCGCCTGGCCCGACCTCCCCCTGTGGCTGCGCGCCGTCGCGCTCGCCGGCCTGTGCTCGGTGGCCATCTGGCTGCCTCGGTGGGCCCGCACGCCCCACGCCTGGCACGACGGCAGCCCCCTGGCCGCCAAGGCGGCACGGCTGCGCGACACCTTCGCCGAAACCACCCGACACGCCCGCTTTGGCTGGCTATGGACTTTGGCAAACTGGAGCGTGAAGCTCCTCACCCAGGCATGGCTGCTTGCCCAGTTGCTCCCCAGCCCGCTCGAGGTGGGCGCCGCCGGCGCGCTCGGCGCGGAACTTTCGGCCATCCTGCCCATCCAGGGGGTGGCCGGCTTCGGCACCTACGAAGCCGGCGCGGCGGCAGCCATGCTGCCGTCCGGCATCCCGCTCGAAGACGGTGTGCGCGCCGCCTTCGCCCTGCACATCTTCGTGATCGCCAGTGCCGTGCTGGCCGGCGCGATCGCCTGGCTGTTCCATGGCAGCCACCCATCCAACCGACACGAGTCCCGACCGAGTTCCCGATGACCGACAGCCTGACCCCCGCCGCCCCGCTTCCGCCCGCCCGGCCGGACATTCCCGACGACCTCCCCGAGCATCGGCTCTCCCTGGTCGTGCCGATGTACAACGAGGCACAGAACGTCGCGCCGCTGGTCGAGCGCGTGCACCAGTCGCTCGAGGGCTACCCCTACCCGTGGGAGATCGTCCTGGTCGACGACGGCAGCTCCGATGCCACCCCGGCCGAACTGCGGCGCTGCGCGAAGGCCGCCGGCCCTCACGTGCGGGTTGTCGAGCTGCTGCGAAACTTCAAGCAGACGGCCGCCATGCAGGCCGGAATCGATGCCGCTCGCGGCGACGTGATCGTGACAATGGACGGCGACCTGCAGAACGATCCGGTGGACATTCCGCGCATGGTGGGTCGCCTGCTGCGCGAGGATCTCGACCTGGTGGCCGGCTGGCGCAAGAATCGCCAGGACGGACTCCTGCTGCGCAAGGTGCCCTCGCGAATCGCCAACCGGCTCATCGCCCGCATGACCGGCGTGTACCTGAAAGACTACGGCTGCAGCCTCAAGGTGTTCCGTGGCTCCGCGATCAAGAACGTCAAGCTCTACGGCGAGATGCACCGCTTCATTCCGGCCTGGCTGGCGACGGTGACCACGCCCCAGCGAATCGCCCAGGAGGTCGTGAACCACCACGCCCGGGTCTTTGGCGAATCGAAATATGGCATCTCGCGCACCTTCCGGGTCGTGCTGGACCTGTTGTTCGTCTATTTCTTCATGCGCTACCGGACCCGCCCTGGTCACTTCTTTGGCGGCATCGGCATCGGGCTGGGCGCCGTGGGCTCCCTGATCCTGGCCTACCTGATGAGCCTCAAGCTCTTTCTGGGCGAAGACATCGGCACCCGCCCACTGCTCTTCGGTGGCTTCTTTCTGGTGATCGCCGGCATTCAGATGGTCACCTCCGGCGTGCTCGCCGAACTCCTGACCCGCGTGCTCTTCGAATCGGGCGGCGCCCAGGCCTATCTCGTGCGCCCGACACCCGCGCTCGCTGACGACGAAGGCTGGCACCGCGGCGAATGACCATGCAGCCGATGCCCCCCGCGCCAGCCTGGCTTCGCTGGCTGATCCTCGCCCTGCCCCCCGCAGCCTTCCTGCTGTGTCTGGGCGGCGCCCCCCTGTTCGATGTGGACGAGGGGGCCTTCTCGGAGGCGACGCGGGAGATGTTCGAGCGGGGCGACTTCCTCTCGACCTATCTCAATGGCGAGCACCGTTTCGACAAACCCATCCTGATCTACTGGCTGCAGGCCCTTGGCTACCTGATGTTCGGGCCCACCGAATGGGCGTTCCGGCTGCCCTCGGGCCTTGCCGCCATCGCCTGGAGCTACGCCACCTGGCACTTCGCCCGCCAGCGCTTTGGCCCGGACGCCGCACTGGCTGCGCTGGCGATCGCGTCCACCTCGCTCGGCCCGCTGATCATCGGCCGGGCCGCGACCGCCGATGCGCTGCTCAACCTGTTGCTGGCCCTGACGCTGTTCGACGCGTGGCGCCACCTGGAATCCGGGCGACGGGCGCCGCTTCTGCGGGCCTTCCTGTGGATGGGCCTGGGCGCGCTCACCAAAGGGCCCATCGCCCTGCTCGTCCCGGGCGCGGTCACCTTCCTGTATTGCCTCTCGCGTGGCCAGTGGAAGCGCTGGCTGAAGTCCATCGCGGACCCCTTGGGCTGGCTGATCTTCCTGCTTCTCGTGGTGCCCTGGTATGCAATGGCCCTGAAGATTCATGGCCAGCTGTTCATCGACGGCTTCATCCTCCGCCACAATGTACAGCGCTTCTCCGGCACGCTCGAGGGGCATGGGGGCGGAATCACCTACTACCTCTTCGCCGTGCCCCTGCTGCTGATGCCCTGGACCGGCCCCCTCGTTGCGGCCGTCCGCCGCGCGCGCGACGACATCGGTACCGGGGTACGACGCTTCCTCTGGATCTGGGCGGTCTTCGTCATTGCCTTCTTCAGCTTGTCCGGCACCAAGCTGCCCCACTACGTCCTGTATGGCTGCACGCCCCTGTTCCTGCTGGTGGCCGCGCATCGCTGGGCCCCCCGGCGAACCTGGCCGCACTGGATCGCGCCCATCCTGCTGCTGTCGATCTACGCCATGCTGCCCTGGATCCTGGCCCTGCTCTCCGCCAGCACGCTGGGCGACGCCTACAGTCGCGCCCAGCTTGGCCGGGCGCTCTCTGCCGTGAGTCCAATGTACTTCCTCGCTACGGCGGCGGCCCTTGTCGCCTGGCTGGCCGTGATTCGGATGGTGGCGCTGCCCGTCTGGCATCGGCTCGCCCTGGCGGGAACGCTGCAGGCACTGACCCTTGTCGTCTTCGTGGTGCCGTACGCGGGCGAGTTGGCCCAGGGCCCCGTCAAGCGGGCGGGCCTTTCCCTTCGCGGCGTGGGCGAACCCGTGACCCTGCTGAGCTATACCGCGCCCAGCCTCAGCGTCTATCGACAAGCCGTCACGCCGCGCCAGCAACCTGAGCCCGGCCAGCTTGCCGTCACCCGCATCGATCGACTGCCCGAGCAGGGTTACGACGTGTTGTCCGTCGACGGCGGTGTCGCCATCATCCGCCGCCACGCGCCATGAGCCGCACGACGCCGACCCTGACGCTGCTGATCGTGGCGATCCTGTTGACCGGCTACCGGATGTGGGTCATCCGCCACCTGGGGATCGACCTGTACGTGGATGAAGCCTACTACTGGGGCTGGTCGAAGGCCCTCGACTGGGGCTACTTCTCGAAGCCGCCCGTCATTGCGGCGCTGATCGCCGCGAGCACGGCGGTGCTCGGCGACAGCCTGCTGGCGATCAAACTGCCATCGCTACTCGTCTATCCAGCCACGGCACTGGTGCTGCAGCGCCTCGCCGCTGCGCTGTTCGATGAGCGGGTGGGCTTCTGGAGCGGCCTGGCCTTTCTCACGATGCCACTGGTCGGTGCGCTCGGCCTGTTCGTCTCGACCGACGCGCCCCTGCTCTTCTTCTGGTCTCTCGGCATGCTGGCCCTCTGGCACGCCCTGCACGAGGACGGCGCGTGGCGGCATTGGTGGCTGCTCGGCATCGCGGTCGGCCTCGGCCTGCTGACCAAGTACACGATGGCCGCCTTCCTGCCGTCGGCCCTGCTCGTCATGCTGGCCGGCCAGAGCGGCCGCAGGGCGCTGGCCAGCCCGCGGCCGTGGCTGGCCCTGCTCCTTGCACTGGCGATCTTCGCGCCCAACCTGTGGTGGAACTGGACCCACGACTTCCCCACGTTCCGGCACACGGCGGACATCACGCAGCTCGACGGCGAGCAGCACAGCGGCAACCTGGGCGAGTTCATCGGCGCCCAGTGGCTGTCGATGGGGCCCCTGCTCTTCCTGTGCATGGCGTGGGCGACGCTGCGCGCCATCGTGCGGCTACGGGATCCGGTCTGGCGCCTGCTGCTCGGCATGAGCCTGCCCCTGCTGGGTCTCGTCGCGATCCAGGCCCTGCGGGGCGGGGCCAATGGCAACTGGGCCGCACCCGCATTCACGGCCGGCGTCATCATCGCGATTGGCTGGCTGGGCGACCGGGATCGCTGGAAGACGGTCATCGCCGCCGTGCTGGCCAACGTGGTTCTCGTGACCGCTGTCTATCACTGGCCGGATATTGCCCGGCTGGCCGACGTCGAGATGACCCGCGGCAAGGATCCCTACAAGCGGGCCCGGGGCTGGCGCGCGCTGGCCACGGCGGTCGCACCGGATCTGCGGGCGCATCCCGACGCGATCGTCGTCGCGCGCGACCGCGACCTGCTGGCCCACCTGATCTACTTCCTGGCGCCGCGCGAGTACGCAAGCTGGAACCCCAAGGGACACGTGATCGATCACTACCAGCTGACGACGCGCCTGCAGGACGCCGTTGGTCGCGACGTCCTGTTCGTGAGCCGGGGCCCCCTCGACGCCGCCGTGACCGACCGCTTCGGATCGGTCACAGACCTGGGCGAGCGGACGGTGACGATACACCGCGACTTCGGGCGCACCGTTCACCTCTACCTGCTGCAGGATTTTCAGGGCTACGGCAGCCGTTGACGACACGAGGGCGCCGGGGGCGCCCTCGAATGTTGCGCGCCACGCCATCCGGCGTGGCCCTCGGCAGACTCAGCTACGGGCGCCGCTGAACAGCCCCTTGAGGGCCTCGCGAATATCACCCGGGAGGACGACGAGCTTGGCGTTGTCGGACTCGCCCAGCCGGTTGAGCGCCTGGACGTATCGCTCGCCGAGCATGTAGTAGACCGGCGCCGTCTCTGACCCGATCGCGGTCGTGACGCGCCGGATCGCCTCGGCGGACGCCTCGGCCAGCATCACCTGGGCACTGGCGTCGCGCTTGGCCGCCTCAAGCCGCGCCTCGGCCTCGAGGATGGCGGACTGCTTCTCGCCCTCGGCCTTCGTCACCATGGCCTTCCTCTCGCGTTCGGCGGCTGCCTGCAGCTCCATCGCCTTCTGCATCGACTGCGAAGGATTGATGTCCTGGATTTCGACCGACTTGACCGTCAGTCCCCAATCGACCGCCTCGTCGGCGATGCTCTCGCGCAAGCGCGCCTTGATCTTGTCACGGGACGAAAGCGCCGCATCGAGCTCCATCTCGCCGATGATCGAACGCAGCGTGGTCATGATCAGGTTGCGGATGGCCTCACCGAAATCCGTCACGCCGTACACCGCCTTGACCGGGTCGGTCACCTTCACAAAGGCGACGGCGTTGGTCAGGATCACGGCGTTGTCCCGCGTAATGACCTCCTGCTCCTGGACATCGAGGATGATGTCCTTGGTGACCAGCTTGTAGGCTACCTGGTCGATGTAGGGAATGATGATGTTGAGACCCGGCTTCAGCGTGCTGTGGTACTTGCCCAGCCGCTCGACAATCCACTCTTCGCCCTGCGGAATGATCCGGACCCCCTTCGCGATCGTGATGATCACGAAGAGAATGACCGCAACGATGACAATCAGACCTTCGGTCATGTCTGCCCCTTCTGGCTCCTGGCCACCTTGAGAAAACTGCCTTCGACGGACACCACGCGGACCCGTTCGCCGGGCTGGATGGACTCATCGGCCATGCACGCCCACTCCTCGGCGCCCAGCATGGGCTTCTGGAAACGGACGGTGCCACGCTGGAACGGCGCCACCGCCGACACCGTCAGCCCGATCTCGCCGATCAGTTGCCCGTCGGACTGGCCAACACGGGTCTTGTGGCTACCGGTGCGGAAAACGCGGAACCAGGCAAAGACGAAGGCCAGCGAGGCAAGCAGCCAGATCGAAAGCTGCTCGGCGAGGGACAGGTCCGGCATGAACAGGGCCACCAGCCCCACCAGGAGGGCACCTGCGCCGAACCAGATGATGAAGAAAGCCGGAATGGCCAACTCCGCCAGAACCAGGCCGATCCCGGCCACCACCCAGTGCCACCAGAGCATCGATGGGACTCCGCTCAGCCGTGGCTTGCACCCGGCAATTCGACCACCTTGTCGTCGTGCTTCTCGTCGGACTCGCAGGTCAGGGTGCCCGAGACCGACGCGCCGCAGTCCATCTGCAGCTGGCGATAGCGGATGTCGCCCGTGACGCGGGCCTTGGGCTGGAGCTCGAGGAAGTGCTCGACCGTCAGGTCGCCCACGATCTCGCCATTGATGACCGCATCGTGCACATGGACGTTACCTTCGATCCGCCCCGGCTCGGAGAGCACCAGCAGCCCCTTCTTGCCATCCTTGTTGCTCAGGTTGCCGACAATCCGCCCATCGACGCGCAATCCGTCGGTGAATGCCAGGTCTCCGGTGATCTCGACGTTGCCGGCCACGAGGCTCGACAGCTTGGTGATCTCGATCGACTTGCCCTTCTTCTTTCCGAACATGGTCTCCTCCGTGTCAGCGGCCCGAAAGGCTCACTTCTTGGTTTTCTGGGCCTGCTTGTAGAAGCTCAATTCCTCCGTGAGCTCCTTGACCCGCAAGGTGAGCTCCTCGAGCTGGCGCTCGAGTTCCGCCCGCGTAGCCTCGTCCATTTCGGCCTGCAGTCGCGCCTTCGTCATCTCTTCGTCGAGGCGATCGGATTCGGCCTGCAAGCGCCGGGCGAGTTCCCCCTTCTCGAACTCGAGCTGGGCCACGCGTCCCGCCGGCGCGAACTGGTCCTTGATGACCTGGATGCCGGCGTAGCCGGCAAGCACCAGACAGGCGACGGCGAGCAAAGACGGCAGCGCGCGAAACAGGGCACCCCCCTTCTCCACCGTGTACACCGGTGCCGTCAGTTCGCGCGTGTCAGCGGGGCTGCCGAACATGTGCTCGCTCAGCCTTCGCGCAGGAAGTCCTCAGGATCGACGTAGCGGCCGTTCTTCAGCACCTCGAAGTGGAGGTGCGGCCCCGTGGAGCGACCGCTCGAGCCGACATCGGCGATACGCTGGCCCGGCGTGACGACGTCGCCGACCTTGACGTGCAGGCGTCGGGCGTGGGAGTAGCGGGTGACCAGACCGTTGCCATGGTCGATCTCGACCTGCCGGCCGTAGTCGCTGCGAAAGCCTGAGTAGACGACGACACCGCCGGCACTGGCCAGGATCGGCGTGCCACTCGGTGCCGGGAAGTCGAGGCCGCTGTGGAAGGCGCGACGCTTGTTGAACGGATCGCGCCGGTTGCCGAAGCGCGAGCCGATGCGTGAATCCAGGACAGGCAGGCGGCTGGGGAAGATCATCGACAGGACGCTCTTCTGGGCGGCCATCTCGTCGATGCTCGCGAGCGTATCGGAGAGGCGCTCGAGGTTCGACTCGAGCGATTCGAGGGATTCGCCCACATCGGAGAGGGAAGTGCCGACGTCCAGTTGATGACTCTCGCCGACCGCGGGGATCAGGGGACCACCTTCGCCGGAGCTGGCGGAGGCCTTCGCTTCCGGTGCGGTGTCGGCCGCACCGTCCATCGGCTCTGGCTCCTCCCGCATGCCGATGCGCTTGGCCAGCAGGACGGCCTCCGATTCGAGCCGCAACAGGCGGCCGGACAACTCACCGACACGCCCGACGAGGAAACGGCTTTCGGGCTCGGACACGGCCGGCGGTGCGGCGACCGGCTCGGGCTGGGCCGCAAGGACGACCTGCGCGGGTTCGTTCGCCAGTTCGTATCCCAAGCCAAAACCGGCCAGCAACGCGACGAGCGCCA
>JBNLCM010000134.1:0-5996 GCA_050303815.1 Rhodocyclaceae bacterium
TGGCGTGGCCTGTCCCAGGCCTACTTCAGCCGCGGCTACCTGGAGGAGGTCAATGCCGGCAACGCCAACACCTCCAACTGGCTGCAGGGCGGTGGCATCAACCAGGACGGCGAGATCCACGCGGTCAACTCCTTCGAAGCCAGCTCCTGCGGCACCGGCGCCAGCGCCATCCGCGACGGCCTCAACCACGCCGCCGCCATCTGGAACCCGGAAGGCGACATGGGTGACATCGAGATCTGGGAGATGGCCGAACCGCTGCTCTACCTGGGTCGCAACGCCAAGTGCAACTCCGGCGGCTACGGCCAGTACCGCGGTGGCTGCGGCTTCGAGACCCTGCGCATGGTGTGGAAGGCGCAGGACTGGACCATGTTCTTCATGGGCAACGGCTTCATGAACAGCGACTGGGGCCTGATGGGCGGCTACCCGTCCGCCACCGGCTACCGTTTCGAGGCCCACAAGACGGGCCTGGAGCAGCGCATCGTCATCGGGGACAGCCTGCCCCTCGGCGCCGACGTCAATCCGGACGCACCGGACTACGAGCGCCACATCGATGCCGGCGCGCGGGTCAAGCGCGACCACCAGTGCATGACCACCGAGGACTGCTACGAGAACTATGACCTCTACCTCAACTACCTCCGCGGCGGCCCGGGCTACGGCGACCCCCTCGACCGCGAACCAGCGGCCATCGCCCGCGACCTGAACAACGCCTGGTTGCTGCCGGAGTACGCGCGGAAGGTCTATGGCGCGGTGCTCAGCCAGGACGACAAGGGCGTGTGGCTCGTCGATGCCGAGGCCACCCGGGCACGCCGCGCCGAGGTGCGCAAGGAGCGTCTGGCCCGGGCCATGCCGACCCGCGACTGGATGCACGAGGAGCGCGAGCGCATCGTCACCAAGCACGCCAGCCCGCAGGTCAAGCACATGTTCGCCACGAGCTTCGGCCTGTCGGAGAAGTTCCTCGCCCAGTTCAAGGCCTTCTGGAATCTGCCTGACGACTGGACCCTCACCGAGGACGAACTCGACGTGCCGTCCTACGGCAGCAAGTACCGCATGGATCTGGCCAAGATGCCCGACGTGCGCACCGTGACACTGGTCGAAGAGTAATCCTCGCCTTGCCATGACCGCTCGCCGCCGGCCGACGCCGGCGGCCCGCAGAACATCAGGAGACACATCATGAGTAGCTATACCAAGGAACAGGTGGCCAAGCTGGCCGAAGGCAAGCTCGACTGGGACACGACCATGCGCATGCTGGCGATGCCCAAGGACAACGAGCGCTTCTCCCTCTTCGTGGAAGCCCTCCAGAAGAAAGTGAGTTGGCAGGACAGGATCGTCCTGCCGCTGGGGCCGCATCTGTACATCGCCCAGAACGCCCAGACCAAACAGTGGGTCACCAAGTGCGACTGCGGCCACGAGTTCGGGGACTACCGCGAGAACTGGAAGCTCAACGCGGTGGTGTATGTGCGCGACACCGAAGAGGCGATGACCGAGGTCTATCCGAAGCTGATGGCCCCGGACACCGCCTGGCAGGTCTATCGCGAGTACTACTGCCCGACCTGCGGGACCATGCACGACGTCGAGGCGCCCACCCCCTGGTATCCGGTGATCCACGACTTCGAGCCCGACATCGAGGCCTTCTACGAAGAGTGGGTCGGCCTTCCGCTGCCCGAAAAGGCCGCCTGACGGCCCCCCGCTGACCCCACTCTCTCCGTTTCTGCCCCGGCGAGCCTGCCGCCGCCGGGGCGCTTTTTTTCGCGCGGCCCGCCCGCTCGCGGGTTCGCCGGGAGACCTGCCCATGACCCATGCTCTGCTTGCCAGCGGCACACGCTTTGAACAGACCGCGCTGTCCCGCTTCCTGGCTGCTTACGGCCACGCCGACCTCGACGCCCTGCATGCGTGCGCCCGCGAGGCCCCCCAACGCTTCTGGGCCGAAGTCGAGGACGCCCTCGGCCTGACCTGGGCCCGCCGCTACCACACGGTCTGCGACCTGTCCGACGGCCCGATGTGGCCCCATTGGTTCGCCGGCGGACAGCTCGATCTCTTCGACAACCTGATCGGACGGATCGCCCGCGACGACCCCGGCCGCGCCGCGGTCATCTGGGAAGGCGACGACGGCGCGACCCGCACGCTCAGCTATGCCCAGCTCGATCTCGAGGCGCGCCGGCTCGCCGCGGCGCTGGTCCGGCTCGGGGTGCGTGCCGGCGACCGAATCGCCATGTACCTGCCGATGGTGCCCGAGACGGCCGCCGTCTTCCTCGCCGCGACCCGGATCGGCGCCCTCGTACTGCCCCTGTTCTCCGGCTACGGCGCCGACGCGGTGGCCAGCCGCCTGAAGGACAGCGGCGCCCGCGTGATGATCTGCGCCGATGGCTACCTGCGCCGCGGGCGCCACGTGGAAATGCTCGCCGAAGCACGCGCCGCGGCCCGCCTCGCGCCGGATCTCGCCCATCTGCTGGTGGTGCCCCGCCTGGGCACGCCCTGGGCCGACGCCGCCACCCCGCGCTGGCGCGAATGGGACTACCCGAGCCTGCTGGCGGCGATCGACCCGCAGGTCGGGCCGGCAATCCACGACGCGCAGGCCCCGCTGATGATCCTGTACACCTCCGGCACGACCGGACGCCCCAAGGGCGTGGTGCACACCCACACCGGCTTCCCGATCAAGGCGGCGCAGGATCTGATGATGGCCTTCGACCTGAACCCGGCGGATCGCCTCCTGTGGATCACTGACATGGGCTGGATGATGGGACCCTGGCTGGTCTATGGGGGCCTGCTGCGAGGCGCCACGGTCGTGCTCTTCGAAGGCACGCCCGACCATCCCGCGCCGGACCGCGTCTGGCAGGTCGTCGCCCGCCACCAGGTCACCCACCTGGGCCTGTCGCCAACGCTGGCCCGCCTGTTGATGGCGGCCGGCGACGCGGGCCTGCCGGCCGCCGGCCAGCTCGATGCGCTGCGGGTCTTTGGCTCGACCGGCGAGCCGTGGAACGAAACCCCCTGGCGCTGGCTGTTCGACACCGTCGGCCAGGGCCGTCGGCCGATCATCAACTATTCAGGTGGCACCGAGATCGGGGGTGGCATCCTCGGCTGTTTCGTCGGCTTGCCCCAGAAGCCCTGCGGTTTCGCGGGGCCCATTCCAGGGATGCTGGCGGACGTTCTGGACACCGACGGCGACTCGCTGATCGACGCCGGCCAGACCGGCGAGGTAGGCGAACTCGCCCTGCGGGCGCCCTGGCCTGGCATGGCGAGCGGATTCTGGCGCGACCCGGCACGCTACGAGGCGACCTACTGGTCCCGCTTCGCCGGGCTCTGGGTGCACGGCGACTGGGCCCGCGTCGATGCCGACGGCCACTGGTTCATCCAGGGGCGGAGCGATGACACGCTGAAGATCGCCGGCAAGCGGGTTGGCCCGGCCGAGTATGAGTCCGCCCTTGTCGCGCACCCCGACGTCGCCGAGGCGGTTGCCGTCGGGGTGCCCGATCCGGTCAAGGGCGAAGTGGCGACCTGCTTCGTGACGACACGCCCCGGCCGCGCCGCCGCCGACTGGTCCGTCACCGAGGCCGCCTTGATCGCCCATGTGGCGTCGCTGCTGGGCAAACCACTCGCGCCGGCCCGCGTGCACCGTGTCGGCGACCTGCCCCGCACGCGCAACGGCAAGATACTTCGACGCGTCGTGCGCGCCGTCTGGCTGGGCACCGACCCCGGTGACCTGGGGGCCCTGGAGAATCCGGCCGCGGTAGCGGCGCTGGCCGGATATCGTTCGTCGATGGCCGAGACGGCCTGATCCAGGCGTTCGATTTCCGAACGCCATCGGACGACCGTCCGACCGGAAATCGAACGCCCCGCCGGACGCTGCCCTCCTCGCCGAAGGCCAGCACGCCCAAGGCCCGTCTCCCACGGCCCTTTCGGCGCAGCGGGCGCGCGCCCCGACCGCGCAGGCATCCCGTTTGCTATCCTTCACTGTGGCCGCGAGGCCGCGAGACAGCACGCATGCGCCACGGAAGAGTCGCCCTGACGATCTCCACCTGCCTCCAGAGCAGCCGGGCCTGACGTCTGTCAGGAGGAGACAAACAATGAACGAGACGACCGACGGCCAGCGTTTCTCCGAACCCGGCAACGACTCGGCGGTCATGGCGGCCTGGGAGCGATTCCTGGACGGGAGCGGCCGACCCGACGACGCCCTGCGCAGCCTGGTGGAAGGCTCGTGGCGCCGCTGCCGCGACCACAACGTGGATCCCGACAAGAGCAGCGCGCCGCCGCCCGTCGGGGAGAGTCGGCTCGAGTCGCTGCGCCATGCCCATGCCGAGCTGCTCGAGGCCAGCGCGCCGATCATGGCCTGTGCCCGCGACTTCCTTGCCGAGACCGGCACCGTCATGGCCCTCGCCGACACCCAATGCACCATCCTCAGCATGGAAGGCGACAACCGGACCCTGGGCGTCGCAGAGAACATCCACCTCCTGCCCGGCGTCTCGTGGAGCGAGCGGATCGCCGGCACCAACGCCATCGGCACCGCCCTGGCAGTGGGCGAGCCCGTCCAGATCCATTCGGCCGAACACTACTGTGCCGGCATCAAGCGCTGGACCTGCTCGGCGATGGTGGTGCGCCACCCGAGCGACGGCGAGATCCTCGGCGTCGTCGATGTGTCAGGCCTTTCCGAGACATACAACCGGCAAAGCCTCGCACTGGTGGTCACGACCGCCAACCGGATCGAGAGCCGTCTCAAGATGCGCGAGACGGAACTGCGCCTGCGACTGGTCGAAGCCGCGCTGCCCCACTGGAACTCCGGAACCGACTGTGTCGTGCTGTTCGATCGGCGCGGCTATCCGGTCAAGGCCAACGGCCACGCCCTCGCCGCACTCGCCGCGCTGGGTGCCGACCTCGACCTGTCACGCCCCAAGCGCATTCCGTCGCTGGCACTGGACGGCGACCCCGCACTCCTCCCGGCGTGGTTGAAGCCCGACTGGCTCGAACCGGTCCGCGACCGGGGCGAGCGCATCGGCACGCTGCTGGTCCTGCCGCTGCCCAGCCTCGGCCGCATCGCCAAACCGCTGTCCGAGACGCGCCAACCGGCACCAGACAACTTCGCCCACATCGTGACCGGCGACGCGGGCCTGCGATCGGTGGTGCGCAAGGCCGGACAACTCGCCCGATCGCGCGTACCGGTGCTGCTGCTGGGAGAGACGGGCGTGGGCAAGGAGGAATTCGCGCAGGGGATCCACCGCGCCAGCCCCTTTGGTGGCGGCCCGTTCGTGCCGCTCAACTGCGGTGGGCTGTCCCGGGAGCTGCTCGCCAGCGAGTTGTTCGGCTATGTGGACGGCGCCTTTACCGGCGCCCGCCGCGGCGGTCTGGTCGGCAAGATCGAAGCGGCGAGTGGCGGCACGCTGTTCCTCGACGAAATCGGCGAGATGCCGCTCGACCTGCAGCCCCACCTGCTTCGCGTACTCGAGAAGGGCGAGATCTACCGGCTGGGCGAAAACGTCCCGCGCAAGGTGGACTTCCGTTTGGTCGCCGCCACCAACCGGGACCTGCGCCAGGAGGTTGCCGAGGGGCGCTTCCGGATGGACCTCTACTACCGCGTGGCCGTCACGTCGATCCGCATCCCGGCGCTCCGCAACCGCAGCGGCGACGTTGCCCTGCTCGCCGACCTCTTCCTGGATGAGTTTGCGAAGCGCCACGGGGTTGCCCGGCCCCGCATTGATCCCGCCGTGATGGCGCGCCTGACCGGCTACGCCTGGCCGGGCAACGTGCGCGAGCTGCGCAACGTGGTGGAGAGCATGTTGCTGGTCAGCGATGGCCGGTGTATCCATCTGGACGACCTGCCACCGGAGCTCGACGCCATGGTAGATGCCGCGACCCCGTCGGCGTCCCTGGCGGCCAGCAGCCGACTGAGTGAAGCCGAGGCCGATTGCATCCGCCGTACCATCGCCAGCACCGGCGGGAACCTCACCGAGGCAGCACGTCAGCTCGCCATCGCCAAGAGCACGCTGTACCAGAAGCTGAAGGACCAC
>JBNLCM010000135.1:0-33111 GCA_050303815.1 Rhodocyclaceae bacterium
CATGAAACAAGCGATCCAGCGAACCGAACTCAGGACCTACTACTACACGCCGGTGCATTGCCCGTTCTGCGGCACGCGGGTGATGGGGGCCGATCCGGCGGACGAGACGCGCATCACGGCGTGCCCGCACACGCTGTTCATTGCCCACGACACGGCCATCGAGTACCGCTCGGCGCGCTTCGATGCCAATGTGAGCCTGACGGGCCTGAGCGACGAAGAGGTGGAGGCGCGCTGGCAGGCCGACGCCGGCGGGGTGGATGGATTCACCAACCAGGTGACGGTGGCGGATGCGATCAAGGTGGCGGCCTATGCGCCCGAGCCGTCCGCCTATGGTTCCTACTACGGCTTCGCGCCGGTCGAATGAGTGGCGAGCCGGTCGCTGCGGTGCCCGTGCTGGCGCCGGCGACCGGGCATCCAGCGCTCAGCGCCTGACCGGCCGGGTTGCGGTCGGGCCCACGCCTCCTTCCTGGTACACCACGTCCCCGTCCCTCGCCCACAGGTAATGGGCGACGCCCGCCGGGGCCACATACACGGCGCCAGCCGGCACGGCGACCATGTCCGCGTCGTTGATCGTGTCGCCGAAGCCGACATACAGCGTGCCCGACAGCACCGTGGAATAGCGGGTGTCCGGGTGCGTGTGGGGCGGAATCCGGCCACCGCTGGCCAGCTTGACCCGCAGCGCGTAGGTGTCCGCCGCCGATTCCGAGCCGAGGATCCAGGCGCCCTGGAGTCCGTCGATGTGGGGCGGGCTGAACCAGCTCAGGTCTGCCGGCAGAATGGGGCGAGGCCGGTCGGATTGGGCCAGTGCGCCGACGGCGCAGATCGACAGCGCGGCCGTGCAGATCGCTGTTGCGAGTCGCATGAGGCCTCCACGGGCATGGTTCAAGGGCCAACGCACGCTATCCGGCACGCTCCCGGCTGTCAATCGCCGCAGCGGCCCGGGCCGGGCGGACAGGGCCAGTGGATCGGTCTAAGATGCCTCCGGAACGACTTGTGCCGGATCCCGCCATGCCGCTGGCTGAAACGCTTCTTATCTCGATCCTCTCCTCGGTCACGGTGACCGGCCTGCTGGCCTTCCTGGTGCGGCGCTACCTGGGGCAGCAGATCGACTGGCAGTTCAAGCGGCGCGAGATGGAGTTCGAGGCCGAACTCCAGCGGCGCCAGCAGATCGATACGCATTTCGTTGGCGCGCGGCTGGGCATCTACCCGGAAATCTCGCAACTCACCTACCGGATCCGCAAGGCGGCGAACGAGGGGCTGGGGCGTGAGCACATAGCCCAGTGGGACGACGAACTGCCGCAGATGTGTAGCGAACTCACCGCGGGCCTCGTCCGCTGGCGCTACTACCTGCCGGCACCTCTGTTTACGCAACTGCACGACTTCAAGCGTGCCGCACAGGATGTGGCCCTGTTCTACGACGTGCGCACGCGCCCCGAGGTATTGGGCGACCGCGAGGCCTACCTGGCGGCGCGCGAGCAGCTTCGGCCAACCGTGGCGGCGCTCACCCGCCTCCACGATGCGGTCGTGGCGGGTATCGTGCTGGAGACGAAGGGCGGGGCGGCGGGGTGATGCGCCGGCAGGTACGGCTCGCCAATCGCCGCGGCCTGCATGCGCGGGCCAGCGCGCGGCTCACGACCCTGGCATCGCGGTTCTCTTCGGGCCTGACGCTGAGGGTCGACGAGGTGCAGGTGGACGCCAAGTCGATGATGGATGTGATGCTGTTCGGTGCCACGCTCCACGAGAAGGGGCACCCGCCCTTCTGGATCGGGGCCGATGGGCCGGACGCGGCCGAGGCCCTCGAGGCGCTCGCGCTGCTGATCGAGGAACGTTTCGGGGAGGCCGACTAGCCCCGCGGACCCCGGCGCAGACCGGGGGCGCCGGGCGTCAGCGCTGCAGCTTCGGGCGCCGCTCGGCCTTGGCCTCGTTGGCCCGCTGCAGCTCGCGCAGTTTCGCGATCATGAACTCGGCGGCTTCCGAGATGTGGCTGCGGGCCAGCGTCTCCGCCTTCTGGGCGTCACCGGCACCGATCGCGTCGAGGATCGCCTCGTGCTGGCTCCAGACGTTGCGGGGCTGGTCGTCGAGGAGCAGCACTTCGCCCATCACCCGGCGGGCACTGGTCCAGTGGGATTCCATGGTCGGCGCGATCAGCGGGTTGCCGGACAGCTCGTAGATCATGTTGTGGAAGGCCATGTCGGCCGCGATCATGCCGCTGACCGAGCCGGTCTCGACGGCCTTCTTGCCCGCACGGACCAGGGCGGGGCCGCGCGACTTTGCGGCCCTGGCCTGGTTCTCGGCGGCGAGGCGGCAGGCCAGGCCCTCGAGCACGGCGCGCATGTCGTACATGTTGCGTACGTAGGCGATGTCGAGCGGAGCCACCTGCAGGCCGCGCCCCGGGGCATCCTGCAGGACGCCCTGGTTGCGCAGCAGCAGGAGCGACTGCTGGACGGGCTGGCGCGACACGCCCAGTTCCTTGGCCAGCTGCTCCTGGATGACCCGCTCGCCGGGACCCAGCCGACCCGTCGAGATCTCCTCGAGAATCGCTTCGTAGACTTGTTCAACGAGTTTTGGCTGGGTCTCCAGGACTTTCATGATGGCGTGCTGTCAGTGACGGAATTCAGAGTTTATCACCGCCGTCGACGCCGTCCGCGCGCCAGCGGCGTTCCGCCTCGTTCCATGCCGCCAGCGGTTGCAGATCGGGTACCCAGGCGAGGCCGCTCTTGGCATCCGACGAGGCCGCATCGGGCGTCACCAGCACGTCAAGCAGGGCGGGGCGGTTGGCCATCGCCCGCTCGATCGCCGCGGGCAGGTCCTCGGCGCGCTCGACGCGCTCGGCATGCATGCCCAGGGCGCGGGCCATGCCGGCGTAGTCGGAGAAGCGCAGGTGGGTACCGACGACGCGGCCGTGGGTCTCCTGCTGGTCGCGCACCTCGATGGCCCAGGAACCGTTGTTGGCCACCATGATCAAGAGCGGCGCCTGGTGGCGCACGGCGGTGTCCATCTCCATGGCGTTGAAGCCAAAGGCGCCGTCGCCGGTGGCGACGACGACGGTCCGGTCGGGGCAGGCCAGGCTGGCGGCGACGCCGAAGGGGGTGCCGACACCGATGCAGCCGAGGGAACCCGGATCCAGGTAGGTGGTGGCCGGCAGGCCGACGCGGGCGAAGCTCAGGAAGTCGCCGCCGTCGGCGACCACCACGGCATCTTCGGGCAGCGCATCGCGCAGGGCGGCGACGGCGCGGTTGGGGTGCATCAGGCCGTCCGGGCCGGCCGGGGCGTTGCGCATCGTGGTGACCAGCTTCTCGGAACGCTCGCAGTGCTTGGCGCGCAGGGTGGCCGCCCAGTCGGCGTCGGTGGCCGGCTTGCGGTCGCCGGCGGCGTCGAGGATGGCCTGCAGCGCGAGGGCCGGCGTGCCGAGCAGCTCGACCGCGCCGCGGCGGTTGTCGCGCAGCTCGGCGGTGCAGTCGGCGATGCGCAGGAACTTGGCGTCGCCGAAGACGGCGGGGGAGCCGTAGGCCAGCTGGAAGTCGAGCCGGCGGCCCACGGTGACCACCAGGTCGGCCTGGCCCATCACGGAGCCTCGCATGGCGGCGACCACCGAGGGGTGGTCTTCCGGCACCAGGCCGCGGCTTTCGCCGGTATCGAGGTAGGGGGCGCCGAGGGCGGAGAGCAGGGCGCACAGCTCGGGGCCGGCGCCCTGAGCGCCACGACCGGAGATGAACAACGGGCGCCTGGCCGACCACAGCAGCTCGACCGCGTCGGCGATGGCCGTCGGGTCGGGCGGGCAGACCGGTGCCGTCTTCGGCGCGAAGTACTCGGGCAACTGGATGGCGGCCGGCACGTCGGCGCGCAGCGTGTCCACCGGGAAATCCAGATACACCGGGCCGGGCTCGCCGCCATGGCCCTGGGCTCGCGAGACCGCCTCGTCCAGCTCGCGCAGGACCAGCTCGGGCTCGCGCACCGTGCGGGCGTAGCGGGTGATGGTGCGCACCAGGTCGGTGTGCACCATGTCCTGCAGGGCGCCGCGGTTCTCCTGCTGGCGGGGCGGGGTGCCGGACAGAACCAGCACCGGGGCCCGGGCGACGTCGGCGTTGGCGATACCGGTCATCGCGTTGGTGACGCCCGGCCCGGCGGTCACCAGGGCCACGCCGAAGTTGCCGGTGAGCTGGGCTTCGGCGTGGGCCATGTAGACGGCGGCCCGCTCGTCGCGCACGTCGATGATGCGGATGCCCTCGTGATCGAGCCGCATCCACAGCGGCATGATGTGGCCGCCGCACAAGGCATACACGCGCTGGATGCCGCGCTGCTTCAGGAAACGGGCGATGAGGGCCGCGGCGGAGTGGTCGGAGATGGGTTGCAAGGTGCTCATGGTGGTGCCTCCTGGTGTGGTGTCGCCCTCGCGCCTGCTCCCCGGGGAAATGCTTCCATCCGACGGCCGGTGACTCGGCGAAGAAAAAAGGTGATTGACTTGCGACACAGCATAGCGCATTCTGAATACAGAAGACAGAACTTTCTGTCGGATCGAACAACACCGATGCCGGGGGACCCCGGAGGAGACACCTGACATGAGCCACCTTCTGACCATCGCCGACGCCGTCGCCGCCCACGCCCGCCTGCAGCCGAACAAGCTGGGCGCGCGCGATTCGCGCCGTTCCCTGACCTATGCCGAGTGGGACCACCGCGCGACTCGCCTGGCCGAGGCCCTGCTGTCGCAAGGCCTGGTCGCCGGCGACCGGGTCGGCATCCTGGCCTACAACTGCGTGGAATGGATGGAGATGTACGTGGGCTTCGCCCGGGCCGGTCTGGTGGCCGTGCCGCTGAACTTCCGCCTGAGCGGGCCGGAGATCAGCTACATCCTGAACAACTGCGAGGCCGGCGCGCTGATCGCGGGCGTCGAGTTTGTCGACACGGTCAACGCGATCCGTGGCGAGCTGCCGATCGCCGGCCAGCGCTACATCGTGCTGGATGACGCGCCGCACACGGGCTGGGTGGGCTACGAGGCGCTGGTTGCCGGCGCGGTGGGGCAGGCGGTGTTTCCGCAGGTCTCCCCCGAGGCCATGTGCGCCCTGATGTACACCTCCGGCACCACCGGCCGGCCGAAGGGCGCGATCCGCAACCACGCCGGCAGCACGCTGATTGCCCTGGCGACGGCCCTCGAGATGGGCTTCTCGTCGGAAGACACCGGCCTGCTGGTGATGCCCCTGTGCCATGCCAACTCGCTGTACTTCGGCACCACCTTCATCCACATGGGCGCGACCATCATCGTGGACGACCGCCGCAGCTTCGATCCCGAAGCGCTGCTGGCGACCCTGTCGCGGGAGAAGGTCACCTTCACCTCGCTGGTGCCGACCCACTACATCATGATCCTGTCGCTGCCCGAGGACGTGAAAGCGCGCTACAACATGGACAGCGTCGGCAAGCTGATGATCTCGTCGGCGCCGGCGCGCAAGAGCACCAAGACGGCGATCCTCGACTACTTCCGCAATGGGAAGTTGTACGAGCTGTACGGCTCCACCGAGGCGGGCTGGGTCACGCTGCTGCGTCCCCACGAGCAGCTGGTGAAGCTCGGCTCGGTCGGCCGCGAGTGGGCCGGCAGCGGCGCGATCCGCCTGCTGGACGAGAACGGCAACGAAGTGGCTGATGGCGAAGTGGGCGAGCTCTTCTCGCGCACGTCCTATGTCTTCGACGGCTACTGGCGCAACCCGGAGAAGACCGGAGAGGCGTTCCGCGGCGAGTGGTGCTCGGTGGGCGACATGGCCCGTCGCGACGAGGACGGCTACATCTGGCTGGTGGACCGCAAGAGCAACATGATCATCAGCGGCGGCGAGAACATCTACCCGTCGGAGGTCGAAGGGGTGCTCGGTGCCCACCCGCAGGTGAAGGACGTGGCGGTGATCGGCATTCCCCACGACAAGTGGGGCGAGACGGTCCAGGCGATCGTGGTGCTGCACGACGGCGAGCAGGGCGACGCCGCCGAGATGACGGCCTGGTGCCGCGAGCGGCTGGCGGCCTTCAAGTGCCCGCGCTCGATTGTCTTCATCAGCGATTCGGACATGCCGCGCACGGCGACCGGCAAGATCCTGCACCGGGTGCTGCGCCAGCGCATCCAGCCGCTGGACGCCGCTGCCTGATTCCGCGCCGGGCCGACGTGCCCGGCGGCCGACTGCCTGACGCCCCCATGCCGGTCTCGCCGGCGTGGGGGTGACGGAATGCGACCCGTGCAACAGATCCTGTTCGTCACCTTCCCGTTCTTCGCGCTCGTGCTGTGCGGCTACCTCGCCGCGCGCAGCCGGCTGCTGCCGCTGGATGCCATCCCGGGGCTGAACGGCTTTGTCCTGTACTTTGCGCTGCCGTGCATGCTGTACCGCTTCGCGGCCGGCACGCCGCTGGACAAGCTGCTCGATGTCGGGGTGTTCGTGGTCTACCTCGCCTGCGCGCTGGTGATGGTGGCACTCACCGTCCGGACCACGAAAGGTGGCCGGATCGGGTGGAACGATGCGTCGTTCGGCGCGCTCGTGGCCGCCTTCCCGAACTCGGGCTTCATGGGCATGCCACTGTTGATCTCGCTGCTGGGCGCACAGGCGGCCGGACCGGTGATGGTGCCGCTGGCCATCGACATGGTGGTCACGTCCTCGCTCTGCATCGCGCTCTCGCGCCTCGGCAGCGGTGGCGCCGAGGGCGCCCGCCAGGCGGCGCGGCGCGCGCTGCGGGGGGTCGTGGTCAATCCCTTGCCCTGGGCGATCCTGCTGGGCGGGCTGGCCTCCTATACCCAGCTGACGCTGATCGGCCCGGTGATGCGGATCATCGACATGCTTGCCGAGGCGGGTTCGCCGACGGCCCTGTTCACGATCGGGGCAGTGCTGGCGCGAACCCGCATGAACGCACCCGTCGACGGCAGCGGGCGGGGCTGGGGGGACGTGCCGAAGGTGGTGCTGTACAAGCTGATCGCGCATCCCGTACTGGTGCTGGCGGTCGGCACGCTGGCAATGCGTGCCGGTCTGCCCATCGACCCCTTTGCCGTGACCGTGCTGGTGCTGGTGGCCGCGCTGCCCAGCGCCAGCAACGTGCCGATGCTGGCCGAGCGCTTCCAGGCCGACACGGGGCGCATCGCGCAGATCGTGCTCGTGACCACGGCGCTGGCCTTCGGCACCTTTTCGGCAGCGGTCGCCCTGCTGACCTGACCCGCGGGTGGATGCCGCACGTCGGCAAAGCGACAAAAAGTTTTCAAACTGGTTGCACTCTGAATTCAGAGTGTGTAGAGTGGCTGCAAATAGAGAATTCTGAATGCAAAGCCGCGGTGCTCCCGCCCCCCGGCAATCAGGATGGAGAGAGACATGATGAAACAGCAGGACTTGGGTGCGGCCGACGCCGCCCAGAACCCCGGGATGCCTTCCCGCCGCAAGATCTTCCGCATTGCCGCCGCTGGCGCAGCCGGCCTGGTGGGGGGCATGGCCCTCCCGGCGCGCGTGGCTCACGCCGACGAGGCGCCCGCCGCACCCCGCGTCGTCGTTGGCGATCGCCTCGTCGAAGATGACGCCGAGGGACCGCTGGCCCCCCTCAAGGTCGAGGACCTGACGGTCGGCCGCCCGCTGCTGGCCTTCGCGCTCAACGCCGAAACCGGCAAGCCGCGCACCGAGTCGCGCCTCAACAAGATTGTCCTGCTGCGCCTGCCCGAGAGCGAGCTGGACGAGGAGAGCCGGGCGGTGTCCGCCGGTGGCGTGCTGGCCTTTTCGGCGATCTGCACCCACCAGGGTTGCGAAGTGAAGACCTGGATGAAGAGCGAGAAGGTCTTCGCCTGCTTCTGCCACGCCTCGAAGTTCAACCCCACCAAGCGGGGCGCCGTGGCCGGCGGGCCGGCACCGCGCTCGCTGCCGGTGCTGCCGCTGCGTCTCGAAGGCGATCAGCTGGTGGTCGCCGGCGACTTCAGCGCCCCCCCGGGCTCGATGCTCCAGGGCTGAGCTTCCCCAAGCCCATCGATTTTCGTTGCAGCAAGACGGTCTTTGCCGGGTCGTCGAACATCCACCAAAGGAGACAAGTAATGAAGCGTTTGCTGAAAGGCGTTGCCGCGAGCGTCGCCGCCGTACTGCCGGTCGCTGCAGCCGTCGCTGCCGTGGGCGAGTACTCGCCCGTGACCGATGCCCGTCTGGCCAAGCCGGAAGCCGCCAACTGGCTGCAGTACCGCGGCGACTACGCCGGCTGGGGCTACAGCCCGCTGGAGCAGATCACCGACAAGAACGTCGGCAAGCTGGAGCTGGCCTGGGCCTTCGCCACCGGCCAGAAGGAAGGCCACCAGTCGCCCCCGATCGTCAACAACGGCTACATGTTCGTGACGACGCCGGGCGCCCAGGTCATCGCCCTGGAGGCAGCCACCGGCAAGGAGCTGTGGCGCTACAAGAAAGAGCTGCCGATGGAGATGCTTCAGCTCCACCCGACCAACCGGGGCGTGGCGCTGTACGGCGACAAGGTCTACGTGGCGACCGTCGATGCCTTCCTGGTGGCGCTGGACGCCAAGACCGGCAAGGAGATCTGGACCAAGCAGGTCGGTGACTGGAAGGCCCTGCAGTACATCACCCTGGCGCCGCTGGCAGCCAAGGGCAAGATCATGGTCGGTTCCTCCGGCGGCGAGACCGGCGTGCGCGGATTCGTCGCGGCCTTCGACGCGGAGACCGGCGAGGAAGCGTGGCGCACCTTCACCACCGCGGCACCGGGCGAACCGGGCGGCGACACCTGGCCCGAGGGTGCCTACAAGAACGGGGGCGGCAGCATCTGGATCACCGGCACCTACGACCCGGCCACCAACCTGGCCTACTGGGGCACCGGCAACCCCGCCCCGTGGCCGACCGAGGGTCGCCCCGGCGACAACCTCTACACCGGCTCGACCATCACCCTCGACGTGGACACGGGCGCGCTGAAGGGCTACTTCCAGTACAACCCGAACGATGCCTGGGACTGGGACGAGGTGTCGGCCCCGGTGCTGTTCGACAAGGAGATCGGCGGCAAGAACCGCAAGGTGGCCGTGCATGCGGGCCGCAACGGCTACCTGTGGGTGCTGGAGCGCGAGGGTGGCAAGCTGAACTTCGTCGACGCCTACCCCTACGTGAACAACAACACCATCAAGTCGATCGACAAGACGACCGGTCGGCCGACCTACTTCGAAGACCGCCGGCCAGGTCTGGGCAAGGGGGACGTGCATTTCTGCCCGGCCCTGTGGGGTGGCAAGGACTGGACGCCGGAAGCCTACAACCCGAAGACCGGCCTGTTCTACATCCCGGCCAACAACAACCTGTGCGCCGAGCTGCCCGAGCCGGAGCCGACCAAGTACAAGAAGGGCGACCTCTACATCGGCTACCCGATCGAGGCGATCCTGACCGGTCTGCGCTGGGCCAAGGACGCCACGGACGCGCCGAAGACCATCGGCGAGATCCAGGCCTGGGACATCAAGACCGGCAAGCAGGTGTGGACCCACAAGTTCCCGACCTTCAACTGGGGCCCGCTGCTGACCACCGGTGGCAACCTGGTCTTCGCCGGCGGCACCAATGACCGCAAGTTCCGCGCGTTCAACGCCTCCACCGGCAAGCTGCTGTGGGAAGCCGCCACCCCCTCGGGCGTGACCGGCGTGCCGACGTCGTTCGAGGTGAATGGCGAGCAGTACATCGCGGTGCAATCGGGCTGGGGCGTCGACGCCCAGCGCATGCAGGGCGGTATCGACCGGCTGCTGGGCGAGGTGACCCACGTCCCGCAGGGCGGCACCGTGATGGTCTACAAGCTGGCCAAGTAAGTTCCGAGACCCAACAGGGGAGACTCTACGACCGAGTCGAAACGCTGCATCTTGCTCCGGCAGTTTGCATACAGAGTTCGGAATGGTAAATGAGTCTCCCCGAGCAAGAGGACATGCACATGAGCAAGTCGTACAGAAACTTCATCGACAACCAGTTCGTCGATGCCGAAGGGGCCGCCACCATCGAGGTCCGCAACCCTGCCACCAACGAGCTGCTGGGCGTCGTACCGGCCTCGACCCAGGCCGACGTGGATCGCGCCGTCGAGGCGGCCCGCCGCGCCCAGCCGGCCTGGGAGCGCCTGCCCGCCATCGAGCGTGCCGGCCACCTGCGCCGCGTCGCCAACAAGCTGCGCGAGCACAAGGAGCGCCTGGCCCGCACGATCACGCTGGAGCAGGGCAAGATCCTGGACCTGGCCCGTGTCGAGGTGGATTTCACCGCCAACTACATGGACTACATGGCCGAGTGGGCGCGCCGCATCGAAGGCGAGATCATCCCCAGCGACCGGCCGGGCGAGACCATCTTCCTGCACCGCAAGCCGATCGGCGTGACGGCGGGCATCCTGCCGTGGAACTTCCCGTTCTTCCTGATCGCCCGCAAGATGGCGCCGGCCCTCATCACCGGCAACACCATCGTCATCAAGTCGAGCGAGGAGACGCCGCTCAACGCGGTCGAGTTCGCCGAGATCGTGGCCGAGTGCGAGCTGCCGGCCGGCGTGTTCAACCTGGTCAATGGTGCCGGCGCCACGGGTGCGGCCCTGTCCGCCCACAAGGACGTCGGCCTGGTGAGCTTCACCGGCAGCGTCGAGACCGGCATCCGCATCATGGAGACGGCCGCCCGCAACCTGACCCGGGTGAACCTCGAGCTGGGTGGCAAGGCGCCGGCGATCGTCCTCAATGACGCCGACCTCGACCTGACTGCCCGCGCGCTGCATGCCTCCCGCGTGCTGAACACCGGACAGGTCTGCAACGCCGCCGAGCGTGTGTATGTCCAGCGTGGCGTCGCCGAGGCCCTGGCCCAGAAAGTCACGGCCCTGATGGCCGAGACCCGCTACGGCAACCCGATCACCGACCAGGGCCTGCACATGGGGCCGCTGGTGAACCGAATCGGCCTCGACAAGGTGGCCGCGCTGGTGGACAGCGCACGCCAGCAGGGCGCCGAGGTGCTCTCCGGTGGTCGCGTCGCCGACCGCGACGGCTTCCACTACGAGCCCACGGTGCTGGTCGGATGCCGCAGCGAGATGGACATCATGCGGCGCGAGATCTTCGGCCCGGTGCTGCCGATCCAGATCGTCGAAGACCTCGACGAGGCGCTGGCCCTGGCCAACGACTCGGAGTACGGCCTGACGTCTTCGGTCTTCACCCGCGACCTGAACGCCGCCATGAAGGCGACCCGCGAGTTGCGCTTCGGCGAGACCTACGTCAACCGAGAGCACTTCGAGGCGATGCAGGGCTTCCACGCCGGGCGCCGCAAGTCGGGCATCGGCGGCGCCGACGGCAAGCACGGCCTCTACGAGTACACCGAGACCCACGTCGTCTACCTGCAGACCCACTGAGCACCCCTTACCTCAACCGTCGCACCGAATGGCGGCCTTCGGGCCGCCCATCCAGAAAAGGAAAATTCGCAATGAAGCAAAACAAGTTCGGCAAGTTCGTCGTCAGTGCCGTGATCGCTGGCTGCGCCCTCGGCGCAGGCGTGGCGCAGGCCCAGGTCCAGCGCGGTTTCATCGGCGCCCACGAGTACGCGCTGCCCGACCCGGCCGGCATGGAGCCGTGGAACGTGTTCGTCGAGTACACCACCTTCCAGAAGACCAAGAAGGTCTGGAACGGCAGCGGCGACCGGACCGAGGCGGGCGACGTCGAGACCCTGGTCAGCCTCTCCAAGTTCGTGCACTTCTGGGAGATCGCCCCGGACGTCGGCATCGCGATGGAACTCATCGTGCCGAAGGTCAGCGTGAACGACCGGGAAAACGGGGGTGGCGTCAGCGGTATCGGTGATGCCCTGGTCGGCCCGGCGTTCTGGATCAAGCCGAGCGCCAACTGGACGCTGGGCGCCGACATGGGCTTCCTGCAGGTGCCCATCGGCGACCGCGAATTGCGCGGCACGCGCTGGAACTTCGTCGCGTCGGTGTTCTGGGACGGCCAGTTCGACAAGTTCAACTGGACCGGCAACGTGGCCGCCACTTTCCTCGGCCCCACCGAGGACGACGGCGCCCCCGATCCGGCCAACCCCTACGCCTTCACCAACCGCTTCGGCTATCGCGCCACCGACCTGCTCGAGCCCTACGTCGGCCTGGACTACGCCTGGCAGAACAGCAAGGGCGATGCCCCGAGCGCCCACGAGTGGGTCGGCGCCGTCGGCGTGATGTTCCACCTGGCGCCCACCTACCACTTTGCGGTGCACTACCAGGGCGGTATCGAGGGCGAGAACATGCCGGTGTCGAACAACCTGAACCTGCGCTTCGCGTACGTCTTCTGATGACCGGCGGGGCCACCCGCTGGGTGGTCCCTGTCCGGCCGAGGCGCCTGGGAGCGGCCCATGCGCCCCGGAAATCTCCCGACCGATCTGCCCCACGCCCGGCGACCAGTCCGCTGTCGGGCAGGGCACCGCGAGCCTCCGCGGAAGATGGGTCTTCATGCCGGAAAGGTGCCGCTAACACGGCGCATACGGGTCCTCCTCTCCACGGCTTCGCCCTGGGCACCTTTCCGCTTCTTTTTCCCCGTTTGCCCACGCGCCGACGCGCCGACTCAGGACGCGAGGCGATCGAGTTCCTCGAGCAGGGCGTCACGCAGGGCGCCGACCTCCGCCAGGCGCGACTGCGCCGCCGGTGCGGCGCCGGCCTGCTTGAGCGTCACCAGCTCGCCCGCCCGCTCGTGGATCGTTTCGTGCAGTTCGACGATCCGCGCGAAAGTCGGATGGCTGCCATGGCGGACCGAGCCGACATCGTCGAGCCAGCGGCCGAACTGGCACTGGTGCGGGTCGAGCGCCGGCGCCTCCACGTCATCCTCGTGAAGATGCCGCTGCAGCTGGGCGACCCAGGCCCGGTGCTCGACCATCGCGAAGATCACCGGCAGGTCGGTGCGGGCGACGGGCTGCTGGCCGGTCCACGCTGGGTCGGGTCGCCAGCGGGTCGCCCAGTCGGCGAACGACTCCGCCGGCATCGGCCGGGCGATCGCATAGCCCTGGCCGAGCACGCAGCCCATCTGGATCAGCTTGATACCGTGGGGAATGGATTCGACCCCCTCGGCGATGGCCTGGCGGCGGAAGGCGTCGGCGAGTCCCAGCACGCCGCCGAGAATCGCGAGGTCTTCCGGCGAGTCGAGCATGCCCCTGACGAAACTCTGGTCGATCTTCAGAATGCGGGCCGGCAGGCGCCGGAGATAGGTGAGTGACGAGTAGCCGGTGCCGAAGTCGTCCAGTGCGAAGTGGACGCCGAGCGCCCCGCAGGCCTCGATGATCTCCGAGATCTGCTCGATGTCCTCGAGCGCACTGGTCTCGAGCACTTCCAGTTCGAGATCGCCGGGTTGCACGGCGGGGTGGCGGGCCAGCGCGGCGCGGACCGTGTCCACGAAGTCGGAGCGGTCGAGCTGCTGGGCATCCACATTGACGCTGACCGGTACGTCGAGGCCCTGGCGGCGCCAGGCCTCGATCTGTTCGAGTGCGGTTTCCAGGACCCAGCCGCCGATGGCCACCGTGAGTGCGTTGCCCTTGATCGTGGGCAGGAAGGCGGCGGGCGGCAACAGGCCGCGCTCCGGGTGTTGCCAGCGGATCAGCGCTTCGGCGCCGAGGATCTGGCCGGTGCGCATGTTGACCCGGGGCTGGTAGTACAGAACGAACTCGCGCCGGGCCAGTGCCAGGCCGATCCGCTCCAGGCTCTCGTGGCGGCCGCGGATGGAGCGGTCGTGCTCGACGTCGAAGACGTGGAAGCGGTTCTTGCCGGCCTGCTTGGCGAGATACATGGCCTGGTCCGCCTGACGCAGCAGCTGATCCCCGTCCACCTCCGCAGCCTGGGGGTAGAAGCTCACCCCGATGCTGGCCGATACGCGCAGTTCGACGCCGTCCATGTAGGTGGGCTCAGAGGCGGTGGCCAGCAGACGGTCGATCACCGGCGCGCTGGACTCGGGCGATTCGAGATCCACCAGCAGGGCCACGAATTCGTCGCCCCCCAGGCGTGACAGCGTGTCCACCTGACGCAGGGCGTCCTGCATGCGCCCGGCCAGCTGGGTCAGCAGCTTGTCGCCAACCTCGTGGCTGTGTTTGTCATTGACCGCCTTGAACCCGTCCAGGTCGAGGAAGGCGACCGCCATCAGCTTGCTGCGCCGGCGCGCCTGGGACATGGCCTGGCGGATGCGGTCGGCGAGCAGAACGCGGTTGGGGAGGCCGGTGAGGGCGTCGTAGTGGGCGATGCGTTCGAGCTGGTGCTGGTGCTCCTTGAGTTCGGTAATGTCCGAGAACAGGCAGACATAGCGCAGGATCTCGCCCGCGCCGCTGCGAACCGCGCTGATGGTCTGTTTCTGCGCATAGATCTCGCCGTCCTTGCGGCGGTTCCAGACCTCGCTCGACCAATGTCCATGGCGACGCAGGCCCTGCCACATGGTGTGGTAGAAGGCGTCGTCGTGGCGTCCCGACTTGAGGATGCGCGGGTTGTTGCCGATGGCTTCCGCCCGCGTGAAGCCGGTGATGCGGCAGAAGGCCTCATTGACGTCGATGATCGTGCCCTGCGGGTCGGTGATCATGATGCCTTCATGGGAGAACTCGAACACGCTGGCGGCCTGGCGCAGCCCTTCCTCGGCCTGCCTGCGTGCGCTGATGTCCCGGATGAACGCCACCACCAGCGACTCGCCCGGCAAGTCGCTGATCGACACGTCGACGGTGATCAGGCCGCGGTCCTTCGTCTGGTGGTGGCTTTCAAAGCGCACCGCCCCCTGCTGGCGGATCCGCGCGATCGTGGCGGCGACCTTCTCCGGGTCGTGGCTGGCGTCGAGGTCGGTCACGTTCATGCGCAACATCGCCTCGCGGGCATGGCCGGAGAGCGCGCAGGCTGCCGGGTTCACGTCCATCAGGCGGCCATCGTAGGAGACCAGCCAGACGGCGTCCTGGGTGGTCTGGAGGATTGCGTCGAGGCGGTTGCGGGCCGCGAGCACGGTCTCCTCGGCCTGCACCCGCATCATCTCTGCGCTCACGGAGTCAACGAAGACCCCGAACAGGCGGTTGGCCAGGTCGGTGCGATGCATGACCTGCCTGCCGAGGCCGACCAGGATCCCCATCGGATGACCGTGCTTGTCGAACAGGGTGCTGCCGATATACGACTCGATGCCCATGTCGGTGAGGAGTGCGTCGCGGGGGAACTGCCTGGCGACGCCACCCGGGAAGACGGCAGTGCTGCGCTTCACCGCGTCGGCGCACGGGGTATCGGCCAGTGCGTAGTCGAAGCGGGACATCGGACCGCCGCGGCTCCAGCCGGCGGTCACGTCGACCCGCGTGGCGGCGGCATCGAGCTGGCCCGTAAAGACGTAGTCGAGGTCCAGCGCGTTGGCGAGATGGCGGCAGATGCTCTGGTAGAGCGCCGTGCCGGCCAACTGGGTCATGGCGCCGGCGAGGGCCGAGAGCGCCTGCTCGGTGGCCTTGCGGGCGGTGATGTCGAGCTTGGTGCCCGACATCCGCAGCGGCTTGCCGGCCGGCGTTCGCTGATTGATCCGGCCCAGCGCCAGCGCCCAGATCCAGTAGCCCTGCCGGTGCCGCAGGCGGAACTCGGATTCGAATCCCTCGTTGAGGCCCGAGACATGCGCCTGCAGCTCGGCCTCGACCCGCGGGCGGTCGTCGGGGTGGATGGCCTCCAGCCAGGTGTCGACGCTGAGCGGGCCGAGCGCCTCGAGAGAATAGCCGAGCAGCTCGGCCCAGCGCGCGTTGAAAACCACCTCGCCGCTCTGGATGTGCCACTCCCAGGTGCCGACCCCCGTCCCTTCGATGATGGCGGCCAGGCGCTGCTGCTGGTCACGCAGTTCCGCCTCCAGCCGCCGCCGTTCGGTGATGTCGAGAACCGTCCCGATCGCCTTCGACACGGCCCCCGTGTCGTCGCGGACAAAATCGGCCCGTTCGCGTACCCAGCGCTCCGCGCCCTGGACGACGACCCGGTGCTCGAGATCGTAGCTGCCGGTCTTGAGGGCCTCCTGCCAGCACGCGTCCACCAGCGACATGTCGTCCGGGTGGATCAGCGACATGAAGCGCGCCAGGTCAATGGGCTCGCCGGCCGGGACACCGAACAACTCGTAGGTGACGGGAGACCAGATGATGCGACCGGACGCGAGATCCAGCGACCAGCTGCCCAGGCGGGCGAGAGCCTGGGCCTGCAGCAACTCCTGGTGCGAGGCCTCGAGTGCATCCTGCAGCGCCTGGGCGTCGGTGACGTCGTGGCCTACGCCGAGGACGCCGACCAGGTGGCCCTGGGCGTCGAACATCGGGGTCTTGGTGGTCTCGAGGAGTTCGTCATGCCCGTCGGTGGCGAAGGTGACCCACTCGCGGTTGGTCGACGGGGCATTCCTCTCCATTGCCAGGCGGTCATGCCTGCGGAAGAAGTCGGCCAGCGCCTTGTCGACGAAGTCGTAGTCGGTCTTGCCGACGATCTCGTGCTCGGGGGCACCGAAGAACTGCTCGAAGCGCGTATTGCAGGCCAGGTAGACCCCGTCGGCGTCCTTCAGCCAGATCAGGTCACCCACCGTGTCGAGCACCGACTGGGTCAGCCGCCGCTGTTCGGCCAGCACGCGCTCGGTGCGGCGCACGGGGGTGAGGTCGATGAACGCCAGAACCACCCCGTAGCTCGGGTCGGGCGAACGCATGGCGCTGACGGCCAGCCAGCCGATGCCGTCGGTGCGGGCAATGCCGATCTCCATGCCTTCGATCCGACGGTTCTCGCGCAGGGCCAGCACGCAGGGCGATTCCTCGGTGGGCATCGAGCTGCCGTCCGGGCGCACGATCGCCATCTTCGGATCGTCGATCGGGCAGCCGATCAATTGTTCGAGGGGGACGTCGAGAATCTCGAGTGCGCGCGGATTGGCGTAGAGGTAGCGACCGTCGGGATCGGACAGGGCGATGCCGATGGGCAGGGCGTCAAAGGTCACGTTGAGGAAGCGCTCGCGCGTCTCGAGCATCCGTTCCTTGGCCCTGAGCGACGCCAGCGCGCTCAGGCGGTGGAGGCGTGAGCGATAGAAGGCGCCCAGCAGCAGGATCGTTGCCAGCGTCGCCACGGCCGCGCCGCCCAGCGCCAGCCGACGGGTCGTGTCGTGCGGCGCGAGGACCGTGTCCACCGCTTCGGCCGCGACGAAGGTCCATCCGTATTCCGGCAGGCGGGCGTAGCCGGCGATCCGCTCGGTGCCATCGATCGGGTCGCGATAGCGGCGATGGCCGGTGGTCGGTGCATCGGCGAGGTGCGACAGGGCATCGATCGGCGCAACGGGGCGAAGCGGCAGGGCGGGACGTCGAGCCAGCGGTCGGCCATCCTCCCCGACGATGAGGCTGGTGCCTGCGCGGCCCAGCCCGAGGGTGTCATGGATGCGCGAGAAGACCTGCGGCGCGACCGTGCCGGCCATGACGCCGACCAGCTGTTCACGGTCGTGCATCGGTCGGGAGAGGGTGATCGCCTGCGGGCCCGCGGGGGCACCGTCGACTGCTGGTCCGATGAACAGGGCGTCGCGACCCGGCGCAGCGAGGTGAACGACCATCTCCGGCGCGTTCTCCGGTCCGCCCGGGTCGGCGGCGACCGGTGCGCTGGAGAAGCGCAGCTGGCCGCTGGCGTCGACGATGCGGATGCGGATCGGAAGGTCCGGCATGGTCAGCTGGCGGGCTTCGACCGTCGCGGCCATCGCCTCCGGGTCGCCGTCCCAGTGGTCGCGCAGGTCCAGCAGGAGGGCGTCGAGGCGCTGCAGGATCGGTCGTGTGGCCTCGGCGTACATCTGTGCCTTCAACGCGACAATCTGCCGTGACTCGCGCAGCGACTCCGCGCGCAGCCGCTCCACCTCGGTGATGGCGACGGCCCAGAGCAACCCGATGATCAGGACGCCGGCCAGCGAAAAGGCGGCCAGCAGGCGACGCGGCGTGGTCAGGGGGGAGGCGGATCCCATGGGTGTGCGAGCGTAGTGTCGTCGGGGCGATACCCGTGGCCGACCGTTGGATCGTAATAAGACGTGAAGTTTTACAAATGTACCGCCGTCCGGCGAGGAACGATGACGCAATGCAGCGAACTATCATGCCGCGATTGCGGGGGTGCGCATAATGGACGGCGACGCCTGTCGAAGCGGCCGAGCCAACCAAGACCAGGGAGGTACGATGAAGATTACGGGTAGCTGCCATTGTGGCGCACTCTCATTCACGCTGGACTGGGGGGGCGAGGCGCCGACGATCCCCGCGCGAGCCTGCGACTGCAGCTTCTGTCGCAAGCACGGGGGGCTTTGGACCTCAAGCCCGACCGGTTCGCTCGAGGTCCGTGTCCGGCGCGACATTGCGGCGGCGTCCTACCGTTTCGGTACCGGCAGCGCGCGGTTCCATGTCTGCCCGCGCTGCGGCGTCGTGCCCGTGGTGAGCTCCGAGATCGACGGCCAGACCTACGCGGTGGTGAGCGTGCGGGCCATGGACGACGTGCCGCCGGAGCGGATCCGCGAATCGCCCGCGAGCTTCGAGGGTGAAGACCTGCCCGCGCGGCTGGCACGCCGCACGCGAGGGTGGATTCCGGTGGTTCGCTTCGTCGAGGTGGCCTGACGCGGCACCGGACTCAGACGCCGTTGGCCTCGGTCCACGTGCGCAGGCGTTCGAGCACCTCGAGGGCGCTGCGGCCCGCCGCGGTCAGTTCGTAGGTCACCGCGATCGGTCTCATGCTGAGCACCTTCCGCTCGACGAGTCCGTGCGTCTCGAGCGCCTTCAGGCGCTGATCGACCATTTTCTTGCTCGCGCCACCCAGCTGGCGGGCGAGGTCGTTGAAGCGGATCGGGCCGCCCTGGAGGTGCCACAGGACCGAGCCGGTCCATTTTCCGCCCAGCACGCGCATCCCGCGTTCGATCGGGCAGGGTTCGGTGCAGCGATTGCGTTGGTCGGGGACGGTCATGACAGGATGGTCACGTGCGGGGAACCAGGTTACCAAAATACTACTGGTTGATATTTGTAACCACTGTCTCCAGACTGGCGGTGCCTGGCCGTTGCCGGCCATGACCCGACCATACGAAGAAGGACAACACCCGATGACGACGCTCTTCTCGCCGCTGAAGGCAGGCGACCTGCGCCTGCCGAACCGCATTCTGATGGCCCCGCTGACGCGCTGCCGTGCGGGC
The DNA here is from genome assembly GCA_050303815.1 of Rhodocyclaceae bacterium. Lineage (GTDB taxonomy): Bacteria > Pseudomonadota > Gammaproteobacteria > Burkholderiales > Rhodocyclaceae > Cognatazoarcus. The sequence goes on from JBNLCM010000135.1 coordinate 19,088, forward strand.
GAGGCGCACCTGCCCAACGACCTGATGGCCACCTACTATGCGCAGCGGGCCGGCGCGGGCCTGATCATTGCGGAGGCGACGATGGTCACCGAGGGGGCGTCCGCCTTCTGGATGGAGCCGGGCGTCTATTCGGGCGCGCAGGTCGCCGGCTGGCGCCAGGTGACCGATGCGGTCCACGCCGCGGGCGGACGCATCGTGCTGCAGCTGTGGCACGGCGGGCGGGCCTGCCATCCGCTGCTCAACGGCCGCACGCCGGCGGTCGCGCCGAGCGCATTGGCGATCCGCAACGACTCGACGCACACGCCCGAGGGCAAGCAGGCCTACACCGTACCGCGGCCACTGCACGACAACGAGATCCCGGGCATTGTCAGCGCCTTTGCCCGCGCCGCGGCCAACGCGATGCGCGCCGGCTTCGACGGTGTCGAGGTGCACGGCGCCAATGGCTACCTCATCGACCAGTTCCTGCGTGACGGCACCAACCGCCGCAGCGGGCCGTATGGCGGCCCGCGGGAGAACCGCGCGCGATTGCTGTTCGAAGTGCTCGAGGCGGTGGGGCGCGAGGTTGGCAGCGGCCGCGTGGGTCTTCGGTTGTCGCCCCTCAACAGCTTCAATGACATGGTCGACAGCGATCCGGTCGGGCTGGCCGGCTGGCTCGCCGGCGAGCTGAACCGCTTCAGCCTGGCCTACCTGCACCTGATGCGGGCGGACTTCCTGGGACGCCAGTCCGGCGACCTGCTCACGCCGGTGCGCGAAGCCTTCGCCGGCGCACTGGTGGGCAACATGGGCTATACGCCGGACGAGGCCAGCCTGGCGGTGGCCGCCGGGCAGCTGGACGCGGTGGCCTTTGGATCGGCCTACCTCGCCAACCCGGACCTGGCCGAGCGTATCCGCCAGCGCGCGCCCCTCAACGCGGCGGATCCGGCCACCTTCTACACCCCGGGACCCGCCGGCTACACGGACTACCCGGCCCTCGACGCCGCGATGTCCTGAGGCGTCACCCCGGTCATTCGCGCCGGTTCGGCGGCACGATGTTGAAGCGCGCGAGCTTGCGGTAGAAGGTCGCGCGCGACATGCCCAGTTCCTGGGCGGAGAGCTTGACCTGCCACTGGTTGCGGCGGAGCGTCTCCATCATCTGCGCCCGCAGCATCGCCTCGCTGTCCGTCAGGTTGACCGGTGCCGGCGGGGCCGCCGGCGCGCGCAGGGGCTGGGCGAAGGCGGATTCGCGCAGGGCGACCGGACCACCGTCCGGGACCGCCACCGGGCGCAGGCCGGTGAACAGATCGGGCGGGAAGTGTTCCTTGCGGATCACATGGCCATCGGCAATCGCGCAGGCATAGCGCATGGCGTGGCGCAGCTGGCGGATGTTGCCGGGCCAGTCGTGCCCCTCGAGGGCGGCGCTGGCGCCGCTGTCCAGGTGGAGTTCGGGCCGGTCCATGGCCTGCGCTTCCTCGCTCAGCACCTTGTCGATCACCTCGCGAATGTCGGTCCGCTCGCGCAGCGGGGGCAGCTGGAACACGGCGCCGTTGAGGCGATAGTAAAGGTCCTCGCGGAAGCGCCCCTGGGCCACCAGCTCGGGCAGGTTCTGGTGGGTCGCGCAGACGATGTGCAACTGGACCGGCACCGGGGTTTCGGCGCCGAGCGCGAGCACCTCGCCTTCTGCCAGGACCCGCAGCAGCCGGCACTGCAACTGCAGCGGCATGTCGCCGATCTCGTCGAGGAAGAGGGTGCCGCCATCGGCCTGCAGGATCTTGCCGCGGGCGCCCTTCGATTTCGCGCCAGTGAAGGCGCCTTCCCGGTAGCCGAACAGCTCGCTCTCGATCAGGTTCTCCGGAATGGCCGCGCAGTTGAGCGCCACGAAGGGCTTGCTGCGGCGGTCGCTGAAGTCATGCAGGGCGCGGGCAAAGGCCTCCTTGCCGGTGCCGGTCTCGCCGAGCAGCATCGCCGGGATATCGCGATTGACGATCTTGAGTGCCCGATCGACGTTGCCGCGCACGCGTGGGTCGTTCAGGGCCAGGTGGCTGAAACCGGGGACGTCGTTGCCGCCGTCGGGGGCCCGCGTCGCCTTGAGCACCGGGCCACGACGCTGCAGTTCGGCGGTGGGCGTCCGCGTGGCCGGCGCCCGCAGCGTGGCGAAGATCCGCTCACCCGAGCCCTGCAGCCGCAGCGGGAAGGGCTGGCCGGGACGGGCATGGGCTGCCGCGAGGATGTCGTTGGCCGTGCACTCGAAGAGGTCGTGGACGAAGACCGGGTTGTAGCCATCGCGGGTCAGCAGCTCGAGGTTGGCGCGCCGGTTGCCGCCGACGAGGCGACCGGTGTCGTCAAAGGCGACGATGTAGTCGGTCTGCACGCTGAGGTACTCGGCGAGCCGGCCACATTGCAGGACCCAGTAGGGCCGCAGGCTGTAGTAGGCGAAGGCGTTCTCGATCTGCTGGGCCCGCTCGATCACCATCCGGAAGACCAGCATCTGGCTGTCCCGTTGCTCGGGCGAGTAGAGCGCCGAGGCATCGAGCAGCGCGATGGGCTTCCCCTCGAGGCCGAAGATCGGCGCCGAGCTGCAGGTGAACTGGATGTTGTGGGTGCGGAAGTGTTCGTCGCGATGGACCAGTGTCGGCTGGCCGTCCACCAGGCTGGTACCCACGCCGCAGGTGCCCTCGCGCTCCTCCGACCAGCAGGTGCCGACGCGGAAACCTTCTTCCTTGAACTCCTTGTCGAGGCCGGGCACCGTGCGGTAGTCGATGGTGATGCCTTCGGCGTCGGTCATCAGCACGCAGTAGTTGGCGGGCAGGACCTGGGAATAGAGCCGGTCAATGCCCTCGCGCGAGATGCGCATGAAGGCCTCGAGACGGTCGCGGTGCTCTCGAAGCTCCTGCGAGGTGACGACGCGCGGCACGTTGATCTGCGCCGGATCGACCTGGTGGTTGTTGAGCGAGCGCTGCCACGACCGGGCCAGTCGGCCGGCCGATCCGTCGTTGCCCAGGGTGGCGCCGCGCTCGACGACGTCGATGACGCGCCCGACATGGCGCGCAATGGTCTGATGAGTCCGCATTTTGTCTCCTCCCGTCCGACTGGTCAGTGCCGCCGGATCTCGTCGCAAGGGTGATCCCCTATGTCGAAGGTTATTCGCGGCCCCCCGGCTGCGCAATGCGTACACGTGTCTCACCCGCTGCAACAGCTGTCCTGCCTCCAGCGTGCCTCGTGACTCACGTGTTCGCCCGGCTGGCGTGCCGGAGCGGCCTGCGGGGTGGTTGCCGGACGGGCCGCGCGGCGACCGGCAAGGCCTTGTCGTTCAAGGTGAAATCCGCCATGACGGGGGCGCCAGACGGTGGGCCGGGCATGCCCTTGGCACAGCCTGTGCGCTGGAAGGGCATCGAACAGCGGAATGCCTGCCGTGCCCCCCAACCCCACATCGGAGATCGTCGTCGGCCTGATCGCCAACCCCGCCTCGGGGCGCGACATCCGCCGGCTGACCGCCAAGGCCTCGGTCTTCCCGACCGCCGAGAAGGCCAACATGGTGCAGCGCCTGCTCGGCCCGCTCGGGCAGCTGGGCGTGCATCGCGTCCTGATGATGCCGGACGCGACCGGGATCGCCGCCGGCGTGATCCGCGCCATACGGACCCATCACGCCCAGCGGCTGCCGCCGTGGCCCCTGGTCGAGTTTGTCGAGATGTCCCTCGAGGATGGCGCGGTCGACAGTGAGCGTGCGGCGCGGGCGATGGCCGAGGCCGGTGCGCGCGTGGTTGTCGTGCTGGGGGGAGACGGTACGCACCGCAACGTCGCCGGCGCCGTGCCGGAGATGCCGCTGGCAACCCTCTCGTCAGGGACCAACAACGTCTTTCCCGACCTGCGCGAGGCCACCGTCACCGGCCTCGCCACCGCCCTCTACGCCACCGGTCGGGTACCGGCCGAGATCGCACTGAAGCGGAACAAGTGCCTCCACGTGCGCGTCGGCGGACGCCACGAGCTGGCGCTGGTGGACGTCTGTGTGACGCGCATGGCCCACGTTGGCGCGCGCGCCGTGTGGTCCGGCGACACGATCGAGGAGCTGTTCGTCGCGTTCGCGGAGCCCGACGCGATCGGCCTGTCGAGCATCGCGGCGATGGTCGAGCCGGTCGGGCGGCACGAGCCGGCGGGGGCCTTCGTCCGCTGTGGCCGGGAGGGGCAGCCCGTGTGGGCACCTATCGCACCCGGCCTGCTGACCCACCTGCAGGTCACCGAATCGGACCGCATGCGGCCGGGTATCGACTACCTCGTCGCGACGCGGCAGGGAAGCATCGCCCTCGACGGCGAGCGGGAGATCGAGCTGCTCGACGGCGACATTGCCGAGGTGCGCCTGTCGCTCGACGGCCCCTGGACCCTCGATGTGAGCGCCACGCTGCGCGAGGCCGTGCGCAGCGGTGTGCTTGGGGATGTGGCGCCGGATCCGCCGGCGCGATGACGGTCATGAGAGAACACGCGGCACGGGCCCTGGGGCGCCGGGTCGCTGCAACCGGTCTGCACGACCACAACCAAGGAAGGAGACTGATAGTGAGCGAGACGCTGAATCGCGAAGGCCTGCTGAAGGCCTACCGGACGATGCGCACGATCCGGGAATTCGAGGAGCGGGTACACAACGACTTCGCCACCGGCGAGATCCCCGGCTTCGTCCACCTTTATGCCGGCGAGGAGGCTTCGGCCACCGGGGTGTGCATGCACCTGTCCGGCAACGACTACATCGCCAGCACCCACCGCGGACATGGCCACTGCATCGCCAAGGGGGTCGACCCCGTCGGCATGATGGCCGAGATCTGGGGGCGCGCCACCGGCACCTGCAAGGGCAAGGGGGGCTCGATGCACATTGCCGATCTGGGCGTGGGCATGCTCGGGGCCAACGGCATCGTCGGTGGTGGCGGCCCGCTGATCTGCGGTACCGCCCTGGCGTCCAAGCTGCGTGGCGACAAGACCGTGGGTGTGTGCTTCTTCGGGGACGGTGCCTCCAACCAGGGCACGATCTTCGAGGCCATGAACCTGGCCACGGTGTGGAACCTGCCGGCGATCTTCGTCGCGGAGAACAACGGCTACGCCGAGGCCACCTCATCCACCTTCTCGGTGGCCTGCGACAACATCGCCGACCGCGCCTCGGCTTTCGGCATGCCGGGCGTGATCGTCGACGGCTTCGACTTCTTCGCGGTGTACGAGGCCGCCGGGGAGGCCATCCGGCGCGCCCGCGATGGCGGCGGCCCGACCCTGATCGAGATGAAGCTGTCGCGCTACTACGGTCACTTCGAGGGCGACCAGCAGACCTACCGCGCTGACGGCGAGGTCCAGAAGCTGCGCGAGACCAAGGACTGCCTGATGCAGTTCCGCAAGCGCGTGACGGCCAACGGCGAGATCACGGCGGCCCAGCTCGACGCCATCGACGCCGAGATCAAGTCGCTGATCGATGGTTCGGTGGACAAGGCCAAGAGCGATCCCAAGCCGGGCGCGGCCGACCTGATGACCGACGTGTACGTGAGCTACTGAACCGAGCGAGGAGACCAGACATGGCAAGAAAGATCACTTACCAGCAGGCCATCAACGAGGCGCTGGACCAGGAGATGGCGCGCGACAAGACCGTCATCGTGATGGGCGAGGACAACGCCGGCGGCGCCGGATCGCCTGGCGAGGAGGACGCCTGGGGCGGCGTGCTCGGCGTGACCAAGGGCCTCTATCACAAGCATCCGGGGCGCGTGCTGGATACCCCGATCTCCGAGTCGGGATTCATCGGGGCAGCCGTCGGCGCCGCCTGCAACGGCATGCGGCCGGTGGCCGAACTGATGTTCGTGGATTTCATGGGCGTGTGCTTCGACCAGATCTTCAACCAGGCGGCCAAGTTCAAGTACATGTTCGGCGGCAAGGCCGAGACCCCGGTCGTGATCCGCACGATGTACGGCGCGGGTTTCCGCGCCGCGGCCCAGCACTCCCAGTGCCTGTACAACATCTTCACCCACATCCCCGGGCTGAAGGTGGCGGTGCCGTCGAACCCTTACGACGCCAAGGGCCTGCTGATCCAGTCGATCCGCGACAACGACCCGGTCATCTTCATGGAGCACAAGGTGCTCTACACGATGGAAGGCGAGGTGCCCGAGGAACTCTATACCGTGCCCTTCGGCGAAGCGGCCGTGGTGCGCGAGGGCGATGACGTGACCATCGTTGCGATCGGCCGAATGGTGGGCTTTGCCCAGGACGCGGCCGCGTCCCTGCAGAAGAAGGGCATCCACTGCGAAGTCATCGACCCCCGGACCACCTCCCCGCTCGACGAGGACACCATCCTCGAGAGCGTCGAGAAGACCGGACGGCTGGTGGTGGTGGATGAATCCAACCCCCGCTGCAGCATGGCCTCCGACATCGCCGGCATTGTGGCGCAGAAGGCCTTCGGCGCCCTCAAGGCGCCGATCGAGCAGGTGACGGCACCCCACGTGCCGGTACCGTTCTCCGATGCCCTGGAGGACCTCTACATCCCCGGCGCGGCTGCCATCGAGGCGGCCGTCACGCGAGTCAAGGAGTACCGTTGATGTCTGCAATCCATATGCTCACGATGCCCAAGTGGGGCCTTTCCATGAAGGAAGGAAAGGTCAATGAGTGGTTGAAGGGTGTCGGAGATGCGATCGAACTCGGCGAGGAGATCGTCGAGGTCGAGAGCGAAAAGATCGCCGGTGCGGTCGAAGCCTCGGTCGCCGGCGTGCTGCGTCGGCAACTGGCCGGCGAGGAGGACGTGCTTCCGGTCGGCGGTCTGCTCGGCGTGGTGGCCGACGCCGCCGTGCCGGATGGCGAGATCGACGCGGCGGTGGCCGCCTTCCTGGCGGAGTTCGTGCCGCCCTCCGACGACGAGGAGGAGAGCGGCCCGGCCCCGGAGAAGATCGAGGTGGCGGGCCACCGTATCCGCTACATGAAGCACGGCGAGGGTGGCGAACCGCTGGTGCTGATCCACGGCTTCGGGGGTGATCTCAACAACTGGCTGTTCAATCACGAGGCCCTGGCGGGGGATCGCGCGGTGTATGCGCTCGACCTGCCGGGCCACGGCGAGTCGGCCAAGGACGTGGGTGACGGCTCGCTCGCCACGCTGACCAGCACCGTGCTGGCATTCATGGACGCGATCGGCATCGAGTCGGCCCACCTCGCGGGTCACTCGATGGGCGGCGCGGTGTGTCTCGACATCGCCCGCCGCGCCCCCGAACGGGTGAAGTCCCTGGTGCTGATCTGCAGCGCGGGGCTGGGAGAAGAGATCAATGGCACCTACATCGACGGCTTTGTCGCGGCCGGCGACCGCCGCGCGCTGAAGCCCCTGCTCGGCGAGCTGTTCGCCGACACCAGCCTGGTCACCCGCCAGCTGGTGGACGACATGCTCAAGTACAAGCGCCTGGAGGGGGTGGGCAGTGCCCTCGCGACGCTGGCCGGCCAGCTCTTTGCCGGCGGCCGCCAGACGCAGGTCATGGCGGGCGTGCCGGCCTCGCTGGGCAAGCCGGTGCTGGTGATCTGGGGCGAGAGCGACCGGATCATCCCGGTGGCCCACGCGCCGTCCGCCGGCGGCCAGGTACGGGTCGAGGTGCTGGCGGGCCAGGGGCACATGGTCCAGATGGAGGCGGCCAACGAGGTGAACCGCTTGATCGGGCACTTCCTCGGCTGAACCCGCAGCCCGGGCGGCGCGCGGTGCCGGCGCCGCCCGGCCAAGCTTTGGAGCGACATCCATGCAATCGACACGGCTTGCCGCCGGGCTGCGCGGCGCGGAAAAGCTCGCGCGCATACCGGTTCAGGTGGACCGGACAGTGGCCTCGCCACCGCGGCCGGCCTGGCTGCGCGCACGCGATCCCGGCACCCCAGCGGTGCGGGCGCTGCAATCGGTGCTGAGCGCGCAGCACCTGCACACGGTCTGCGAGGAGGCCGCCTGCCCGAACATCGGCGAATGCTTCGCCAGCGGTACGGCCACGTTCATGATCCTCGGTGCCGCCTGCACCCGACGCTGCCCGTTCTGCGACGGGGCGCACGGCCGCCCGGCAACGCCGGACCCGGACGAACCCGGGCACCTGGCCAGCACCGTCGCGGCCATGGGGCTGCGCCACGTGGTACTGACATCGGTGGACCGGGACGACCTGCGGGACGGGGGCGCCGCGCATTTCGCTGCCTGCATCCATGCCTTGCGGGCCGGCTCGTCCGACCTGGCCATCGAGATCCTGACGCCGGACTTCCGCGGCCGCGCCGAGCTGGCGCTCGCCGTTCTCGCCGGCGCACCGCCCGACGTCTTCAACCACAATATCGAGACCGTGCCGCGGCTCTACCGCGCGGTGCGCCCCGGCGCGGACTACCTCGGATCACTGCAGCTGCTGGTGGATGCGTCCCGGACGATGGCGCGGGTGCCGACCAAGTCGGGCCTGATGCTCGGTCTGGGCGAGACCGACGACGAGGTGGTGTCCGTGATGCGCGACCTGCGCGCCCACGGCTGCCGCATCCTGACCCTCGGCCAGTACCTGCCGCCTTCGCGCGACCACCTGCCGGTGCATCGCTACGTGACCCCCGAGACCTTCGACCGCCTGCGCCGAACCGGCCTGGACCTCGGCTTCGACGAGGTGGCGGCGGGGCCGCTGGTGCGCTCGTCCTATCACGCCGAGCAGGTCGCCGGTGCGGCGGCCCGCGCGGCCGGCGGAGGCGCCCCATGAACCGCATCCAGGTCAACGGGCAGGCGATGCTGATTCCGCAGGGATGGCGCATTGCCGACCTGTTGCTCGACCTGGGCTACCAGGACCGTCGCGTGGCCGTCGAACGCAACGGCGAGATCGTGCCGCGCAGCCGCCACGAGGCGAGCGCCCTGAATCCCGACGATCGTATCGAGATCGTCGTTGCCGTGGGCGGCGGCTGACACCCTCTCCGCCCGAAACGCACCACACCACATAACTACAGGAGACATCCATGAAACTGCTGCATGCACTTGGCCTCAGCATTGCCCTGCTGGTCGCCCTCTGGGTCTACGTGAGCATCGGCCTGCCGAACCTCGGCTTCTATCCCTGGATCGGCTTCGTCGCCTGGGCGGCCTTCTACGCCGCTGGCGGTGGGCGGGACGGCGTCCTCAAGCCCCTGGCCGCGAGCACCGTGGCCATCCTGCTGACCGCGCTCACGATGTATGCCGTCGGGGCAGTCGGCGGCGGGCTGGGCGCGCTGATCGGTCTCGTCGCACTGCTGGCCTTCGTGCTGGTCGTCCTCTCCGACGTGGCTGCGCTGTCGTATACGCCAGCGGCCTTCCTCGGGGCGGCGACGTATTTCGGGTCGGGTGGCAAGGTGGACGAGAGCATCGTGTTCGTCATCCTGTCGTGGATCGCGGGCCTGGCGCTGGGCTATGCCAGCGAGGCGCTGGGCAAGAAAATGGCCCGGCCAGCCTGAGGAGGGCGCGATGAAACAACCGAAGGACGCGCCCCTCGACGCCCTGAGGCTGGGCTCGCACGTTGTTGGCTCGCGCCTGCTGGTGGGGACCGGCAAGTATCGCGATCTCGACGAGACGCGGGCCGCGACGGAGGCAAGCGGCGCGGAGATCGTCACCGTGGCGATCCGCCGCAGCAACATCGGGCAGGATCCGTCGCAACCGAACCTGCTCGACGTGCTGCCGCCCGAGCAGTTCACAATCCTGCCCAACACCGCCGGCTGCTACAGCGCCACCGATGCGGTGCGAACGCTTCAGCTGGCCCGCGAGCTGCTGGATGGCCATGCCCTGGTCAAGCTCGAGGTGCTCGGCGACGAGCGCACCCTGTTCCCCAACATGCCCGAAACCCTGAAGGCCGCCGATGCGCTCGTGAAGGACGGCTTCGAGGTGATGGTGTATTGCTCCGACGACCCGGTGCAGGCCCGCATGCTGGAGGACCTGGGCTGCATCGCCGTGATGCCGCTGGCGAGCCTGATCGGCTCGGGCATGGGCATCCTCAACCCCTGGAACCTGTCGATCATCATCGAGCAGGCGCGGGTGCCGGTGATCGTCGATGCGGGCGTCGGGACGGCCTCCGACGCTGCGGTGGCGATGGAGCTCGGCTGCGACGGCGTGCTGATGAACTCCGCCATCGCCCACGCCGGCGATCCGGTCCGGATGGCCCGGGCGATGGCCGCGGCGGTCGCGGCTGGGCGTGACGCCTTCCTCGCCGGCCGGATGCCCCGGCGCACCTACCGGGGCGAACCCAGCTCGCCCGTGGGCGGCCTGATCGGCTGAACGACGCTGTCCCCGCCGTGACCGTGGTGTGTCTGCATGGCCATGCTCGCGGCGCTTTCGCCCCGGCTTGTCCGGGGCGCCTTCTCTTGCCGTGAGGCCGTTCACGATGAAGATTCCGCTTATGGGTCGATCAACAATCTGATTTGGTGCAATGCAAAGAGGCGTGTAGAACAGAGGCTGACAAAGAAGTCGCGCAGCAGCCCGAGAGAGCGGATCACGCGGAGATCCGGGGTCGTTGCGACGCAAAGAATTGACAACTAGCAGGAGTACAGCCCCATGAAACCGATCGTCAAGGCCGCCTTGTCGGCCATTGTGTTGACCACCGCCGCTGCCGCCTTTGCCGCCGGCCCGGACGCACCCTACGGCAAGCGCGTCACCTCCCCGAAAGAAGTCGCCGCCTCGCAGACGGGCTCCTACGATGTGTACATTGATGGCCCCACCGGCTTCGCCTTCGTGAATACCGTGGAAGGCTGGAAGTTCACCCGCCGGATCGAGCAGGACGTAATGCTGGCGAGCCGCGAGGCCGACGAGAAGCTCTGAGCGTCGGGCGAGGATACGTACCGGCAGACGGCGACCTTCGGGTCGCCGTTTTTCATGGCGTGGCCGGATCGTCCGCGCACCGCGGCGACGAAAAAACGGCGGCTCATCGAGCCGCCGTTGTCGTGCCGGGGCGGTCTGCCGACCGCGTCGCTCACTTCTTCTTGCGGGCCGGTGGCACGTCCGTGCAGCTGCCGTGGGCGACCTCGGCCGCCATGCCGACCGTCTCGCCGAGGGTCGGGTGCGGGTGGATGGTCTTGCCGATGTCCACCGCGTCGGCGCCCATCTCGATCGCGAGGCACACCTCGCCGATCATGTCGCCGGCCGACGGGCCGACGATGGCGCCACCGATGACCCGGTGGGTGTCGGCGTCGAAGATCAGCTTGGTGAAGCCGTAGTCGGCACCGTTGGCGATGGCGCGTCCGCTGGCGGCCCAGGGGAACTTGGCCACCTCAACCTTGCGGCCTTCCTTCTTGGCATCTGCCTCGGTGTAGCCGACCCAGGCCACTTCCGGATGGGTGTAGGCGACGCCTGGGATCACGGTTGCGTCGAAGGCACTCTTCTGGCCGGCCGCCACCTCGGCGGCGACGTGGGCCTCATGCACGGCCTTGTGGGCGAGCATCGGGTTGCCGACGATGTCGCCGATCGCGAAGATGTGCGGCACGTTGGTGCGCATCTGGGCATCGACCGGAATGAAGCCGTTCTCCTGGACGATCACGCCGGCCTTGTCGGCACCGATCTTGTGGCCGTTCGGGCGACGCCCGGCCGACTGCAGGATCATGTCGTAGCGCTGTGGTCCCTCGGGGGCCTTGTCGCCTTCGAAGGTGACGTACAGGCCGTCGTCCTTCGCCTCGACCGCGGTGGTCTTGGTCTTCAGCATGACGTTGTCGAAGCGGTGGGCGTTCTGCTTCTCCCACACCTTGACCGCGTCGGCGTCCGGGCCCTGCATCAGCCGGTCGAGCATCTCCACCACGTCGACGCGGGCGCCGAGCGTGGAATACACGGTGGCCATCTCGAGGCCGATGATGCCGCCACCGATCACCAGCATGCGCTCGGGCACCTGCCGCAGTTCCAGCGCGCCGGTCGAATCGACGACGCGATCGTCACGCGGGATGAAGGGCAGGTGCACCGCGGCGGAGCCGGCGGCGATGATGCAGTGCTTGAACCGCACGACCTTCTTGGCGCCGGTCTTGTCCTGGCCATCGCCGGTGGTTTCCTCGACCTCGAGATGGTTCGGATCGAGGAAATGGCCGTAGCCGCGCACGATGTCCACCTTGCGGCCCTTGGCCATGCCCGCGAGGCCGCCGGTGAGCTTGCCTACCACCTTGTCCTTGTGGCTGCGCAGGGCGTCCAGGTCGACCTCGGGCTTGGCGAACTTGATGCCTGCCGTTCCCATGTGCTCGGCCTCATCCATCACCGCGGCGACGTGCAGCAGCGCCTTCGAGGGGATGCAGCCGACGTTCAGGCAGACGCCGCCAAGCGTCGCGTAGCGCTCGACGATGACGGTCTTGAGGCCAAGGTCAGCGGCGCGGAAGGCGGCCGAGTAGCCACCGGGGCCAGCGCCGAGCACGAGCATGTCGCACTCGATGTCGGCGCCGCCGGCATGGCTCGCCGCGGTCGGTGCCGGCGCGGCCGGTGGCGCGGCGGCCGCAGCCTGGGGCGCGGCGGCTGCCGCACCGGCGCCACCTTCCAGCTTGATGAGCGGGGAGCCCATCGAAACCTTGTCGCCCACGGCGGCCAGCACCTCGACGACCTTGCCGCCGGCGGACGAGGGCACGTCCATCGTGGCCTTGTCCGACTCCAGCGTGCAGATCGCGTCCTCAGCCGCGATGGTGTCGCCCACCTTGACGTAGAAGTCGATGATGGGAACGTCCGAGAAGTCGCCGATGTCCGGCACGCTCACGACCGACACGCCACCGCCGGCAGCCGGCGGTTGTGCCGCGGGGGCCGCTGCCGGCGCACTGGCTGCCGGCGCCGTCGCCGGCGCCGGTGCGGATGCGGCCGCGCCGGCCTCGAGCTTGATCAGCAGCGCGCCTTCCGAAACCCGGTCGCCGACGGCGACCAGCACCTCGGCGACACGGCCGCTGGCCGGCGAGGGCACGTCCATCGTGGCCTTGTCGGACTCCAGCGTGCAGATGGCGTCCTCCTCGGCGATGGTGTCGCCCACCTTGACGAACAGGTCAATGATCGGGACGTCGGAGAAATCACCGATGTCCGGGACCTTCACTTCAACAATCTGACTCATCTTTCCGGCCTCCTTACAGCAGGACCCGACGGAAGTCGGCCAGCAGCTGGGCAATCATGACGTTGAAGCGGGTGGCCAGCGCGCCGTCGATGACGCGGTGGTCGGCGGTCAGCGACAGCGGCAGGATCAGGCGCGGCGCGAACTCCTTGCCGTTCCAGACCGGCTTGATCTCGCTCTTGTTGACACCGAGGATGGCCACTTCCGGCGCGTTGACGATCGGCGCGAAATAGGTGCCGCCGATGCCGCCCAGCGAGCTGATCGTGAAGCAGGCACCGGACATGTCCTTCGGCCCGAGCTTGCCGTCGCGGGCCTTCTTGGCCAACTCGGCGGTCTCGGCCGCGATCTCGAACACGCCTTTCTTGTCGCAGTCCTTCACCACCGGCACGACCAGCCCGTTCGGCGTGTCGGCCGCGAAGGCGATGTGGTAGTACTTCTTGTAGATCAGGTTGTCGCCGTCGAGCGAGGTGTTGACTTCCGGGTACTCCTGCAGGGCCTTGACGCAGGCCTTCATCAGGAAGGCAAGCATCGTCAGCTTCTTGCCGGAGCGCTCGTTTTCCTTGTTGAGCTGCTTGCGGAAATCCTCGAGGCTGGTGATGTCGGCATCCTCGTGGTAGGTCACCGCCGGGATCATCACCCAGTTGCGGGCGAGGTTCTGGCCGGAGATCTTCTTGATGCGCGACAGCGGCTTGGACTCGATCTCGCCAAACTTGCTGAAGTCCACCTTCGGCCACGGCAGCAGGTCGAGGCCGCCGCCCAGGCTGGCACCGGCCGCGGCGGCCGGCTTGGCGCCACCACCCGCCAGGGCGCCCTTGACAAAGGCCTTGACGTCTTCCTTGACGATGCGGTTTTTCGGTCCGGTGGCCTTGACCTGCGCGAGGTCGACACCCAGCTCGCGGGCAAAGGCGCGCACCGAGGGGCTGGCGTGCACCTTGCCGCCGAGCGTCACTGCGCTCGGTGCCGCGGCTGCCGCGGCGGGGGCCGGAGCAGCCGCGGGTGCGGTCGCCCTGGCCGGTGCCGGTGCTGCGGCGGCCGGCGCGGGTG
>JBNLCM010000136.1:0-13910 GCA_050303815.1 Rhodocyclaceae bacterium
GGGGTCAAGGTCTTCGGTTCGGACCTGAAGGTGATCGAGCGACTGGCCCGCGAGATCGAGCAGGTCGTCAAGGCCGTGCCCGGAACCTCGAGCGCGTACGCCGACCGGGTGACCGGGGGCTACTACCTGGATATCGCCCCGCGGCGGGACCAGCTTGCCCGCTACGGCGTCACGGTCGGCGACTTCCAGAAGGTCATCGCGACCGCGCTGGGGGGCGAAACGGTCACCACGGCCGTCGAGGGGCTCGAGCGCTACGGGGTCTCCGTGCGATACCCGCGCGAAATGCGCTCCGATCCCGAGCGCATCGCCAACGAGGTTTTCATCCCGACCGCCGGCGGCATGATCCCCCTCGGACAGCTTGCCGACATCCGCATCCGCAATGGCGCACCGGCGATCAAGACCGAGAACGCGCTGCTCACCGCCTACGTGTTCGTGGATATCCGCGACCGCGATGTCGGCTCCTACGTGGCCGAGGCGCGCCAGGCGGTGGCCGAGCGGGTGAGCTTCCCGTCCGGCTATTACGCGGCCTGGTCGGGGCAGTTCGAGTACATGGAGCGGGCCAAGGAGAAGCTGTCGGTGGTCGTGCCGGTGACGCTGGCGATCATCTTCGTGCTGCTGTATCTCAATTTCCGCCGGCTCACCGAAACGCTGATCGTGATGCTGTCGGTGCCGTTCGCGCTGGTGGGGGGCATCTGGCTGATGTGGGCTCTCGGCTACAACCTGAGCGTGGCCGTAGCGGTGGGATTCATTGCGCTGGCCGGCGTCGCCGCCGAGACCGGGGTCGTCATGCTGATTTACCTCGACCATGCGTGGCAGGAGAAGAAGGACGCGCTGGCGGTCGAAGGGCGCGACGCCACGGCCGGCGACCTGTTCGACGCGATCATGGAAGGCGCTGTCGAGCGCGTCCGGCCGAAGATGATGACCGTCGTTGCGATCATGGCAGGCCTGTTGCCGATCATGTGGAGCAGTGGCACGGGATCCGAGGTGATGAGCCGGATCGCCGCGCCGATGGTTGGTGGCATGATCTCCTCCACCGTGCTGACCCTGGCCGTCATCCCGGCCCTCTATGCGCTGGTCAAGCAGTGGCGCCTGCGCCGTGGTCTCGAGGCGCCGGCGGCGGTGCCGATGCCGGCCTGAAGCGGCCCGGGCCGGGCCGCGATCAGGTGTCGCGCGGCTGCAGGAAGGCCTCCAGGCGCGCGATCTCCGCATCCAACTCGCGCCGGAACACCGGGTCGGTCTTCGCCGCGTCGCTGGCGAAGCCGACGTCGGCGCTCACCCGGCCGGCCCGCAGCGTGACGTTGGCCCAGCCGATCACCGCGTCACGCCAAAGCAGGGGGAGCGCGTAGTAGCCCAGCTTGCGTTCTGCCGCCGGTGTATAGGCTTCGAAGCGGTAGCGCCAGCCCCAGAAGCATTCGAAACGGCGCCGATCCCAGACCACCGGATCAAACGGCGCGAGCAGGCGGACCTGATCGGCCGGCGTTCCTCCGCGCAGGCGCTCAGAGGAGGGCCAGTACCAGTCGATGCCATCGACCCGCGCATGGGAGAGGCGCTGCTTGGCGCGGTGCAGCGCCGTGTGTCGATCGCCTGCCCACTGCGGGACACCGATGCGCAGCTGCGTGAGCAGCTGGCCCAGCGTGGCGGCCGGCAACGGGGCGTACTTGCCGACGAACACGTCGATCAGGGCGTCGAACGCGGCGGCCGCGTCGGCGGGTGGCGGCGTGGCCGGGCGGACCGCGTACAACCGAATGCCCCGCTCGCGGCGCGCGACCCGGAGCAGGCCACGATAGTGCATGTCGTCGAGCAGCTGGGTCGACGCGCTCGCCGTGCCGCCAAACCAGGTTCGGGCGCGGCCATGGGCGAAGTGGGCATCGACCTCGCGCGGGTGCACGACGCCGCGCTCGGCCACCCAGTCGAGCACGGCGCGTGCCCGCTCCTCGCGTGATGGCGTCCAGGGCCGGCGTGCGGTACGGGGGTGCATCAGCGCCTGGGTCGCGCGCGGCAGGAACCCGTAGTTGACGAAGTGATCCTCCTCGAGCGCAAGGCGGGGGTAGCGCCGGTCCAGATCGCCGGCGCGGTAGTCCTTCACCCGCTGTCTCAGCGTCAGGTCCTGGGCACGTGCCGGCGCCCGGATTGGATCCGCCTGAACGAAGCCGAGCCGGTCGATCGCCCGGCCGAGGGAGGTGGGCGCGAACAGGCTGCGCGCGATGGCGTGGCGACGGAGCTGGGCGAGGGTGACCGGCATGGTCGTGGCAGCGTACCGTCTTGTGCCGCGACGAGAAAGCCATAGGCGCCGGCCCGCGGCAGGCAGGCACCTTCAGACTGCGGCATACTGGATCGATTCCGGCATCCGCCGGAGCCGCTGGACGACTCGTCTTGATCGAACCGATCCTCCTCGCCGCAGCGCCGATTGGCACCCATCAGGGGGACCGCGCCCTGTCGAACGCCAGTGGCTTCTTCTTTGCGCGGGACGAGCGGCTGTTTCTCGTGACCAGTCGCCACGTGGTGTGTGACGAGCGGAGCGGCCATCTGCCGGATCGACTGACGATCGACGTCCACATCGACCTGGACAACGTCGCCGAATGCACGGGTTTCTCGGTTCCGCTCTACCGCAACGGCGAGTCCGTTTGGCGGCAAGGTGGCGACAGCGCGGGGGATGTGGATGTGGCGGTCATCGAGCTGGAGCGCGCGGCCTTGCCCGCCGATGCACGCCTGCAGGCTTTCACACCGGCCCACCTGGTGAGCGACCCGGATCCGGTCGAGGTCGGGACGCCCTTGCTGATCGTCGGCTTCCCGCTGGGTTTCGGCGACGAGCTGCACCGCCTGCCGGTGGCGCGGCAGGCCATCGTCGCGTCGTCGTTCGGCCTGCGCTTCGAGGGTCGTGGCTATTTCCTGACCGATGCGCGCACCCACCGAGGCAGCAGCGGTGCCCCGGTCGTGATGCGTGCGGCGCCGGCCGATGGCGCGCTTGCGGCGCTGCCGTGGCGCCTGCTGGGCATTCACTCGGCCCGGCTGGACATTGGCGGGCGCGACCTCGCGACCGATGAGGCGCTGGGGCTGAACTGTGCGTGGTACGCGGACATCCTGCTGACCCTGACGGCACGGTGAGTGCCGGCCCGGCGGCGTCAGGCGGTCGGTCCGTCGTCCAGGGCGGGCGCTTGCCTGTCGTCCGACGGCGCTGCGCCCCGCCCGGCGAGCCGCTCGACAGCCTGCTGCCACCAGTATTCAAGGGCCCCGTAGTAGGCCTCCCAGACGCAACCCGTGCAGCCCCGTCCGCAGCAGCTCTCGGGTGGCTCGGGCGGCGCGCGGAACGGATCGCCGGCATCGGCCAGGCGCTGGCGCAGGGTGACGGTCAACTCCGTGGCTTCGGCGAGGTTGGCGGGGCGTCTCATCCGTCGTCGCCGACGCGCGAGCGTCGCGCGGTCTTGATCTCGCCGCGCCGCCGCTTGCCTTCGAGTCGTCGCTCGACCGCAGCGCGGCCGGGGCGGGTTGCCCGTCGCACGCGCGGCACGTGGCTCGCAGCCGCCACGAGAGCCTCCAGACGGGCGCGGGCGTCGGCCCGGTTCAGGGCCTGGCTGCGGAACTGCCCGGCCTTGATGACGATGACGCCATCGGCGCCGATGCGCCGGTCGGGGAGGGCGAGCAGACGTGCCCGGACGGGCTCGGGCAGGCTCGATCGATGGATGTCGAAGATCAGCTGGACCGCCGTGGCCACCTTGTTCACGTGCTGACCACCGGCGCCCTGGGCGCGCAGGGCGACGAAGCGAAGTTCGGCATCGGGAATCAGCGGACGGGGCATGGCCGGTATCGTGTGGCGGGGCGTCGGCATGATACCGCGCTGCGGTGCCGGGCGATTGCACGGTAAGCTTGCGCGTATTGCAGGTGAATACCTGCCCTTCCATGGATGGCGCACCGCCATGATCCTTCAGGAGACAGCATGAGTGGATACCAGCCCCTGTTCCAGGCGGCAGACCAGTTCATCCGGCTGGCCAATGACCTGGCCAAGGATGACCCCAGCGGCAACATCGGTGCGGCGCTGCGCTTCGCGGCGGCGCGCTACAGCGCCTTCGAAGCTTCCCAGACCACCGCCGACCTCGCCGGCGACAAGGCGAAGTTGACGGAAACGATCGCCGAGGATTTCCGCAGGATGCTCGGCCACAACGTGGACGACTATATTCGCCATCTGGCCAGCAAGGCTTAGCGCCGAGGCTCAGGTGCTCAGGCGACGACCTTGAGGGGCGTCTCCAGCGCGCTGGCCTCGAGCGGGTGCGAGAACAGGTAGCCCTGCATCAGGCGACACCCGCGCTGCTGCAGGAATCGGCGCTGGGCGTCCGTTTCGACGCCCTCGGCTACGACCTCGATGCCGAGGTCGCTGGCCATCGACAGGGTGGCGGAGGCGATGGCGGCGTCCTCGGGGTCGCCGGGCAGGTCCGAGACGAAGGATCGGTCGAGCTTGAGGGCCTGGATGGGCAGCCGCTTCAGGTAGGTCAGGCTCGAATAACCGGTGCCGAAGTCGTCCAGCGACAGCCGGAAGCCCAGACTGCGCAGCTCGTCGAGGCGCTGGAGGAGCTCCGGGGTCGGATCCATCAGCGTGCTTTCGGTGATCTCGAGCTCGATTTCATCGGGGCGTGCGCCGGTGGCTCTGAGGGCCTGGCGAACTCGGTCGACAAAGTCGCTCCGGCGGAACTGGATCGCCGAGATATTGATGGCCATGGTCGTGTCCGACGGCTCGGTGCGCATGGCGACGTGCTGGCGGAAGGCCTTGACCATCACCCAGTCGCCGATTGGCACGATCAGGCCCGACAGCTCCGCGAGCGGGATGAAGCGGTCGGGTGAGACGAGGCCGATCTCGGGATGCCGCCAGCGCAGCAGCGCCTCGTAGCCGACGACGCGGCCGCGCTCCACGTCGACCTGCGGCTGATAGACCAGGAACAGCTGGTCATCGGCGATCGCGCGGTGGAGGGCGTGGTCGAACCGGAGCCGCTCGAGCGCCCGTGCGTTCATCTCCGGCTGATAGCTCTGGTAGGCATTGCGTCCCGCTCCCTTGGCGTCGTACATCGCCATGTCGGCGTTCTTCAGCAGGGTCTCGATGTCGATCCCGTCGTCCGGGAAGACCGCGATGCCGATGCTCATCGAGACCGGCAGCTCGTGACCGTCGATCGACACCGGCCGCTCGCGCAGGGCAAGCAGTTTCTCGGCCACCACCTTGGCTTCCTCCCGGTCGGGCAGGCGCTGTAGCAGGGCGACGAACTCGTCGCCCCCGAGGCGCGCGAGCATGTCACCTTCCCGCAGTACGGATTCCAGGCGCTGCGCGAGGACGGTGAGCATGTGATCGCCGACCTGGTGACCCAGGGAATCGTTGATGGTCTTGAAGTTGTCGAGATCGATGAAGAGGACGGCGAGGATGTCGCCGTGGCGCCGTGCATTGGCGATCGCGGTGCGCGCGTGGGTCGTCCAGTAGTTGCGGTTCGGCAGGCCGGTAAGGGAATCGAAGTCGGCAAGCCGGCGGATTCGGGCCTCGGTGTCCCGGGCGACCGTCACGTCCTGGACCGTGCCGCGCAGGTGTTGCCGGCCGTCGCCGCTGCGGCTGCCCTCGATCAGGATGTGGATGGTGCGCAGATGGCCCTGGCGGTCGCGGACCTGGCAGTCGAGGTTCTGGCGCGAGTGGGGCTGGTGCGCAAGGGCGCCGAGGGCTGTCTCCAGCGCCCCGTTGAGGCGTGACTGGTATTCGTCCTCGACGCTGGCGACGAGGTCTCCGAGCAGGATGTCGTGGCGGGCCGACAGGCCCAGGATCCGCCGGCACTCATCGGAACACTGGACGGTCGCGCCGTTCACCGACAGCTGCCAGCTGCCCATCCCGGCGATGCGCTGGGCTTCGGCCAGCGCCCCCTGTTGTTCCAGCAGGCGACGCGAAGCCGCCGCCAGCTCCGAGGTGCGCACGTCGACGAGCTCCTGGATGCGCCGAGTGCGCCCGGTGGTGAGCAGCAGGAAGGCGCCGAGGAGGCCGATCGAGACGAAGCCCGCCAGCACCGTGGCCCAGGTGCCCGTGCCGGGGTTGCTGTACGAGAAGCCTTCGCCTGCGCGCAGGCGGATCTCCCAGCGGCGGCCGGCGACGATGACGGGGATGCTGACGGACGGGTGGCTCCGCTGCCAGTTTGCGTCTTCGCAGGCAGGGTCGGTGGACAAGCGCATCACGCGCCCGGCATCACCGACGTCGACGACGCAGAGGTCGATGCCCAGGCTGCCGGTGCCGGCCGCGCTGGATTCGATGACATCGCCCATCCGCAGCGCGGACGACACGATGCCGATGGTCTCCAGCCGGCCGTCGACAACCTTGCGGACGCCCTGGTAGAGGACCACGCCCATCTGCTCGCCGCGCTCCTGCGTCAGGCGGAAGGGCTTGCTGGCGTGGGGCTGTCCGTCGGCCAGGGTGGCGCGGATGGCGGTGCCGGTGTTCAGGATCGACAGGGGGTTGAGGCCAAACACGGGCGCGTTGGGCGCGAACGGCTCGACGTAGGTGATCGGCAGGTAGAAGCCGTCCGGCGCACCGCCGGCCAGCGCGGTGCCACCGCCTGGCAGACGGTCGAGAATGTCGAACTCCGGGTAGCCCTCGGCCCGGACGCGGGCTACGAATTCGTCCCGCTCGGCTTCGCGGACCACCGGGTTCCACGTGAAGTTCAGCATACCGGGGTGGTTGGCGAACCACGGCGTGACATAGTCATGCCACTCCTGCCGATCGACCTGTTGGGAGACCGAGATCAGGCGCTGCGCGCTCAGCAGCATGTCCACCTGCGCACGCATGCGACCTTCGATCTGGTGTGCGATGCCGACCGAGTTGCGCGAGAACTCCGTCTCGGCGTGAAGCATCTCGCTCGCCCGCAGGTGCCAGAGGGTGGCCATCAGGACCCCCATGGCGACGCCGATCGGCACGACCAGGTTGAAGCGCCGGGAGCGCCAGTCCTCGCGGGGTTCGCCGATGAAGGCGAGGGTGATCGGCAGCGCGACGACGATGCCCAGCGCGTCGCCAAGCCACCAGATCAGCCACAGCGCGACCAGCTCCTGGGTCGGAAGCACGCCGGTCGCTGTCAGCAGGGGAACGGCCACGGAAGCGCCCAGAAGGCCGCTGAGGGGCGCCACCACAACGAGCAGCTGGACGATGTCGATCGGCGTGTCGAGGGGGGTGGGGTAGCCGATCTTGCGACGGATCAGATAGCTGCCCGCGGCCGCCTCGATCATCGCGGCGATGGGGCCGATCAGGAGCGCGATCGGCGTCGGCCCGCCTTCGCCCGAGACCAGGATCTGGACGATGGCGGAACCGACGCCGACGGCCGGCAGGACCGACCGGCCGAAGACCAGCGCCGCGGCGAGACCCAGGCCGGCCGGCGGGAAGATCGGCAGCGCGTAGCCAGGCGGCAGTGTCACCGTCAGGGCGACCCAGCCGAGCAGGCCGTACAGCGCGGCAACGACGAGGTTGGTCAGGAACTGGCGTTGAGGGGGCAAGGCACAGACCGCCAATGCATGGAATTGACTTCCAGCATTAGCGGCACCGCGCGACTTTTCTTGAAATCGGGAAGTTCGTGCCGGTGTGCTTGGGCCTTCGGGCCAGGCGATCAGGCGGTAGCGCGTCGATCTTCGCGGATCATCTGGGCGCCCCGCGCCGCGATCATCACGGTGGGCGAACTGGTGTTGCCCGAGGTAATCGTCGGCATGACCGAGGCGTCGACCACACGCAGACCGGCGATGCCGCGAACCCGCAGGCGGCTGTCGGTGACCGCCTGGGCGTCGTCCGGCCGGCCCATCTTGCAGGTCCCGATCGGATGGAAAATCGTCGTGCCGATGTTGCCGGCGGCAACGGCCAATGCCTCGTCGCTGTCGAAGTTGGGGCCGGGCAGGTACTCGACCGGCCTGTAGGGTGCGAGGGCCGCCTGGCCGGCGATTCGCCGGGTCAGGCGGAGCGCCTTGGCGGCCTTGTTCCGGTCGGCCTCGTGGGAGAGGTAGTTGGGGGCGATCTTCGGCGCGCTTTCCGGATCCCGGTCGCGGATCAGGATGCTGCCGCGCGATTGCGGCCGCAGATCGCAGACGCTGGCCGTGAAGGCGGGGAAGGTGTGGAGCGGATCGCCGAACTTGTCGAGCGACAGGGGCTGCACGTGGTATTCAAGGTCCGGCGTCGGGACATCGGGGCTGGAGTGGGCGAACAGACCGAGCTGGCTCGGTGCCATGGTCAGAGGACCGCGTTTGAAGAGGGCATAGTCGAAGGCCATCTTGATCTTGCCGAGCAGGCTGTTGGCCTGTTGGTTGAGGGTCTTGATGCCCTCGACCTTGAAGATGGTGCGCAACTGCAGGTGATCCTGCAGGTTCTGGCCGACGCCGGGCAGGGCGTGGGTGACCGGTACGCCGATCGATTGCAGAAAGTCCGGATCGCCGATGCCGGAGCGCTGGAGGATCGTGGGCGAGCCGATCGAGCCGGCGGCCAGCACGGTCTCGATGCGGGCCCGGGCCAGGTGCGTCTCTCCGCCGAGGCGGAACACGACGCCCAGGGCGCGGGATTCCGATTCGGCCATCAGCAGGCGGTCGGAGAGGGCGCCTGTCACGATCGTGAGATTGGGGCGCTGGCGCACCGGGTCGAGGAAGCCGCGCACCGCGCTCCAGCGGGTGCCACGCTTCTGGTTGACCTCGAACTGGCTGACGCCGATGTTGTTGCCGCGGTTGAAATCCGGCGTGGCGGGTACGCCGGCCTGGACGGCAGCCTCGGCGAAGCGGTCCAGGATCTCCCAGCTCAGGCGCTGCTGCTCGACGCGCCACTCGCCGCCGCTGCCGTGGTGGTCGTCCTGGCCGCGCCAGTTGTCCTCGACCCCCTTGAAGTGGGGCAATACCGAGTCCCAGCCCCAGCCGGCGTCGCCGGTGAGTGCCGCCCATTCGTTGTAGTCGCGCGCCTGCCCGCGCAGATAGAGCATGGCGTTGATCAGGGTCGAACCCCCCAGGCCCTTGCCCCGGGCGTAGATGATGCTGCGCCCGTTGAGGCCGGCTTCCGGCTCGGTCTTGTAGCACCAGTCGGTGCGCGGGTTGTTGATGCAGTAGAGGTAGCCGACCGGGATCTTCGTCCAGATCCATTTCTCGTCGTTGCCGGCCTCGAGCAGCAGCACGCTGACCTCGGGGTCCGCTGAGAGCCGGTTGGCCAGTACGCAGCCGGCGGCGCCGCCGCAGACAATGACGTAGTCGAATTCGCCGAAGTCTTTCATGGGGTCAGGTGAGTCGTCGGTTCGTGCAGGGGGAGCCCGGGTACTCGCGTACCCGGGGGCTGGTCTCTGTGTGTCGGGGGTGGGGGTGTCGACGGGGCTCAGTTCACCGGCATGACGAACTCGGGGCCCTTGGAGCCACTGTCCGGCCAGCGCTGCATGATGCTCTTGTAGCGAGTGTAGAAACGCACGCCTTCCTCGCCGTAGGCGTGGTGGTCGCCGAACAGGCTGGCCTTCCAGCCGCCGAAGGCGTGCCAGGCCATCGGCACCGGGATCGGCACGTTGATGCCGACCATGCCGATCTGGATGCGATTGGCGAACTCCTGGGCGGTACGGCCGTCGCGGGTGTAGCAGGCAACGCCGTTGCCGAAGGCGTGGCGGTTGATGAGCTCGACCGCGTCCGCGAAGGTATCCACCCGGACTACGCACAGGACCGGCCCGAAGATCTCCTCGTCGTAGATCTTCATGCCCGGCTTGACGTGGTCGAACAGCGTCGCGCCGACGAAGAAGCCCGATTCGCGACCGGCCACCGTGAGGCCGCGGCCATCGAGCAGCAGCGTGGCGCCCTCGGCCACGCCGGAACCGATATAGCCCTCGATGCGGGCCTTGGCCTCTGCGGTGACGATCGGGCCCATGTCGGCCCCGTCCGCTTCGCCGTCGTCGACCTTGAGCCGCATCGCGCGGGTCTGCACCTTGTCGATCAGCTCGTCGGCGATGTGTCCGACGGCGACGGCCACCGAGATGGCCATGCAGCGCTCGCCGGCCGAGCCGTAGGCGGCGCCGATCAGCGCATCGGCTGCCTGGTCGAGGTCGGCATCGGGCATGACCACCATGTGATTCTTCGCGCCGCCCAGGGCCTGGGCGCGCTTGCCGTTGCGGGCGGCGGTTTCATAGATGTAGCGGGCGATCGGCGTCGAGCCGAAGAAGCTCACGGCCTGGACGTCCGGGTGGTTGAGGAGGGCGTCGACCGCCACCTTGTCGCCCTGCACGACGTTGAACACGCCATCGGGCAGGCCCGCCTCGCGGAACAGCTCGGCGGTCAGCAGCGAGGGCGACGGGTCCCGTTCAGAGGGCTTGAGGATGAAGCTGTTGCCGCAGGCGATCGCTACCGGCGCCATCCACATGGGCACCATGAACGGGAAGTTGAACGGCGTGATGCCCGCGGTCACGCCGAGGGGCTGGCGCTGGGCCCAGTTGGCGATGCCGCCGCCGACATTCTCGGAGTACTGGCCCTTGAGCAGCTGCGGCGCACCGCAGGCGAACTCGATGACCTCGAGGCCACGCTGCACTTCGCCCTGGGCGTCCGGGAACGTCTTGCCGTGCTCCCGCGTAATCAGGCGGGCGAGGTCCTTCGCGTAACGCTCGACGAGATCGCGCATCTTGAAAATGACCCGGGCCCGGCGCTGCGGCGCCGTCTCGCCCCACGCGACCTGGGCGCGGACTGCGCTGGCCACCGCGGCATTCACATCAGCCTCGCTTGCCAGCGCGACCCGGCGGGCGACCTTGCCCAGCGCCGGATCGAACACCTCGCGGCTGCGGTCGCCGGTCGATTCGACCGCCTTTCCGTCGATCCAGTGAGGAAGGGTGTCCGGTGCGCTGATGTAAGTGAAGCTCATGGATGTGTCTCCTGGCAGGTGGCTTTCTCGCGAATGATCTGCATTGAAGCGCGTCACCGGAGCACTGTCCAATGACTTATCCTTGTTTGTGTTATGAGTATCGTTTATATCGGACAATGGACATCAACCACCTGCGCGCCTTCGTGACCGTCGCCCGAGAAGGCAACCTGACCCGCGCCGCCGAACGCCTCTTCGTGACCCAGCCCGCCCTGAGCCTGCAGGTCAAGAAGCTGCAGGAGGCGCTCGACCTCACGCTCTTCGAGCGCACCTCGCGCGGCATGCGCCTGACCGAGGCCGGCCAGCGCCTGCTGCCCGCCGCGGAGCGTGCGCTGGGCGGGGTTGCCGAGTTTCGCGCAGCGGCGGCCGGCCTGAAGGATACGGTGTCCGGCAAGCTGCGATTGGGGACCATCGTCGATCCCGAATTCCTGCGCCTGGGCGCCTTCCTCAGTGCGCTGGCCGAGCGGCATCCGACCCTCTCGTTCGAGCTGACCCACGGCATGTCCGGCACCGTCAGCCGTCGGGTCGAGCAGGGTGCACTGGACGTTGCCTACACGCTGGGCCCGCCGGGTTTCCCGGATCTCGCCGGACGCTTCCATGTGGTCGAGCTGACGCGCTTCACCTATCGCGTCGTCGCGCCGCCCGGCTGGGCCGGACAGGTGCGTGGCAAGGGCTGGCGGGAACTGGCGGCGCTGCCATGGATCGAGACCCCGCCGGATTCGGTCCATCACCGCCTGCTCTCCTCGGTGTTCGCGGCAGCCGGCGTGCGCCCCCACGTGGTCGCGCGGGTGGACCTGGAGCCGTCGATGCTCGACCTCGTGCGCTCGGGCGTCGCGCTGGCCCTGTCGCGGGACAGCCTGGCGCTGCGCGCCGCCCACGCCGAGGGCGTCGTGATTGCCGACGGGGTGTCGGTCGAGGCGGAGCTGGGCCTGATCTGCCGCGCCGACCGGCGGACGGAGCCGCCGATCGAGGCGGCGATGACGGCGGTCGCTGCCGTGTGGGGCGGGGCATAGGCGAAGGGGACACAGGGCGACCGGACTTGCAGACAGCGCTTTCCGATCGACTCCGCGCCAATGATCCGACCCGAGGGGCTAGGACGGTTCGGCGGCCGGAGCGGCCGTTGGCGACCACGCGGAAGCGGATGCCGGGTTGGGCGGCGCCCCGTAAGCCGTCACGCGCCTCCTTGCGCCGTCTCTCGTGGGCGACGGGTAGCCTTCCGAGCGCTCCGGGCGTTGGGTATGGCCATCCCGGAGGCTCCGACCGGTCAGGCGCGGTCGTTCGACGATTGCGCGTGCCCCTGCTGCATCCGCCAAAGCGGTCGAAGGGCACATTTCCCCGTTTGCCCAACCGGCATTCCAACCGGTGGACCGTGCCGCCCGGCAGTGCATCGCATCCCTGCGACATCCCCCCGCAAACGCGACGATCGGCAGGCGCTCGTCGGTGCTTTGCGACGGGTCGCACGGATGCCGCCCTTACCCGTTCGACCTTGCGCTCCAGCGTCGCAAGAGCAGTGCGTTTCCGACCACACTGACGCTACTGAACGCCATGGCTGCTCCGGCCACCATCGGATTCAGGAGGCCGAAGGCGGCCAGCGGAATGCCAAGCACGTTGTAGGCGAAGGCCCAGAACAGGTTCTGGCGGATCTTGCGGTAGGTGCGGCGGGAGATGTCGATTGCCGCGGGCACGAGCATCGGGTCGCCGCGCATCAGCGTAATCCCCGCCGCGTGCATCGCGACGTCGGTGCCGGTGGCCATGGCGATACCGACGTCGGCTGCGGCCAGGGCGGGCGCATCGTTGATGCCATCACCGACCATCGCGACGGTGCGTCGAACGTCGCGCAGGCGTTCCACCGTCGCCGCCCTGTGCTCGGGAAACACCTCCGCCTCGACCTGGTCGATTCCGAGCGCATGCGAGACCGCGTTCGCGCTGCCGTGGTTGTCGCCGGTGAGCAGCGCAGTCGCAATACCGGCCGCCTGCAGCGTTGCCACCGTCTCGCGAGCGCGGGCTTTGAGGGTGTCGCCGAAGGCAAGGAGGCCGATCAATCGCGGGGCTGCGGTGATGTCGGCGAGCCACGACACGGTGCGACCTTCCGCCTCCAGCCTGCTCGCCCGTTCGGCAAGGGGCGTGAGATCGACCGCGAGTTCCCGCATCAAGAGCGTGCTTCCGAGGCGAAGGTCGCGGCCGTTGACGCTCGCGGCGACGCCCCGTCCGGCGATTGCGCGGACGTCCGCGGCGCGCGGGACGACGAGTGCCTCGGTACGTGCCGCCTGCAGGACGGCCTTCGCAAGCGGATGCTCGCTGCCATACTGGATCGCAGCGCTGATCGAGAGAAGGGTGCCGCGGGGCTCAACGACCGGTTCAGCGGCGATGAGTTCGGGCCGGCCCTCGGTCAGGGTGCCGGTCTTGTCGAATGCGACCACGTCGATGCGATGCGCAACCTCAAGTGCTTCCGCATCCTTGATCAGGATGCCGTGCCGCGCGGCGACACCCGTGCCGGCGATGATCGCGGTCGGCGTGGCCAGGCCCAACGCGCATGGGCAGGCGATCACGAGCACGGCCACGGCATTGAGGATGGCCAGCTCCCAGTCGCCGGTCGCGAGTCCCCAGCCGAGAGCGGTGGCCAGCGCAATGGCAAGCACGACCGGGACGAACACTTCGCTGACGCGGTCGACCAGGCGCTGGATCGGGGCTTTCTTCGCTTGTGCGGATTCGACCAGGCGCACGATACGCGCAAGGGTCGATTCCGCGCCAAGCGCCGTGGTCTCGACCGTCAACAGGCCCTCGGCGTTCACCGACCCGCCGGTCACGCGCTCGCCCGGATGCTTCGCCACCGGGAGACTTTCACCGGTGATCAAGGATTCGTCGAGTTCGCTTGCGCCGTCGCGCACGACGCCGTCGACCGGGACACGTTCGCCCGGACGCACGACGACGAGATCGCCCACGCTCACGTCGCCGATCGGCAATTCGATCTCGACCTCGCCGCGCCTCACACGCGCCGTTTCGGGGCGCAGCGCGTTGAGCGCGCGGATCGCTTCGGTCGTCTGGCGCTTGGCGCGGGTCTCCA
>JBNLCM010000137.1:0-20811 GCA_050303815.1 Rhodocyclaceae bacterium
AGATCCGCGACTACTGCGAAACCGACGTCGCGAACACCTACCTGGTCTACCTGCGCTTCGAGTTGATGCGCGGACACCTCGACCAAGCCGCCTACGCTGCCGCACTCGAGACCCTGCGCACGACCCTGCAGGGCTACGACGGCGAGCACTGGCGCCGGTTTCTGGAGGCCTGGCCGGGCTGATTTTTCTGTAGGGACTGCAATCGACTGTGAGGGAGGCAATTCAATGTCGGTGATCTATACCATCCTGATCGGACTGGTGGTCGGGCTCGTGGCGCGGATGATCCATCCGGGCAGGGACGATCTGGGCATCATCATGACCATCGTGCTGGGCGTGGCCGGATCCTTGCTCGCCAGCTACGGCGGTCAGGCCGTCGGCATCTACCATGCGGGCCAGGGCGCGGGTTTCATTGGCGCCGTGATCGGCGCGGTGATCATCCTGGTGGTCTACTCGATGCTGAAGAAGAAATAGACCGAGCTTGCGTACCGCAAGTTTACGTTCACAAAACTGCAATCTTCGTAACCAACAATACGGGCCTGCCTTGAGCGGCCGAGCACGAATGAGAGTTCGTGGCGGCCGCGAGAGTCTCGGCGGCGCATCGCAACAGCCTGCGCCGGCACATCGTCTCTACAGGAGGTCCTTGATGAAAAAGGCGACGTTCGCCATCGCAGCTCTGTCGGTTGCGGCCATCGGTTCTGCTTACGCCCAGTCCGCCCGCGACTACATCAGCATCGTCGGCTCGTCGACGGTCTACCCGTTCGCCACCGTGGTCGCCGAGCAGTTCGGCAAGAGCACCAAGTTCAAGACGCCGAAGATCGAATCCACCGGCTCGGGTGGCGGCATCAAGCTGTTCTGCGCCGGCGTCGGCGTCGAGCATCCGGACATCACCAACGCCTCGCGCGCCATCAAGCAGTCCGAACTGGAGAAGTGCGCCGCCAACGGCGTCAAGGACGTGGTCGAAGTGAAGATCGGTTACGACGGCATCTCGGTCGGCCACTCCAAATCGGCCGCCGACGTCAATTTCACGCGCAAGGAACTGTACCTGGCGCTGGCCAAGGAGGTGCCGGATCCGAAGGGTGGCGACAAGCTGGTCGCCAACCCCTACAAGACCTGGAAGGACATCAACGCCTCGCTGCCGGCGATCAAGATCGAGGTGCTCGGTCCGCCGCCGACCTCCGGTACTCGTGACGCCTTCGTCGAGCTGGTGATGGACGAGGGCTGCAACGGCATCCCGTTCATCGCGGCGATGAAGAAGACCGACAAGAAGGCCCACAAGGCGGCCTGCCAGACGATCCGCGAAGACGGCGCCTACATCGAGGCCGGCGAGAACGACAACCTGATCGTGCAGAAGCTGGCCGCCAACAAGGATGCCTTCGGCATCTTCGGCTTCAGCTTCCTGGATCAGAACCGCGACAAGATCAAGGGTGCCGACATCGAGGGCGTGGCCCCCGAGTTCGAGACCATTGCCGACGGTTCCTATCCGGTCTCCCGCCCGCTGTTCTTCTACATCAAGAAGGCCCACGTCGGCGTGATCCCGGGGATCAAGGAGTACCTGGCCGAATTCACCAGCAGCAAGGCCATGGGGCAGGAAGGCTATCTGTCCGAGCGCGGCCTGATTCCGCTGCCGAAGGGTGAGTACGTCAAAGTGGTCGGCGAGGCCAAGAACCTGACCGCGATGAAGTAAGACCGGCACGCCGGTCCGGGGGTGGCGCGCTCGCGCCGCCCCCGCATCCTTTCTTCCGCCTGGAAATCCCTGCCGTGACCCAGACGCCCCTGCTCGTCGTGCTGCTGCTGACCCTGAGTTCGCTCGCCTACCATTTCGGGCGCAAGCGGGCTTTCGCGGTATCCGGCGGCAACAGCCGGAAGCTGCATTCGCTGCCCGCCTACCACGGGCTGTACGCCGCCCTGTGGGCGGCGCTGCCGGCCCTGCTGTTGCTCGGTCTGTGGCTGGCTTTCGAGGATGCCGTCATCACCAGGCTGGTGGTCGCCTCGCTGCCGCCCGAACTGTCGAGCCTGGAGCCGAGCCGCCTGAATCTGGTGCTCAACGACATCCGCAACCTGGTGTTCGGCAACATCGTATCGAGGCAGCCGGATGCGGCCGTGCTGGCCGCCGCCGACCGCTATCGCGAATTGCGCGCCTACAGCGGCGTGTCGCTGTTCGCGCTGGTGCTGGGACTGGCTGCTGCCTGCGGCTGGTTCGGCTACGCGCGCATCCGGCCGGAATACCGTTCGCGCAACGCGGTCGAGCGGACCGTCATGTGGCTGCTGATCGGCTGCTCGACGCTCGCCATCCTGACCACGGTCGGCATCGTGCTGTCGGTGCTGTTCGAGTCGATCCGATTCTTCCACGCCATACCGATCACCGATTTCCTGTTCGGCCTCGACTGGAGCCCGCAGATCGCGATCCGTGCCGACCAGACCGGCTCATCGGGCGCCTTCGGCGCCGTGCCGCTGTTTGCCGGCACCCTGCTGATCACGCTGATCGCGATGGCCGTCGCGGTGCCGGTCGGCCTGCTGTCGGCGATCTACCTGGCCGAATACGCCGACGCCCGCGTGCGCGCGGTCGCGAAACCGCTGCTCGAGGTGTTGGCCGGCATCCCGACCGTCGTGTACGGCTTCTTCGCGGCGCTGATGGTGGCGCCCTTCATACGCCAGTCCGGCACCCTGTTCGGGCTCGACATCGCGTCGGAAAGCGCGCTGGCCGCAGGGCTGGTGATGGGCGTGATGATCATCCCCTTCGTCTCCTCGCTCTCCGACGACGTCATCAATGCCGTGCCGCAGTCCTTGCGCGACGGTGCCTACGGCATGGGCGCGACCCGGTCCGAGACGATCCGCCGCGTGATCTTCCCTGCCGCGCTGCCGGGCATCGTCGGCGCGGTGCTGCTGGCAGTGTCGCGCGCGATCGGAGAAACGATGATCGTCGTGATGGCGGCCGGGCTGTCCGCCAAGCTGACCGCCAACCCGTTCGAGGCGGTCACCACCGTGACGGTGCAGATCGTCACGCTGCTGGTCGGCGACCAGGAATTCGACAGCCCGAAGACACTGGCCGCCTTCGCGCTCGGTCTGCTGCTGTTCTTCGTCACGCTGATGCTGAACGTGCTGGCTCTCTACATCGTGCGCAAGTACCGGGAACAATATGAGTGAAGCGAAAACCGCGGCGCGCGACCGCAACGATACCTACGCCCGCGTCGAGGCCGGCATGAAGAAGCGGCGCCGGGCCGAGAAGCGCTTCCAGTGGCTCGGCAGGTGCTCGGTGGCGGTCGGGCTGGTGTTCCTCGTCACGCTCGTCGCCAGCATCGTCGGCAACGGCTACACGGCATTCCTGCAGACCCGCATCACGCTCGACGTCACGATCGACCAGGAAGTGATCGACCCCTCGGGTGGGCGCGACCCGGAAGTCCTGCAGGCAGCCGACTATGGCGCGCTGATCAAGCAGTCGCTGCGCGAGCTGTTCCCCGATGTGCGAGGCCGGCGCGACCGCATTGCGCTCTACGGCCTTGTCAGCAACGGCGCAGCCTTCGACCTGCGTACGGCGGTGTTGGCCGATCCGGCGCTGATCGGCAAGACGATCTCGCTCTCGGTGGCGGCCGACGATGACGTGGACATGCTGCAGAAGGGCCACGTCGACCGCAGCGCACCGGAGGCCGACCGCCGCATCAAGGATCGGCAACTGGCGTGGATCGACAAGCTCGAGGCGGACGGCCGCATCGAGAAGGTCTTCAACACCGACTTCTTCGCCAACGGCGATTCGCGCGACCCGGAGCTGGCCGGCATCCGCGGTGCGCTGACGGGATCGGTGTTTACGCTGCTGGTGACGCTCGGCCTGTCGTTCCCGCTGGCGGTGGCGGCGGCCGTCTATCTGGAGGAGTTCGCGCCGAAGAACCGCTGGACCGACCTGATCGAGGTGAACATCAACAACCTGGCCGCGGTGCCGTCGATCGTCTTCGGCCTGCTGGGCCTGGCGGTGTTCATCAACTTCTTCACGCTGCCGCGCTCGGCACCGATCGTCGGCGGGCTGGTGCTAACGCTGATGACGCTGCCGACCATCATCATCGCCAGCCGGGCGGCGCTCAAATCGGTGCCGCCGTCTATCAGGGAGGGCGCGCTGGGCATCGGCGCTTCGCCGATGCAGGCCGTCATGTACCATGTGCTGCCGCTGGCGCTGCCGGGCATGTTGACCGGAACCATCATCGGCATGGCCCAGGCGCTCGGCGAGACGGCGCCGCTCCTGATGATCGGCATGGTGGCCTTCATCGCCGACGTGCCGGCGGGGCCGTTCGATCCGTCCACCGTGCTGCCGGTGCAGATCTACCTGTGGGCGGACAGTCCCGAGCGTGCCTTCGTCGAGAAGACCTCGGCCGCGATCGTCGTGCTGCTGCTTTTTCTTGCCGCGATGAATGGACTGGCCGTGCTGCTGCGCAAGCATTTCGAGCGTCGCTGGTGAGCCGCCGAACATGAACGAACGACTACCGGAGTCCCCAATGGAAGCCCAGGCTAGCCAGTTCCTGGCCGTGAACGAAGAACGCAGTCCGGCCGCGCATCGGCCGGTCGCGCCCGATGCGGGCGCCTCCTACGACCGGGAGCATCGCGGCACGGTCGGCCAGATCCGCGTGGACGTGCCGCGCATGCGCTGCACCAGGGTCAACGTCCACTACGGCGACAAGCACGCGATCCGCGACATCAGCCTGGACGTGGGCAAGAACGAAGTGCTGGCGATGATCGGCCCGTCCGGCTGCGGCAAGAGCACCTTCCTGCGTTGCATGAACCGGATGAACGACACCGTTGTGGGCTGCCGCGTCACAGGCGAGATCCTGCTCGACGGCAAGGACATCATGGCGCCCGAGGTGGACGTGGTGCCGCTGCGCGCGCGCGTCGGCATGGTGTTCCAGAAGCCGAATCCGTTTCCCAAATCGATCTTCGAGAACGTCGCCTTCGGGCCGCGTATCCATGGACTGGTGCAGACCAAGGCGGAACTGGAGGAGATCGTCGTCACCAGCCTGCAAAGGGCCAATCTGTGGGACGAGGTCAAGGACCGGCTGAACGATCCGGGCACCGGCCTGTCGGGCGGGCAGCAGCAGCGCCTGTGCATCGCCCGGGCGATTGCGATCCAGCCCGAGGTGATCCTGATGGATGAACCCTGCTCGGCCCTCGATCCGATCTCGACCGCCAAGATCGAACAGTTGATCGACGAATTGCGGCGGCAGTTCTCGATCTGCATCGTCACGCACTCGATGCAGCAGGCCGCGCGCGTTTCGCAGCGGACCGCCTATTTTCACCTGGGGGAACTGATCGAGGTCGGCGATACCGACCAGATCTTCGTCAAGCCTCAGCACCAGCTGACCGAGGATTACATCACCGGCCGTTTCGGCTGACCGGCCGCAGCCTGTCGGCCCAATTTACACCAACTGCCGCAAGCCCTGGTGGTGCAGAAATAATCTTTTTCTTTTCAGTGGCTTGTATCCCTGGCGCAGGAATTGCTGCTTGTCCATTGCAATGTCCTTGCGCCATCTCATCCTCCTGTCGGCGGCCGCGCTGATATCCGCTGCCGGTGCTGCGCCGCTGGAATATGCGCCGCCGGCCGCGCCGCGCGCGCTGCAGGTCGAATTCGGTGTGGCCAACGCGCTGGCGAACGAGGTCAGGCTCGATGATTCGCTGATTTCCGCAAGCGCGGCGAGGGCCCTGATGTTGTCCGAAATGCGCACCCGCGCGCTCGCCGACGGAACCGCGCCGCCGGCGGACGGCGGCGCCCGGGGAAGGCCTGCCGGCAGCGCCCGACACTCGCGGCAGGATGCCTACGCGCAAGCCGATCCGCTGGGACTCGCCCTCGAGCGGATGGTGAATCACCGCGACGGCGCCGGCGTCCCGGTTTCCGCCCAGCCGGGCACGGTCCCGGCGATGGCTGCGCTGAGTTTCGAGGAGGGCGATGCGCCGGTGGTGCTCGCCGACGGCGAGGAGATCGTCGAGCGCGTCGCAAACGTGCGCCAAGCCTTTGCCGATGCGCTCGGCGAGGCCGTCTCGCTGGATTTCACTGAAGACGGACAGATCCGTTTCAGCCTGATGGGGCTCGAGGAGTTCAGTGCCAGCATCGGCCGGGGGCAGGTGTCGCTGATGTTTCGCGACGCTACGCTGGCCCGAGCCGAAGGCAGCGCGGCCGCGAAGGAGGCCCGCGGCCATGCGCCCGGCGGGGACGGCGAGCGGCTGCAGCGGCTGCGTCTGCTTTTCCTGCTCTGGGACATCCTGACGCACCCGCTGACGCTTGCCGCGCTGGTCGTCTTCGCGGCGGTGCGCCTGCTGGCCGACCTTGCCCGCAGCCGGCCGGCGTTCTGAACGGGCGGGCGGTTCGAGCCGCAGTGGTCCCCCCGGCAGGAATCGAACCTGCATCTAGCGCTTAGGAGGCGCTCGTTCTATCCATTGAACTACAGGGAGGGCGGCGTATTGTAGCGGCTCGCCCAGCCGGCGGCCAAATGCCCGCCCGGCCGGCCGAGTTGCCGGCGCCTTCGAGCGCGGCGCGTTAGAATCCGCATCTTCCCGCAACCCCCGGCAACACATCCGATGCCTTTGCTGACCCTGGACAAGGCCTGCCTCGCGTTCGGCCACGTCGCCCTGCTCGACCAGGCCGCACTGCAACTGGACGCCGCCGAGCGGGTGGCGCTGATCGGGCGCAACGGCAGCGGCAAGTCGAGCCTGCTGAAGGTCTGCGCCGGCGTCGCGCGGCTGGACGACGGCGAGCTGTGGCTCCAGCCCGGCGCGCGCGTCGCCTATGTGCCGCAGGAGCCGGACTTCCCGCTCGACCGCGATGTGTTCGGCACGGTCGCCGCCGGGCTGGGCGAACTCGCCGAACTGCTCGGCGCCTACCATCGCGCGGTGGTCGAGCTGGCGGAGCGGCCCGATGCGGCGGCGATGGCCCGGGTCGAGGACTTGCAGCACGAGCTGGAGGCGGCCGACGGCTGGCGCCTGAACCAACGCGTCGAGCAGGTCTTGAGCCGCCTCGGGCTGGCGGCCGATGCCGAGGTCGGCACGCTGTCGGGCGGTGGATTGAAGCGGGTCGCGCTGGCCCGCGCGCTGGCGGTGGAACCCGACATCCTGCTGCTCGACGAACCGACCAACCACCTGGACCTGGACGGCATCCTGTGGTTGGAGGATCTGATCCGCGGCTTTGCCGGCGCCGTCATCGTGATCACTCACGACCGGGCCTTCCTCGACAACGTCGCGAGCCGCATCGTCGAGCTCGACCGCGGCGTGCTGCGCAGCTATCCGGGCCGCTTCGAAGACTATCGGCGCAAGAAGGCCGAGCAACTGGAGGCCGAGGACAAGGCCAATGCCCGCTTCGACAAGCTGCTGGCGCAGGAGGAGGTCTGGATCCGCAAGGGCATCGAGGCGCGGCGTACCCGCAACGAGGGGCGGGTGCGGCGTCTCGAGGCCTTGCGGCTGGAGCGCACGGCGCGGCGCGACCGGCTCGGCAACGTCAGCCTGGGGCTCGAGCGCGGCGAGCAGAGCGGCCGCATGGTGGCCGAGCTCGAAAACGTCTGCCTGGCTTTCAATGAGCGCGTCGTGGTGCGCGATTTCTCGACGCGCATCCTGCGCGGCGACCGGATCGGCCTGATCGGGCCGAACGGCGCCGGCAAGACCACGCTGCTGAAGCTGATCCTCGGCGAGCTGGCGCCGGACAGCGGCAGCGTACGGCGCGGCTCGCGCCAGAGCGTGGCCTACTTCGACCAATTGCGAACGCAGCTCGATCCGGAACTGCCGCTGACCGAGGTGATCAGCCCCGGGTCGGAATTCGTCGACATCGGCGGCGAGCGCAAGCACGTCATCGGCTATCTCGGCGACTTCCTGTTTTCGCCGGCCCGCGCGCGCTCGCCGGTCAAGTCGCTGTCCGGCGGCGAGCGCAACCGCTTGCTGCTGGCGAGGCTGTTCGCCCGTCCGGCCAACGTGGTGGTGCTGGACGAGCCGACCAACGACCTGGACATCGAGACGCTGGATCTGCTGGAGGACCTGCTGCAGCAGTTCGACGGCACGCTGTTCCTGGTCAGTCACGACCGGGCCTTCCTCGACAACGTGGTGACCCAGGTCATCGCCGCGGAAGGCGACGGGCGCTGGAAGGAATACGCCGGCGGCTATGCCGACTGGCAGCGGGTGCGCACCGTCGCGGAGGCGTCGGCAGCCGAAGCGCGGCGGGCGCCGGCGGAGCCGAAGCGGGAGGTGCCACGCCGCGCCGACAAGCTGTCGTTCAACGAGAAGCGCGAGCTGGCGGCGCTGCCGGACAAGATCTCGGCGCTCGAGGAGGAGCAGGCCGGCATCCACCAGCGCCTCGCGGATCCCGCCCTGTACCAGCAGGCCGGCCACGAGGTTGCCGAGCTGAAGGCCCGCGCCGAAGCGATCGAGGGCGAACTCGAGCAGGCACTGCTGCGCTGGGAGGCGCTGGAATCGCGCGCCGGTTGAGCTCAGCGCGCCAGTTGCCACGCCAGGCCGGCAAGCGACGCAAGCATCGCGGCAAAGAAGATCCAGCCCCAGATCTGGTAGCGGCGCCCGAGCCGGTTCGGATCCAGATCCGAGATCAGGTACAGCCGCCGGCCGGCGGGCCGGCGCACCAGGTGGGCTTCCGGCGCAGCGTCGATCTCGCGCTGCTGACGCTCGACTTCCCGTTTGGCTTCGGCACGCGCCGTCTCCCATTCCTGCAGATCGATCTGGCCGTCGCCGTCGGCATCGAAGCGCCGCAGAAGTTCCGCGTGATCGGCCTTCCATTCGGCCAGCAGCTCGCGCACCTGGCGCGCGCTGTCGCGCTCCGGGTCGATGCTGCCGAGCGTGACGAAATCGCCCAGCACGTAGATGTCGTCGTGCTTGATCAGGCACCACTGGGTCAGCCGGCGCTCGCCCCGGATCTGCACGTCCTTGCGGCTGACCAGCATTTCGGCGCCGTCGGGATCGATCGCGCAGATGCCGCTGCCGTCGTCGAGCAGGAAGGAGGCCTCGCTGACGTCCTCGTCCTGCCGCACCCAGTTGGAGCCGTCGCGTTCCTCGACCAGCAGCTGGTACCACAGCACCGGCAGACCGGTCAGCGGCGAATACAGCGGCGTGCCGTCGAGCGGCAGGCCGCGCCCGAAGAGCTCGCTGTAGCCCTGGGCCGCCGAGGCGACGCGGGAGGTGGGGGTGTCCAGGATCAGGCGGCTGTGGTGCACCGCCCGCAGCCAGCCGAACGCGGCGGTCGCCAGCATGACGCCGTACAGCACCGGCTGCGCCGTGCGGGGGGCTTGCAGCAGGCCCAGGGCCAGGCCGCCGACGAGGGCCGCGGTGATGCCGGCGGTCCGGTCGGGGCGCAGCGAAACCAGCACGGCGGCCTGGCGGCTCAGTTGCTGAACAAGGCCTTGAGGTCCACGTCGGCCTTCTCGGCCGACGAGAATTCGAGCAGCGGCTGCTCCGCGTAGCCGAAGACGCGCGCCACCAGCACGTCCGGGAACTGCTCGATGCGCACGTTGTGCACGTTGACGCTCTCGTTGTACCACTCGCGCCGGTCGGCGATGCCGTTCTCGAGCGAGGTGATGCGCGTCTGCAACTGCATGAAGTGTTCGTTGGACTTCAGTTCCGGATAGGCCTCGGCCACCGCGAACAACTGCCCCAGGCCGGCCCTGAGCATGCCTTCGGCGGCGCCGAGGGCGGAAACGTCATGCTGGGTGCGGGCATCCGAGACCCGGGCGCGCGCTTCTATGACGCGGGTCAGCGTGCTCTCTTCGAACTGCTTGTACTGGCGGCAGACTTCGACCAGCTTCGGCAGTTCGTCGTGACGCTGCTTGAGCAGCACGTCGATGTTGGCCCAGGCCTTGGCGATGTTGTGCTTCAGCCGCACCAGATTGTTGTAGACGACGATGCCGTAGAGCAGGGCGACGGCGATCACGACGAGCAGTACGAGGGACGAGGTCGGCATCGGGGATTCCGGTGGTGGGGGGGGCGCTATTCGGCCGGCAGGTATCGTATGGCATATTCCTGCGGCACGCCCAGCCTTTTCAGCAACGGTTCCATGCCGATGTGCAGCAGGTCACAGATGGCCTTGAAGTCGTCCGGCAGGGCCGGATTGTCCCAGCCGTGGGCGGTGTGCCGGGCCAGCGCGCCTGCCAGCACGATGTTGCGCACGCGCGGGCTGTCGGCCTGCGATTCGTCGAGCAGGTTGAGCAACAGTTCGGGCAGCCGCCAAGTGCGGATCAGGTGCATCTGGATGTCCTTGGCCGAATGACCGAAGACGGCCGCCTGGGCGGTCGAGCTGCGCAACTGCCGGTCGGCCTGCTGGGCTGCCTGGACTTGCAGCGCGAGTGAGGGCGCGAAGCTCCAGCACAGGATTTCGGTGGCCTCGCGCAGCAGTGCCGCCAGCGTGATCTCCTCGACGTCCAGGTCGTGGCGCACGACGGCCCAGTCGCGCGCGAAGTGGGCAGCGCGCCGCGCCCGGCTGATGACCTTGAGCAGGCCGAGCAGCGCGCGCGGATGCCCGGCCAACTGCTCCTCGACCACCGGCATGTCGGAGAAGGCACGAAAGAACGGCGACACGCCCATCATCATGATGGCGCGGTCGATGGTCGTGATGTCGTGGTTCTGGGACTGGCCCCGGCGCTCTTCGAGGAAGGTGATCACCCGCATCGCCATCAGTGGATCGGCGAGCACCACCGAGGCCAGCCGCCTGCCGCTGACCGAATCCTCGTCTGCCCGCAGCTCGTCCAGTTCGCGCCCGGTGTGGCGCAGCACCGGCAAAGGGCGGGACGAGAAACTGGCCACGTAGGCCTCGATGGTCTCGAGAGGTTGTTCGATCAGGCTCATCGCATGACCTTCGACGGGCTCATG
Organism: Rhodocyclaceae bacterium; assembly: GCA_050303815.1. Lineage (GTDB taxonomy): Bacteria > Pseudomonadota > Gammaproteobacteria > Burkholderiales > Rhodocyclaceae > Cognatazoarcus. The sequence continues at coordinate 10,828 of JBNLCM010000137.1, forward strand.
CGACATCTATCGGCTTTCCATCCGGTAACTTGAACTGGCAGCCCGCTGCAGTTCCGCGTCGAATGGGCCGGCTTGCTTTGGTTATAATCGACCCTTCGCGGCCCGGGCGTCCGGACCATTCGACGACCAGCAAGACAGGAGACGACGTGGCGCAGGAATTCAGGGCCTACCTGATCGAGCGCGGCGCCGACGGCAAGGGCGTCGGCAGCCTCCGCCGGTTCGCAATGTCGGACTTGGACGCCGGAGAGGTACTGATCCGGGTCCATTATTCCAGCATCAACTACAAGGACGCGCTGGCCGCCACCGGCCAGGGCAAGATCATTCGGCGCTTCCCGTGCATCGGCGGCATCGATCTGTCCGGCGAGGTGGTGGAGAGCGCGGATCCGCGCTTCTCGGCCGGCGACCCGGTGATCGCGACCAGCTTCGACATCGGGGTGTCGCACCACGGCGGCTACGGGGAATATGCGCGCATTCCGTCGAAGTGGGTGCTGCCGCTGCCGGCTGGGCTGGACCTGTTCGAGGCCATGATCCTCGGCACCGCCGGCTTCACGGCGGCCCTCGGCATCGTGCGCATGGAGGCCAACGGGCTGGCGCCGGAGAACGGTCCGGTGGTGGTGTCCGGGGCGACCGGCGGGGTCGGCGCGCTGGCGGTGGACATGCTGGCCGGGCGCGGCTATCGGGTCGCGGCACTGACGGGCAAGGACTCGGAACGGGGACGCCTGGAGGAACTCGGCGCCAGCGAGGTGCTGCTGCGCGGCGACATCGATTTCAGTGCGACGCGGCCGCTCGAGGCCGGCCGCTGGGCCGGCGGCGTGGACAACGTGGGCGGAGCGGTGCTGCACTGGATGCTGGCGACGATGATGCAGGCCGGCACGGTGGCGAGCATCGGCAACGCCGCCAGTATCGAACTGTCGACCACGGTCTTCCCGTTCATCCTGCGCGGCGTCAGCCTGCTCGGCGTGGATTCGGGCTACATGGGCTTCCCGCTGCGGCAGCAGGTGTGGGCGCGGCTGGCCGGCGACCTGCGCCCCCGCCACCTGCATTCGATGGCCCGCGTGATCGAATTCGGCGACTTGCCGTCGTCCTTTAACGCATTCATCAATGGCGAAGCGCGCGGCCGCACCGTCGTCAAGATCAAGGCCTGAGTGAAATGAGCGAGGATGCAGACCAGCAGATACCACGCGTGCTGATCGTGGACGATTCGCGCATGGTGCGTGCCACCATCGCGAAGCAGGTGCGCGGCAGCTTCGAGGTGCGCGAGGAGGCGAACGGCGAGGCGGGCTGGCAGGCGCTGCTGGTCGACCCGACGATCAGCGTGGTGGTCAGCGACATCGGCATGCCGGTGCTGGACGGCTACGGCTTGTTGCAGCGCATCCGCGAGTCGAAGGTGTCCCGCATCCACCACCTGCCGGTGATCATCATTTCCGGCGAGGAAGACGACGAGTCGCGCGAGAAGGCGCGCAAGCTGGGCGCCAACGACTTCATCACCAAGGGCATCGGTTCGGCGGAATTGCTGGCGCGACTGGAGTCGCTCACGACGCTGACCCAGGCGCGGCGCGAGCTGGAGCAGAGCCGGGAGGCGCTGGCCAGCCAGAGCCCCGTCGATCCGAGCACCGGGCTGGCGACCAAGGCCTATCTGGAGTGGCACGGCGCGCAGGAGCTGTCGCTGGCCAAGCGCCAGCGCGGCGAGATGGCCGTGATGGCGATCGAGATCGACCGCTTCGACGAACTGGTCTCGAGCCACGGCCGGCATGTGGCGCAACTGGTGTCACGCAAGCTGTCGAAGATCCTCAGCACCAAGGTGCGGCGCGAGGACACTGTCGCCCAACTGGCCGATGCCCAGTTCGCGGTGCTGTCGCCGAGCACCGATCTGGAAGGCTGCTACGCGTTCGCGCTGCGGCTGCAGCGCACCATCGAGAAGATGGTGATGACCTACCGCGAAGACCGCATCCAGATGACCATCACGGTCGGCGTGGCCGGCTCGCACCAGGACGAGATCGAGACGCTCAGCCAGCTGATCGGACTCGCGGTGCAGCGCGTCGAGCTGGGCAAGAGCCAGGGCGGCGCCAAGGTCATGACCCGGGCCGGGCAGGTCAGCGTCGAGTCGCTCGGCCGCTACGCCCGGCTGCCGGTCAGCATCGATCACCTGCTGATGCAGATGCGGGCCGGGGCGCCGGCCGACACGCTGGCGCGTAGCGGCGACATCGTCGCAACGCTGATGCCCTTGTTCGAATTGTTAGAATCACGTCTTGGTTGCGGCATGCCGCTCGAAGCCCTGCGGCGGCAAGCAGAAGCGCATCCAGACCACGATCCGGCGTAAAGACCGGACGCAACAGACCGGGACCACTGAAGGTCCCAATTCGCTGGGAATAATCTGGGAGAGGTAGTCAATGGGTAACTACAAGGAATTTCACCGTCGCTCCATAGAGAACCGTGACGAGTTCTGGGGCGAGCAGGCGCAGCTCATCCACTGGAACAAGCCGCCGCAGCAGATCTGCGACTTTTCCAACCCGCCGTTCGTCAAGTGGTTCAAGGGCGGCGAGACCAATCTTTGCTACAACGCCGTCGATCGCCATGCCGCCGCGCGGCCGAACGACAAGGCGCTGATCTACATCTCGACCGAGACCGACGAGGAAGTGGTCTACACGTTCGCCGAGCTGCAGCGGGAAGTGGAGCGCATGGCGGCGATCTACCAGGACCTGGGCGTCAAGCGCGGCGACCGGGTGCTGATCTACATGCCGATGATCGCCGAGGCCGCGTTCGCGATGCTGGCCTGCGCGCGCATCGGCGCGATCCACTCGGTAGTGTTCGGCGGCTTCGCCGCCGGCTCGCTGGCGACGCGGATCGACGACGCGAAGCCGGTGCTGATGGTGAGCTCGGACGCCGGCATGCGCAACGGCAAGCCGGTGCCCTACAAGCACCTGGTGGACGAAGCGTGCTCGCTGGCCGAATTCCCGCCGGCCAAGGTGCTGATCGTGGATCGTGGCCTGGACAAGGGATTCCCGAAGGTCGAGGGGCGGGATCTGGACTACGCCACGCTGCGTGCCAAGCACATGGACGCGCAGGTGCCGGTCACCTGGGTTGAGTCCTCCGACCCGAGCTATATCCTGTATACCTCCGGCACCACCGGCAAGCCGAAGGGCGTGCAGCGCGACACCGGCGGCTACGCGGTGGCACTGGCTTCGTCGATGAAGCACATCTTCACCGGCGAGGCGGGCGAAACGATGTTCGCCACCTCCGACATCGGCTGGGTGGTCGGCCATTCCTACATCATCTACGGCCCGCTGTTGGCCGGCATGGCGACGGTGATGTACGAGGGCACGCCGCTGCGCCCGGATGCCGGCATCTGGTGGTCGATCGTCGAGAAGTACAAGGTCAGCGTGATGTTCTCCGCGCCGACCGCGGTGCGCGTGCTGAAGAAGCAGGATCCGGCCTTCCTGAAGAAGCACGACCTGTCCACGCTGAAGCACCTGTTCCTGGCCGGCGAGCCGCTCGACGAAACCTCGCACGAGTGGATCATGAGCGAGCTCGGCATCCCGGTCATCGACAACTACTGGCAGACCGAGACCGGCTGGCCGATCCTGGCGATCTGCCGTGGCGTCGAGCAGAGCGAGATCAAGCTCGGCTCGCCGGCCTTCCCGGTCTATGGCTACGATCTGCGCCTGTTCCGCGAGGACGGCTCGGAGGCCGGCGCGAACGAGAAGGCGATCGTCGGCATCGTGCCGCCGCTGCCGCCGGGCTGCCTGTCCACGGTCTGGGGGCAGGACGAGCGCTTCGTGTCCACCTATTTCAGCACTTTCGAAGAGCCGGTGATCTATTCCTCTTCGGACTGGGGCATCCGGGACGACAAGGGCTACTACACCATCCTCGGCCGCATGGACGACGTCATCAACGTCGCCGGCCACCGCCTCGGCACGCGGGAGATCGAGGAAGCGGTGCAGGCTCACCCGGCCATCGCGGAAGTCGCGGTGGTCGGTGTCGCCGATCAGTTGAAGGGGCAGATGCCGATGGCCTTCGCCGTCGTGAAGAGCGCCGATTCGGTCAGCACGCCGGAAAAGGTCGCCGCGCTCGAGAAGGAAGTCATGAAGAAGGTCGACGGCATTCTCGGCGCGATCGCGCGCCCGGGCCGGGTGCATTTCATCTCCGGCCTGCCCAAGACCCGTTCCGGCAAGATGCTGCGCCGCTCGATCCAGGCGCTCGCCGAGGGCCGCGATCCGGGCGACCTGACGACCATCGACGACCCGAGTACGCTGGAGCAGATCCGCGAGGCGCTGAAGTCGTGATTGCGGACTGAAACCTGCTACGAACCGGCCCGCTTCGTGCGGGCCGTTTTCGTAGTGCCGGCTGCCCCGCTCAGGGACGTGGCAACTGCTGAACGCGGTAGCCGGTTTCCATCTCGTCGACGATGGTTTTCCAGATCGGCCGCACCAGCCAGCGCAGGCCCTTGATGATCGACTGCACGTCCATCATCGACGGGACGCGAATGCCGCGATGCTCGACGGGGCCACCAATCTGGCGGATCTTGACGCCCAGTTTACCGAAGTGGGCCGCCAGGCGCGGCTCGGTCAGCACGAACAAGGTCTCGACGCCCTGGCGATCCGCCATGAACACGGCGCCCAGGTAGAGCCCGACCGGGATGTACGGGAAGCGCGGCTGTTCCTTGGTGCCGAAGTCCTCCTTGCTGATCGCAATGTCGGTCCTCTGATCGCCACGTCGACGACGGAATTGCGCTCTGACGGCCAACCTGGAGACCTCGGCAATGCCTTCCCGCGGCAGCTTGGCCGGGTCGACGATACTCCGATCCAGCGTCGCTTCGCAGGTCCGTTCGAAAGGCAGCGGGTAGTCCGGATCCGACGGGCGCGCGAGCACGATGCGATTGCAGCCGACGAGGGCGGGTTCCTGGCCGGACGTGCGCATCAGGCAATGCTGGCTGTGGGCATCGTACTCGTCCTTTTCCATGCGGTCTTGCCGCACCGGCTCGAAGCCGAGTTCCTCGCAGTAGACCTCGTGGCGGATCCGGAAGACTTGGTCGCGCAATGCGGGATCGAGCGCCGGATCGATGGAGAAATACCTTCTGAATCCGGCACCGAGATTGAACTGGTCGAGCAATGCCATCATCAACTAGGCCGTCCTTCTTCTGGCATCAGGTGGCTTGCCGCAAAGCGTCCACGATGGGCATCCGCGCAATGCGCCGCGCCGGGAACACGACCGCGCACACCGTCGCGACGAACCCGACCAGCCACGCGGCGCCCAAAGATGACGGCACGATGCGTATGAGTGCAGTGTAACCGACGTTGGCGTTGGGTGGCGGGGGCATTGGAATGCCGATTCGAGATATGACAATTGCCAGGACGACGCCGAGGGCGACGCCAAGAGATGCGCCAATCAGGCCGAGGATCAGATTCTCGCTGAGGAGAATCCTAAACACGTCGCGTGGGCGGTTGCCGAGCGCAAGCAAGGTGCCGAACTCGCTCTGCCGCTCGAAGGCGCTCATGTTGACGCTGTTCACCACCGACAGCAGCACCATGACCAGAATGATCGCTTGCAGGATGCCGAACTGGCGGTCGTAGAGTTGCACGGTCTTGTCGTAGAAATCCGACAATTGGCGCCAGTTCCTCGCGTCCAGGCCGCTGCCTTCGATGCTTTGCATGACGTGCCGGTAGGCCTGGGCGGTCAGGGCCGTCTCGTGCAGGGTCAGTACCAGCAGGTTGGCGCCCGGCGTGGCGAGCAGCTCCTGGGCTGCGGCGAGCGGGATGCGGACCGCGCGCGCATCGTAGTCCTTCGAGAAGCTCTGGAAGACGCCGATCACCTTGAACTCGAGCGAATTCAACGATCCGTCGGCGGTATTGGCCAGTACCGTCACCCAGTCGCCGGGCGTGAGACCGAGCCCTGCGGCAACGCCTTGGCCGAGCAGGATGCCGAACGCGTCGCTGTCGCGAAGCTGGCGTCCTTCGACGATCGTCATGTAGCTGCCGATTCTGGCCTCCTTGTCGGGCTCGATGCCTTCGCCGATGATGGCCAGATCACGTTTGCCGTTGTTGACCAAGCCGGCGAAATCGAGTCGGGCGGCCACGTCCTCGACCTCGCTGAGCTCTGTCAGGCCGCGGCTGCGCTGCGCGGCTTCATCGATCAGGTATTGTTCGGGCTTGCGGCTTCCCTTTTCGAGGAAGTCCTTGCGAAAGACCTGAATGTGTCCGGTCTGCGAGTGGATGATTGCCTCGCCGAGCTGAAGGAAGATGTCGTTGATGAAGCCGCTGGACAGGATCAGGCCGACGACGCCGAATACGATCGCCGACAGCGTCACCGCGGTCCGCACCCCCTGCCGGAAGACGTTGCGCAGCGCGAGCCGAATGACGACCGAATTCACCGGGCTTGCCTCAAGGCGTCGACAATGGTCATGCGGGACGCCTTCCAGGCCGGGGCGATGCTCGCCAGCACCGTCGTGACGAATGCCAGCAGCAGTCCGTCCGCCATCAGGCCCGGCGTCACTGCAATCTGCCCGACATAGCCGCGGGCCATGCCTGGCGGAGGCGGCATCGGGATGCCGATGGCGGAAATGACGGCCGCTAGCACGCTACCCATCGCGACCCCGAGAACACCGCCGATGATGCCCAGGATCGCGCCTTCGAGCAGAAACAACTGCATGATGGAGTGCCTGCGGTTGCCCAGCGCCATCATCGTCCCGATCTCGCTGGTCCGCTCAACTACCGACATGGAAAGCGTGTTGGAAATGCTCAGTACCACGATCAGCGCGATCAGCAGTCGCACCACTCCAATCTGGCGAGAGAAGAGATCGACGGTCTTGTTGTAGAAATCAGCAAGTTTGTACCAAGGGACGACCTCATACTCATCTGTTCCGAGTTGTGCCCTCAGGCTCGACACAGCGGCGTCGGTGGCAGCGGTATCATCCAGCAGCGCGACCCAAGACGTAGCGCCGGGCACCTTCATCAAGGCTCTCGAAAGCTCAATTGGCGCACGCAAGACCGAATCATCATAGGCCTTTGTTATCGTGGCGAAGGTGCCGGCTACTGTGACCTCGACCGCATTGATGGTGCCTTCCGCAGTAGTGACGAGCAGCACGACCAGATCGCCGGCATGGGCACCAAGACTCGCTGCCAGTCCCTCGCCGAGAAGGACTTCCTCCGCCGTGGGCCCGCTCAAGTCGTGGCCGGTAACGATCGTGATGGCACGGCTGATGGGCTTCTCCAGTATTGGGTCGATGCCTTCACCCAGAAAAGAGACCGTTTCGTCCCCATGGCTGACCAAGCCGCTAAAGGCGAGTCGTTCCGTCAATGCCTGCAGCCCGACGACCTGGCCAGCTTGACCGATTTCCAGTTTCGGCAATAGGTACTGGTAGGGGTCACCGAGACCCACGCTCAAGTAGCCTGGGCGGGTGATCTGGATATGCCCCAACTGCGAGTGGATGGTCGACTCGCGCAGATCCTGGAAGATCCAATTGATGAAACCGCCCGCAAGCAACAGGGCGACCACGCCGCCGGTGACGATGGCAAGCCCGAGCGTGGTTCGCCTTCGCTGCCGAAGGAGGTTTCTGAGTGCCAGTGCAACCTGCTTGATTACTTGCACGATCTTCGTTGGATGCGAGAGTCGGCCCGGAGCGCCCCTATGATAGCCTTTGCAAGCGCCAAAGTTCGGGAGATTCAGTGATGAGTGGAGCCTTCGAATACGATCGGGCGTTTTCCAGGAACATCGGCTGGGTAACCGGGGAGGAGCAGCAGAGGCTCAGAGGCAGCCGTGTCGCCATTGCCGGGCTCGGTGGGGTTGGAGGGGCGCATCTACTCGCGTTGAGCCGACTCGGCATTGGCGCATTCAGCATCGCTGATTTCGACCGCTTTTCGCTCGAGAATTTCAACCGTCAGGCGGGCGCTACGATGGCGAGCATAGATCGTGCGAAAGTCGATGTGCTCGGCGAGATGGCTTTGCAGATCAATCCCGAACTTGATCTGAGAGCCCTGGACGGCGCGGTGGATCGAATGAATATCGACACCTTTCTGGACGGTGTCGACCTCTACGTCGATGGCCTGGACTACTTTGCCTTCGAAGCTCGCCGCGTGACTTTTTCCGCGTGTCGCGAGAAGGGTATCCCTGCCCTGACCGCCGCTCCACTTGGCATGGGAGTTGCTTTTCTTTGCTTCATGCCCGGCGCAATGTCCTTTGAAGAGTATTTCTGTCTGGACGGGTGCGACGACCTTGAAATGGCGCTGAAGTTCCTGATCGGGCTCTCTCCGGCCATGTTGCAGCGGACCTATGTGGCCGATGTGAGCCGGGTTGACCTGAGGCAGCGGCGCGGCCCCTCCACCGTGGCCGCGTGCGAACTCTGTGCTGGGGTCATAACTACTGCCTCGCTGAAGCTGCTATTGGGGCGGGGAGGCGTCATGCCTGCACCTCACGGCTATCAGTTTGATGCGTATCGCAATCGATTGGCGACGACATGGCGGCCAGGAGGGAACAGGAATCCGCTTCAGCGATTGACCTTATGGCTGGCGAAACGGCAACTGGGCTTGTCGTGACGTGCCTCATGGCGCCGCGAGGCACAATTCGTCCAGTGGAAGCCGCAGCGAGCGTCGCGGATTCACTGTTGGGCGGCCGATCCGAAGCATGATGTGCAGTCGTTCGCCGTCGTCGTGTTGCAGCAGCCTGCTCATCGATTTGATGGCGTCTCGCACGCTTGATTTCCAGGCGGGCTCCACACGCCCGCTAAGCAAGCGCGACTGCTGGTCGGCGACGACGTAGTAGGGATGCACTGCCCAGCCGCTGGCATTCAGTTTGACCCACACGTCTTCCATGAGACGGCCCGCTTCGAATACGCCCGCCCGCGTATTCTCACCTGAGATGCATGCGATTGCAGGCGCAGCCTTGAGCATCGCAACTTCGGTGGCGGCCATCGCTCTGAATGCGCCGAACCAATTGAGAAAGGCCATGCGATTCCATGGCCGGATGTACTGCATGAACACACGGCCGCCGAGTGGCAGGTGCAGCGTGCCAATGTCGAGCCCGTCGCCTCTTGACACCTCGGCGGGAGTGAATCGCAGACTGCCCATGAGCCACTCATGGAGTTCGCGCGAGCAGAAGCGCGCCTTGCAGCAGATCCGGGTGAGTTCGCACAGATCACTGTTGCGATCGCCTCGTGTCAGCACTTCGATCCTTGCCCCTGGCCGCGACAAGCCGGCTAGCCTCTGCAACAGATCGTCGGGCACCGGATCGGTGCGAAAGGGGTGGCGATTGGTGTGGCGCTCGAGTACGGGATGGATGTCCGGCAGCGGATCGGTCGCCAAGCGTCGCAGCGACACCGAGAGAACGGGTGCGCCCTTCGGCGCCCCTGGAGGAGTCAGTTCGACCGACTCTTCTGGGTGGCCGTCAGCCATCAACACGCCTTGTGCCATGGCACCCAGGCTCAGCAACGTGGCGTGCCCGTCCGGACCGAACGGGTCATTGGCGTTGCGGCGGCAGTAGTGGACCAGCAGCGATCCATCGCTGATCGCGAGGCGCCATGGCTGGAAATTGTCAGCAGATGGCGATCGTGAGGCGGCCAGCAATGCGGGATGGGATGCCGTCATAGGGTGGACTCGATGAACAATATTCGTCTTCGCCATCGGGGAGACTCACGGCCCCACTGGCTCCCTGGGTGCGGATCAACTCTACGACAGGTTCGCCGATGGCGCACGCGGTGGATGTCGGAATAATTTACACGGCTGCGCATCCTTGCTTTGTTGTGCTTCTTAGTGCATTGAAAAATAAGATAAAAACAAACTGGTATGCATCGTGCTTCTACGTTGTCGAGCCGCCCGCTGACCGAAACCGTGGCGAAGTGGGTGTTTCCCCGAAACCAGGAGGCAAGAGATGAAGACCCTCACAATGCGCAAAATTGCTATGGCGGTGGCTGGAGCTGCCGCAATCGGCGTTGCGGTCCCGGCTGTCGCCGCGCCGACCTTTACCATCGATCTTTCCGCCATCTTCGGCGGAGCT
>JBNLCM010000138.1:0-48128 GCA_050303815.1 Rhodocyclaceae bacterium
GTGCCCTTGTTGAGTGCAGCGACGCCCCGCTTGATAGCGGCGAGGTCATCGCCGGAGGCGAGCGCTTCGAGCGCGGCCACCAGCGACTCCACGGCCCGCTGCTCGTCGGGGGCCAGCAGTTCGGCATCATCCGCAAGGGCCTGCCGGGTCGCCTCGACCAGTCGGCTGGCCTCGACCTGCTGTTCGCGCAGCGAACGGGCTGACATGTCGTCTCCCGCATGGTCGATCCCCGAACGCAGCATTGTGGCGATCTCCTCGTCGGTAAGCCCGTAGGAGGGCTTCACCGTCACGCTGGCCTCGACCCCTGAGGACATCTCCCGCGCCGAGACCGAGAGCAGGCCGTCCGCGTCCACCTGGAAGGTCACCCGGATGCGCGCCGCCCCTGCCACCATGGGCGGGATGCCCCGCAGCTCGAAGCGCGCCAGCGAGCGGCAGTCGCTCACCAGCTCGCGCTCGCCCTGCACGACATGGAATGCCATGGCCGTCTGGCCATCCTTGTAGGTCGTGAATTCCTGGGCGCGGGCCACCGGGATGGTCGCGTTGCGGGGAATCACCTTCTCGGCCAGGCCGCCCATGGTCTCCAGGCCGAGCGAGAGCGGTATCACGTCCAGCAGCAGCCAGTCCTCGTCGGCCGACCTATTGCCGGCGAGGGCGTTGGCCTGCTTGGCCGCCCCCAGCGCGACGACCTTGTCGGGGTCGAGGTTGGTCAGGGGCTCCTGGCCGAAGAACTCACCCACTGCACGCTGCACATGGGGCATGCGCGTGGCACCGCCGACCATGACCACGCCTTTCACGTCGTCGGGCTTGAGGCCGGCGTCGCGCAGCGCCTTGCGCATCGGAGCGAGCGTCTTGCGGACCAGGTTGGCGGTGATGTCCGAAAACACCTGGCGACTCACCATCAGGCTGACGGCCTCGCCGCTGTCGAGCTCGCAGCGCAGCGACGCCTCCTCGGTGTGGGACAGCAGTTCCTTGGCTTCGCGCGCCTTGCCCAGCAGGCGACGGACGTCGGATGCGCTCGGCGGCTCTATCTGCGCACGGTCGAGGCACCAGCAGAACAGGCGGTGGTCGAAGTCATCACCACCCAGCGCCGCATCCCCATTGGTGGCCAGCACCTCGAAGACGCCCTTGGTCAGCCGCAGGATCGAGATGTCGAAAGTGCCGCCACCCAGGTCGTAAACGGCGTAAACACCCTCGGCCGCGTTGTCGAGGCCATAGGCGATCGCCGCGGCGGTCGGCTCGTTCAGGAGTCGCAGCACGTTCAGCCCTGCGAGGCTCGCCGCGTCCTTGGTCGCCTGCCGCTGGGCGTCGTCGAAGTAGGCAGGCACGGTAATCACCGCCCCGGTCAGCTCGCCGCCGAGGCTCGCCTCGCCGCGCGCCTTGAGGACCTTGAGGATCTCCGCGGACACTTCCACCGGGCTCTTCGGGCCGACGACCGTGCGCAGCTTGACCATGCCCGGCGCATCGACGAAATCGTACGGGGTCGATTCGATGTGGGCCACGTCCTTCAGGCCGCGCCCCATGAAGCGCTTCACCGAGGCGATCGTGTTGCGCGGATCGCGCGTCTGCGCCAGGGCAGCCTCGCGACCGACCACGACCGAGCCATCCGCCTGGTAGCGCACCACCGACGGGAGCATGGCCTGGCCGTCGTGGTCGTTGAGGCAGACCGCGATGCCGTTGCGGACGGTGGCGACGAGCGAATTGGTGGTACCGAGGTCGATCCCCACGGCCAGCCGATGCTGGTGCGGGGCTTCGGACTGCCCGGGTTCGGATAATTGCAGCAGGGCCATCAGGACTCCAGCGCCGCAAGGGCGTCTTCTATTTCTTGGTCGAGCTTGTCGAGGAACATCAGCCGGCGCACCGTCTCGGCGGCCGCCTCATGATCGTGCGCATCATCGAGTTGGACGGCAAGCGACTGCTCAATGCGGGCGGCTTCATCGCCGAGGCGCCGATGCAGGACCTCGAGCGCGTCGATGTCCCCGGCGTCAGAGGCGTCGCCGACCGCCTCGCGCCATTCCATCTGCTCCATCAGGAACTCGGGCGACATGGCGGTATTGGTCTCGAGGCCCGCGTCCACCTGCGCGAGTTCAAGCAGGTAGCGCGCCCGGGTCAGCGGCCGACGCAGTGCCTGAAAGGCTTCGTTGACCCGCGTCGCCCACTGCAGCGCACGGCGCTTGTCCGCGTCTGGCAGGTGGGCATGACGGTCGGGATGAACCTGTTGCTGCAGGCCGAGGTAGCTGCGCTCGAGTGCCGCCCTGTCGATGCGAAACGCCTTGGGCAGGCCGAACAGGGCAAAGTAATCCTTCTGCAGGTCGATCGACATGCGTTCTCCGGTGCCGGGCAGCGCCTGGCACGGTCAGACGTTGAAGCTTTCGCCGCAGCCGCAGGCGTCCTTGACGTTGGGGTTGTTGAACTTGAATCCCTCGTTCAGGCCCTCGCGCACATAGTCGAGTTCGGTCCCGTCCAGATACGGCAGACTCTTCGGATCGACGAGGATCGTGACGCCGTGGCTCTCGAAGGTGAGATCCTCCTCCTCGCGATCATCGGCGAATTCGAGCTTGTACGCCATGCCCGAACAGCCCGAGGTCCTGACCCCGAGGCGGACGCCAATGCCCTTGCCGCGCTTGGCAATGAAGTTGGTGACGTGCTTGGCGGCACGCTCGCTCATCGTGACGGCCATGCTGCCTTTACTCCCCGCCAGACTTCTTCTTGTAGTCGGCCACGGCCGCCTTGATGGCGTCCTCGGCCAGGATCGAGCAGTGGATCTTGACCGGCGGAAGCGCCAGTTCCTCGGCGATCTGGGTGTTCTTGATCTCCAGCGCCTGATCGACCGTCTTGCCCTTGACCCACTCGGTGACGAGCGAACTCGATGCAATCGCCGAGCCGCAGCCGTAGGTCTTGAACTTGGCGTCTTCAATGACGCCGTCGGTACCGACCTTGATCTGCAGCTTCATCACGTCGCCGCAGGCCGGCGCGCCGACCATGCCGGTTCCGACGCCCGCTTCGTCCTTCCCAAAGGACCCCACGTTGCGGGGATTCTCGTAGTGATCCAGTACCTTGTCGCTATATGCCATGTCGTCTCTCCTGCAGGTTCAGTGGGCAGCCCACTGGACGGTATTGAGGTCGATGCCTTCCTGCACCATCTCCCAGAGCGGCGATAGCTCACGGAGCTTGCCGATCTTGCGGTGCAGCAAATCCACCGTATAGTCGATTTCCTCTTCGGTCGTAAACCGGCCGATGGTGAAACGGATCGAACTGTGGGCCAGCTCATCGTCGCGGCCCAGGGCGCGCAGCACGTAGGAAGGCTCGAGCGAGGCCGAGGTACAGGCCGACCCCGAGGACACCGCCACGTCCTTGATCGCCATGATCAGAGATTCCCCTTCCACGTAGGCGAACGAGATGTTCAGGTTATGGGGGACGCGCGCCTCCATGTCGCCATTGACGTAGGTTGCCTCGATCTCGGACAGGCCCTTGAGCAGCTTGTCGCGCAGCATGCGGATACGCTCGTTCTCCACTTCCATTTCCTCGCGCGCGATGCGGAAGGCCTCGCCCATGCCGACGATCTGGTGCGTGGCGAGCGTCCCCGAGCGCAGGCCGCGCTCATGGCCACCGCCGTGCATCTGCGCCTCGAGGCGCACCCGCGGCTTGCGCCGGACGTACAGGGCGCCGATGCCCTTCGGGCCGTAGCTCTTGTGAGCCGAAAACGACATCAGGTCGACCTTCAACGTCTGCAGGTCGATCGCCACCTTGCCGGTCGCCTGGGCGGCATCGACGTGGAACACGATGCCTTTCTCGCGGCACAGCTCGCCTATCGCCTCAATGGGCTGGATGACGCCGACCTCGTTGTTCACGAACATGATCGACACCAGGATCGTATCGGGACGGATCGCCGCCTTCAGGACATCCATGTCGACCAGGCCATTCTCCTGGACGTCCAGGTAGGTCACCTCGAAGCCCTGGCGCTCCAGTTCGCGGCACGGGTCGAGCACGGCCTTGTGCTCGGTCTTCACGGTGATCACGTGCTTGCCCTTGCCCTGGTAAAAGTGCGCCGCGCCCTTGATCGCGAGGTTGTCCGACTCGGTCGCGCCGGAGGTCCAGATGATCTCCTTGGGATCCGCGTTCACCAGTGCCGCCACATGCGCCCTCGCCTCCTCGACGGCCTTCTCCGCCGTCCAGCCATAAGCGTGGCTGCGCGAGGCGGGGTTGCCGAAGTGCTCGACAATGTAGGGGATCATCTTCTCTGCGACCCGGGGATCGACCGGGGTCGTGGCCGAGTAGTCGAGATAGATGGGGAACTTCAGCATGTTGGCTTCTCCGTCGAAAGTCTTTGTCGGTTCAGGCCGATACGGCCACGAGTTTCTTCAAGTCCGCAAGTGTCGCGCCAAGCGCCGCGACGAAATCGTCAAGCTGTTCTGCCGTGCTGCCATGCCCCAGGCTGACCCGCACCGCGCCACGGGCGAGGTCCGGTGCGACGCCCATCGCCAGCAGCGCACGCGAGGGCTCCGGGTTGACACTGGAGCAGGCCGATCCGCTGGCCACGGCGAAGCCCACCCGATCGAGCTTGCCCACCAGGGTCTCGCCATCGATGGCGTCGAAGGCGAAGAAGCTGGTCCCCGGCAGCCTCGCTGCGCCCGCCGAGAAGATACGCGCGCCGAGCGCCGCGAGGTCGCGCTCGAGGCGCTCCCTGAGCAACCCCAGGCGCGCGGCCTCGTCCGCCCGGCGAGACACCGCCAGCTCGCAGGCCACCGCAAGGCCGACGATACCGGCCACGTTCTCCGTTCCGGAACGCAAGTTGCGTTCCTGACCACCACCGGCCACCAGCGGTTCGATGTCGACCCGCTTGTCGATCACCAGTGCGCCGATACCGATCGGGCCATGCAGCTTGTGGGCGGACAGGGTCATCGCGTTGACCCCGAGGGCCCGGAAATCGACGGGCAGCTTGCCGACCGCCTGCACGGCATCGGTATGGAAAACCGCGCCGATGCGCTTCGCGTCGGCCGCCAGTGACGCGATGTCCTGCACCACGCCGCACTCGTTGTTGGCGAGCATCACCGACACGATCGCCGGCCGCTCCTGCAACACCTGCCGCCAGTGGGCGCGATCGATCTGGCCGTCAGCATCTACCGCGATCTCGGCGTGCTGCCAGCCGTGACGGGCCAGCTGGCGGGCCGGCTCACGCACGCACGGATGCTCGATCGCGCTGGTCGCGACGATACCCGGGCGGAGCCTCGCAGCCACACCCTTGATCGCGAGGTTGTTGGCTTCCGAACCACCGCTGGTGAAGACCACTTCGGTCGCATGCGCACCGACGGCCGCCGCGACCCGGGCCCGCGCGTCCTCGACGGCTGCCCGCGCCTGCCGGCCATATTCGTGCCGGCTGGAAGGGTTGCCGAACCGCGCGTCCAGGAACGGGAGCATCGCGTCGCGGACCCGGGGGTCCAGGGGCGTCGTCGCGTTGTGGTCGAGGTAGACGGGAGCGAACATGGCGTTGACGTCAGGCCGAAGCGGCCACCGGGCGGGCGCCGTCGCGCTCGCCACGCCGGTCCTGCATGACCTTCTCGCCAGCCTTTTCGCGCTGCTGGCGCACCAGGTCGCCCAGGCGAACGGAGTGCAGGTATTCGTACATGCGCTTGTTCAGATTGGTCCACAGGTCGTGGGTCATGCAGCGGTGCTCGTCGTGGCAATTCTGCTTGCCGCCACACTGGGTCGCATCGAGCGGCTCATCCACGGCGCGGATGATGTCCGCGACGGTGATCTCGTCATCGACGCGGGCCAGGCAGTAGCCTCCGCCCGGCCCCCGCACGCTCGTCACCAGCTTGTGCCGGCGCAGCTTGCCGAACAGCTGCTCGAGATAGGACAGGGAGATCTTCTGCCGGTCGGCGATCCCCGCCAGGGTCACGGGACCGTCGCCCTCGCGAAGCGCGAGGTCGATCATCGCCGTTACTGCAAAACGTCCCTTGGTCGTCAGTCTCATTGCGGCCCTCTGTCGGTGAGCAATACCTTAGTGTTTCGCTCAACTATACAGTTCCCGACAAAAAGCCTCAAGTATTTCGCGCGCCCCGCACCGGATGGGCACACACCCCGGGTCAATCGACCATTTTCGACAGCTTGTCCGGATCGAAGCCGTCGCTGCATTCGGGCACCTCGTCGATCTTGATCCCTGCCGCCGCGAGGCGTTCAAGCAGGCAATTCATCCGCCTGTCGTTCTCGACGGCGTGATCCAGGATGCTGTGCAAGGCCTTGGCGAGCGGGTCGTCCGTGTCGCGCGTGACGCCATAGGCGGAGAAGCCCATCTCCTTGGCCTTCTCCTCGCGGGCATCGCGCTCCTTGCGGCCGTTCTCGATGATGCGGGCCGGGTTGCCCACCGCGGTGGCCCCCGGCGGCACTGGCTTGACCACCACCGCGTTCGAGCCGACCTTGGCGCCGTCGCCCACCTCGAAGCCGCCGAGCACCTTGGCGCCGGCGCCGATCACGACCCCCTTGCCCAGGGTCGGGTGCCGCTTGGTACCCCGGTAGAGCGAGGTACCGCCCAGGGTCACGCCCTGGTAGATCGTGCAGTCGTCGCCGATCTCGGCCGTCTCTCCGATCACCACGCCCATGCCATGGTCGATGAACACACGCCGGCCGATCTTCACGCCGGGGTGGATCTCGATGCCCGTCAGCAGCCGGCCGATGTGGCTCAGGAAGCGGCCCAGCCAGAAGAACTCGGCCAGCCAGGCGCGGTGCGCCAGGCGATGAAAGATCAGGGCGTGCACGCCCGGGTAGCAGGTGAGGATCTCCCAGCTCGATCGCGCAGCGGGATCCCGCTCGCGCACGCTGGCGATGTCTTCACGCAATCTTTCGAACATGGGGTTTCCTCGCGACCTCAGCGCCGGATCAATTCCGACCGTTTTTATCAGGTTTTCTTCTCGAGCGCACTGAGCAGGCCGCGCAGGATGCCGACCTCCTCCCGTTCCAGCCGGACGCGTCCGAACAGCCGGCGGATACGCGCCATCAGCTTGCGCGGGTTGTCCGGGTCGAGGAACTCGCGTTCGACCATCAGGCGCTCGAGATGGCCGTAGAAGCCCTCCACCTCCTCGAAGCTCGCCGGCTGCCCGGCGAGAAAGGGCGCAGCGCCCGGATCGAGGGCCGCCACCCTGAGCTCGTAACACATCAGCTGCACCGCAGCGCCCAGGTTCAGCGACGAATACGCCGGGTTGGCCGGCACCATCACGGGGAGGTGGCACAGGCCGAGTTCATCGTTCGAGAGGCCGCTCGTCTCGTTGCCGAAGACCAGCGCGACTTCGGCATCGCGCGCCAGCGCGACGACCTCGCCCGCAGCCTCCCGCGCCCATTTCGCTGGCGTTGCCAGCTCGCGACGGCGCGCCGTCATCGCCGCGGCGAGGACCGTGCCCGCGAGGGCTTCCTCGAGGGAATCCACGACACGCGCCCGGTCGAGCACGTCGGATGCGCCGGAGGCGCGCGCCTCGGCAATGGGGTCGGGGAAGGCTTCGGGGCGTACCAGGTACAGGCGGCTCAGGCCCATGGTTTTCATGGCCCGGGCTGCCGCACCGATATTGCCCGGATGGCTGGTCCGCGAGAGGACGATCCGGACGTGGTCGAGCGTTGGTCCGCTGTTCATATTAAAATCCCGGGTTTTCCGCTGAGCCGGGGCAAGCCTGCCCCGCGACGAGATCCCGAGACATGCACCCCACCCTGAACATCGCCGTCAAGGCCGCGCGCCGCGCCGGCAACATCATCAACCGCGCTTCGACCGACCTGGCTCATCTCAAGGTGCATGCGAAGAGCGCCAACGACTTCGTGACGGAGGTGGATCGCGCAGCCGAAGCCGCCATCATCGAGGTCCTGCAGGACGCCTATCCAGGGCACGGGATTCTAGCAGAAGAGACCGGCACCTCCGGCCCGGAGGGCGAGTACCAGTGGATCATCGACCCGCTCGACGGTACCACCAACTTCATCCACGGATTCCAGCAGTACGCGGTCTCCATCGCCCTGGCCCGCAACGGTGTGGTCGAGCAGGCGGTCGTCTTCGACCCGGTCGCCAATGATCTCTACACCGCCTCCAAGGGCGGCGGCGCCTTCCTCAACGATCGCCGCATCCGTGTCTCGAAGCGAACCCGAATGGCCGAGGCGCTGGTCGGCACGGGCTTTCCGTTCCGCGAGTTCGACAACATCGACGCCTACCTCGCGATGTTCCGCGAGATCGCCCAGAAAACCGCCGGCATCCGCCGTCCGGGGGCGGCGGCCCTCGACCTGGCCTATCTGGCGGCCGGCCGCTACGACGGCTTCTGGGAGCTGGGCCTCAAGCCCTGGGACATCGCAGCCGGCTCGCTGCTCGTCCAGGAGGCCGGCGGCCTGATCAGCGACCTGACCGGCGAATCGGGCTTCCTGGCGACCGGCGAGGTCGTGGCCGGCACGCCGAAGATCTTCGCCCAGCTCCTGCCGATCATCCAGAAGCACGCCCCGCGCACCAAAGAGGCCTGACCGCAGGGCAACGCCCAGGGTCAGTGGACATGTGTCTGGCGGATCGCCAGGCACATGTCCGCAGACGCTAGAGGTGGGGCGCCTGAATGTGCATCCAGTCGTAGTTGCGCGCCCTGCCCAGGCTGGTCCAGCCCTCGTCTTCCCAGGCGGCCCACCAGGCATCGTATTCCGGGCGCGCGAAGCTGGCCTGACGCCAGTCCCACTCGAAGCGGTTGTTGCCGGGATCGTAATCCACGGCGACCCCCCAAGCATGCATCGAGTAGGTGCTGCCCCCCTTCTTCTTTCGTACGTTCAGGCAACCGCCGAACAGGTCCAGCCCCAGGTCGACGATGCGCTCCGGGCCGTAGTGCGCCAGCACGCGCGTCAGGATGCGCGAGAGGCTGTCGTGGACCTTCTCGTGGCAGCTGTAGCGGGTCAGCTCCACGTTCTTGTCCCAGGCCAGGCGGTGGCGGTATGGAAGTTCCAGCAGGGTCTGGTGTTCGCCAACCGCGCCGAAGAAGGCCTCGACCTCGCTCTGGCGCTGATGCGGCCAGGGATGCGGACGCGACGGATCGAGTTCCTCGTTGTCGCGGAAATTCGGCGCCACGCGGTTGTTCTGCAGACGTTCGCGGATGACGTTGACCGCATAGTCGGTCTGACTGCCCCACAGGCCGTCGATCGTGCCGGGGTCCACCCCCTCGTCGCGACAGCGCAGCTGGACATAGCCGGTCAGCAGCTTGGTCCGCGGCCACGCGTCCCAGCCCTCCGGCAATTCGGAGCGCCGCGGCGTCAGCGCCCGCCGCAGGGCCCCCTCGGAATCGGCACCGAGCCGCCCATCAACATCGCCCGCGGCGTGGCCACGCGCGTTGAGTTCGTTCTGGATAAAGCGGATCACCGTGCTGCTGATGGCCATCGTCGTCTCCTGTCAGTCCGCGAATTGTGTCAGTGATGCCTTGAAGCGCCGAAAGGCCGGAAGGTAGGCGCGACTCGCCGCCGCGTCCCGACTCATCAGCTGGAACGACCAGCTCACCGTGCCATCGACCGACACGTAGGTCTCGACGGTCCGCCGGACGCTGCCGTCCCGCGCCGCCATGTGCCGCTCGAGCCGGGTGAGCTCCCCTTCGCCGCTGCGGCGCTCCGCGACAAGCACCTCGGTCCCCGGATCGAGGGCCAGCGCCGGATCGTCGCGCCGCCACTGGGGCGACAACACGTAGAACGACGCTTCGCCACCCGGCGCATCGAAGGCCACACTGTCCCAGCCCCGTCCATCGCTGCCGGCCAGCACCGGCCTGGGCGCGAACTCCGGCGGATAGGCGATCGAGAACCACGCCCCCTCGAAAACCGGCCAGTCACCAGAGGTGACGACCGCCGCCCCGTCGGGCCCCGGCACGGTCGCCAGGCAGCCCGCCACGGCCCAGGCACAGAGCAGCCCCCCCGGCCAACGCCACGGCGAGCCGGAGGCCAGACGCGCCATCATGCGTGAACCTCGCCCGCGCGATGCGCGACCGACCATCCGGGGCAGGGCGTCGTTCTTTGCGTTCCCATGTGTCACAGTCAACGCACCGCGAATGCTTCTGTCAAGTTGGCAGGCGTCTCACGGCGGGTTTCGCCATGACGCATCACTGACCCATAATGGATCTGACAAACCGGCGCCCGGGGAGACACACCGCAGCCACCGGCCATAGCGCGCCGGCACACCAGAACAACAGAGCAACGCGCCATGCCGCAGACCGAGCCAACCCGCCATCACGGCAGCCGACGCGCACGCGCCGCGCCGTGGCCGGCTGTGCTCGCCTCGCCTCGTGTTCGCCCAGCCCGCCGCCCAAGCCCGCAGACCCGGGGCCCCGCCCCCGGCCACTGAGAAGGAAGCCTACCGATGCCCACCGACACCTCCTGCGACATCGTCTTCATCGTGCCTGGCGACGGGCAGGCCCCCGCCGGCGTGCGAGGCAGCCGGGAGGCCAGCGACGCGCCACCCCATGGGCTGGAGGGCGAGGTCCTCAGTTCGATCCGCGTGGCGGGCCAGCGCGACGGCGGCAGTGAGCACCGCGTGGTGGCGCGCCCCGGCACGGACGTCGTCGTCCTGCAGCTCGACGGGGGCCCCCAGCTGATCCTTCACCCGGAAACGGCGCAGAGCCTGATGATGGCCCAGTCGGACACGCGGCGCGGCCGCGGTGCGAGCGAGGGCCCGCCGGCCGAGCTGCGCGTGCCCGTCGAGTTGCGCTGGCGCGGACTCGAAGAGGCGGCCAGTGCCTCGCGGGGCGCCAGCCGGGGCTTCCTCGGCAAAGTCCTGCTCAAGCTCTTCCAGGTCATCCGCCCCAAGGCCGCCGGCCTTGCGGGCACCCAGCTGGTGGAGCTCATCGACGGCCAGGTCCGGGAAGGGGTCTATCGGCTGAGCAGCGACGCGCTCGGTTCGCTCAAGGACGCGGCGCCGGTCGACACCCTCGACACGACCCCCGACGGCCGCCGCGCGCTGGTGCTCGCCCACGGCACCTTCTCGAGCACCAGCGGCACCTTCTCGAAGCTCTGGTCAGAACATCCGGGGCAGGTCGAGGCCCTGTTCTCCCGGTTCGAGGGCTGCGTCTACGGCCTCGACCACGCCACACTCGGGCGCAGCCCGATCGAGAACGCACTGACCCTCGCACGGGCCTGCCCGAAGCACACGCGTCTGACCCTGCTGACCCATTCCCGGGGCGGCCTCGTTGCCGAGGTCCTCGTCCGGGCGGCCGCGCTGACCCGACTGGGCAGCGACGACACCGACCATTTCAAGCCCGAGGCCCTGCCCGTCGTCGACCTCAAGGACACCTCGGCAGACGACAAGGCCGCGATGGCCGCCGCCCTCGCGGCCCAGGCCGCCGCCCTCGCCGAACTGGTCAGGCTGCTGGACGAGAACGACATCGAGGTCGAGCGCGTCGTCCGCGTGGCCTGCCCCGCCCGCGGCACCCTGCTCGCCAGCAAGCGCTTCGACGCCTACCTGTCGGTGTTCCGCTGGGCCATGGAGCTCGCCAAGCTGCCCGTGCTGCCCGAACTCGTCACCTTCCTCGGCGAGATCGCGAGCCAGCGCACCGACCCGGCCCGCATGCCGGGCCTTGCGGCGATGGTGCCGGACAGCCCGCTGGTCCAGTGGCTGCATGCCGCCGAGGAGCCGGCGCGCGGAGAGCTGTGGGTCGTGGCCGGGGACATGGCTGGCGATTCGATCGGCAGCTGGCTCAAGACCCTGATGGCCGACGCCTTCTTCTGGACCGACAACGACCTGGTCGTGCAGACCCGTTCCATGTACGGCGGCACCCCCCGCGCCGACGAAGCGCGCTTTACGCTCGATCAGGGCGGCAAGGTCAGCCACTTCCGCTATTTCACCAACAAGGCCACCGCCGAGCCCATCGTGGACGCGCTGACCCGCGCCAGCGGTGCCGGCTGGCGCCCCATCGGCCCCCTCTCCTATGCGGGCGAATCGGCCTCTGGCGAGCGCGCCGCGCGGGGCGAGAACACCAGCGACGGCACGGCGCACCCGGATCGCCCCGCGGTGTTCGTGCTGCCCGGCATCCTCGGCAGCCACATCAAGCGCGACGGCAAGCGGATCTGGCTGGGCTTCCGGCTGCTCGGCGGCCTCAAGAAGCTGGCCTACTCGCCCGACGAGCCCACCGGCCGCTTCGAGCCCGATGGCGCGGTCGGCCGGATCTACGACGACCTGATCAAGTTCCTCGCCCGCAGCCACGAGGTCATCGAGTTCTCGTACGACTGGCGACGGCCCATCGAGGAGGAGGCGGCGCGACTCGGCGCCGCCGTCGAGCGCGCCATCGACGCCCGCGCGGCCAGCGGCCAGCCGGTGCGCATCGTCGCCCACTCGATGGGTGGCCTGGTGGCCAGGACGATGCAGCTGGAGCGCCCGGAGGTCTGGGAGCGGCTGATGCAGCTGCCCGGCAGCCGCTTCCTGATGCTCGGCACACCGAATGGCGGCTCGTGGGCGCCCATGCAGACGCTGTCGGGCGACGACACGTTCGGCAATACCCTGGTGGCCTTTGGCGCGCCGTTCCAGGACGGTGCGGCCCGCACGATGATGGCCCAGTTCCCCGGCTTCATTCAGCTCCAGACCGCGCTGACCGACCCGACCGACACGCTGGGCCGGGCCGAACGCTGGGAGGAGCTCGCGCGGGCGGACCACGAGGCCATGCGCGACTTCAACTGGTGGCACCAGGATGACCGCCAGGCCAGCATCTACCACTGGGGCATTCCGAAGCAGGCCGTGCTCGACCAGGCCATCGCGCTGCGCGCACGCCTCGATCGCCAGCGCGACAACGACCTCGCGCGGTTCCCCGGGCGCATCCTGCTGGTCCTCGGCCAGGCCGATTTCACCCCCGACGGCTACGAACTCGGCGACGAGGGCCTCGTCTATCTCAATGCGCGGGAGACCGGAGACGGCCGCGTGACGCGCCAGAGCGCGATGCTGCCGGGGGTCCCGACGTGGCAAACCGACTGCGAGCACGGCGCCCTGCCCGACCACAGCGCCGCCTATGGCGCCTACCTCGACCTCCTCGAGCAAGGTGCCACCGACCGCCTGCCCAAGGCGGAGCCCGGCCCCCAGCGCGGCGCCGGCGTGATGCGCAGCCGCCCCTCGCGCGAGCGCCTGCGTGCCCTGCCGCCGCCCCGCCCGCTTCACCTGCGCCTGCTCGATGTGCCGGAGGCACCGGAGGGCTACGTCGCCGAATCCGTTCCGTTGTCGATCCAGGTGGTCAATGGCGATCTCGCCTTCGTCACCGCGCCGCTGCTGCTCGGCCACTACTCTTCAGCCACGCTGGGGGGCGCCGAGGCCGCCGTGGATCGCCTGATCGGCGGCACCATGGGCCAGGCACTCCAGCTGGGCCAGTATCCGGACCAGCCGGGCACGCACCAGATCTTCGTCAATCACAGCGTCAACCGGGCCAACCCCCTCCTCCCCGCGCGGCCCGAACTCGCCGTGGTGCTCGGGCTGGGCGACGAGAGCGCGCTCGAGCCCGGCGCCCTGACGCACTCGGTCAAGCTCGCGGCGCTTGCGCTCGCCCAGCGCCTGATGGAAAGCGGCTCGGAGCGTAGCGGCATCCCGGTCGCCGCGACGCTGGTCGGCAGTGGTGGCACCAACATCACGGCGGGCCAGGCGGCCCAGTTCATCGCCCGCGGCGTCCGGCTCGCGGACGAGGCGCTGATGCGCCTGAACGAGGATTGCCCGTCGGGCATGCGACGCTGGCCGCGGATCGTGGCGCTGCAGATCATCGAGCTCTACCTCAACCGCGCCAGCGAGGCCTGGCATGCGCTGGCCGAACTCGAGGCCTCGGCGCCCAACCGCTACCGGCTCGACGGGCAGGTCACGATCGGCCATCGCGCCCACCGACGGCCCCTCGGCTTCGGCTACCGAGGCGCCAGCTACGACATCATCCGGGCCACCGGCAGTCGCACGGTGACCCCGGCCTGGCACATCGAATACTCGGCCCATACCCGCCGCGCGCGCTCCGAGGTGAGAGCCCAATCGACCCAGGGCGCACTGGTTCGCGAGCTGGTTCGCACCGCCGCATCCAACCACGAGCTGGACAAGGCGTCCGGGCTCGGTCACACGCTGTTCCAGCTGCTGGTGCCGGTCGAGCTGGAGCCCACCTTCGGCGGCACCAGCCAGATGCTGCTGGAACTCGACAACAACACGGCGGCGATCCCCTGGGAGCTGCTCGACACCCGCGCCGGCGACGCTGCGGGCAGCCGCCAGCCCTGGGCGATTCGCGCCCGGCTCGTGCGCAAGCTGCTGATGCGGGACTTCCGTCCGAGCGTACGCGACGCGCGCCGGGACGCCCACGTGCTGGTGATCGGCGAACCCCAGTGCGACAACACCCTGTACCCGCGCCTGCCGGGTGCACGGCGCGAGGCGCGCGAGGTCGCGCGCCTGCTGACCACCTATGGTGCCAGCCCCCTGCCGGGTGACTCGGTCGTCACCCGGATCAGCCCCGATACGGGTGAGGGCATCAACGCGCTGGACCTGATCGAGACCCTGATGGACGCGGACCGCGACTGGCGCATCGTGCACATCGCCGGTCACGGCGAGCCGCCCGAGGCCGCGCTCCCCGGCGATTGCCCCCACGATGACGGCAGCCAGGTCAATCCGCGTGGCGTCGTGCTGTCCGGCGGTGCCTTCCTCGGCCCGGCCGAGATACGCAGCCTGCGCGTCGTCCCGGAGCTGGTCTTCGTCAATTGCTGCCACCTCGCCAGACTCGAGGGCGAGCGCGCCCTGCAAAGCACCCACGGTGCCTTGCGCGACCCGGTCGGCTTCGCCAGCGGCGTGGCGGGCGAACTGATCCGGATTGGCGTACGGTGCGTCGTGGCCGCGGGCTGGGCGGTGGACGACGACGCCGCCGACGCCTTCGCCTCGACCTTCTACAAGGCCCTGCTCCGGGGCCAGCGCTTCATGGACGCCGTAGCCGATGCGCGCATCGCCGCGCGCGCCCACGGAGGCAACACGTGGGCCGCCTACCAGTGCTACGGCGATCCCGACTGGACCCTCCAGCGGGCAGACGCACCCGATGTGCGCACGCCGACCGCGCCCCAGGACGAATTCGCCCGCATCGCCTCCGTCGAAGATCTGATTCTCGCCCTCGACACCCTCGCCACCGAGTGCGATATGCCCACCGCCAACCCGCGTCGCCAGCAGGCGAGAATCCGCTACCTGGCCGGGCGCCATGCCGCCCGCATCGATTCGGCCGGGCGCGTCGCCCAGGACTTTGCGCAGGCCTGGGCGGCGGCCGGCGCCACCGACGAAGCCATCGGCTGCTACCGCAAGGCCATTGCCGCCAACGACGGCGGCGCGACACTACGCGCCAGCGAACAGTTGGCGAACCTGCTCGTGAAGCAGGCGTGGAGCAAGGTACGTGCGGCTGACCAGGCCTGCCAGGCGGCCGGAGCTGCCGACGACTCGGCGGTCCGAGCCGCGCAGGCGACGCTTGGCGCGGTCGTCGCCGAGGCCGACGCCGTGCTCGGCACGGCCACCGCCATGCTCGCCAACATCCAGGCCATCGAACCCAACATGGAGCGGCTGAGCCTCGTTGGCTCCGCCTTCAAGCGCAAGGCGATGATCCTGCGGGTGGCCGGACGGCCCGCCCGCGAGATCAACGAAGCCATCGACCGGATGGAAGCCTTCTACGACAAGGCTGAGTCCCTGGGCGCCGACCGTTCCGATCGCTTCTACCCGGCCCTCAACCGCCTCTCCGCCGCCCTCGCGCGGGCCGCGGGCCGAACGGTGTCGCTCGACACGGTGCAGATCGCGGCCATCCGGCAATCACTCGCGTCCAGTGTTCGCGAAGCACCCGACTTCTGGAACCTGGCCGACGAGATCAACCTGCGCCTCTACGAAGCCCTGGCCGAAGGCCGGCTCGCCGACGCGCGCCACGAACTCGTGGCCAGCTTCGACGACCTCGCCGCGCGCGTGCCCGGCCAGTGGTACTGGAGCTCCGTCCTGGAGCACCTGGAATTCGTGCTCCATGGCCTGGTTCATGGCCGCCGATCCGCCGCCGAACGGAACGCAGCCAAGGCCGTGCTGGAGGCCGTCAGGGGCCACGCCGGCGGGTCTGCCTGATCCGGCCCGGCCTGGCACTCCGACCGGAGACCGCCGGGTCGCGCCGCTCACTCCGACGGGGTCGCGGAGCCGGCCTCGGCCGCGCTAACGGCGGGCGCCCCCGCGTCCGCCGGAATCCAGCGGGCCAGCGTGGCGTACATCTCGTCGGGCTCGACCGGCTTGGCGATGAAACCGTCCATGCCGGCATCGGCGCAGGCCTGGCGGTCTTCCTCGAAGGCGTTGGCAGTCATCGCCAGGATCGGCGTCCGGATTCCCCGCCGGCGGATCTCTCGGCAGGCATCGACGCCATCGAGCACCGGCATCTGCAGGTCCATCAACACCACGTCGTAGTCGGCCCTGGCCAGCATCTCGAGCGCCTCACCACCGTGGGCGGCGATATCCACGCTCAGCCCGGCGATACGCAGATGCTCGGCGGCAATCACCTGATTCACGGCGTTGTCTTCCACCAGCAGCACGCGCGCGCCCGCGCGCACACTGGAGCCGCCGGCCGGGGTATCCGTCGGCACCATGGCTTGGCCGCGGCCAAGCTCGGCCTCGAACCAGAACGTGCTGCCCTGACCGGGCGAACTCGTGACGCCGATCGATCCGCCCATCAGCCTCGCAAGGCGCTTGCTGATCGCCAGCCCAAGGCCGCTACCGCCATATGTCCGCGTGGTCGACGCCTCGGCCTGCTCGAAGGCATCGAAGATGCGCTGCTGCACCGCCTCGGCGATGCCGATGCCGGTGTCTTCGACCTCGAACCGCAGGCGCACGCAGTCACGCCCGGCGTCGACCAGCCTCGCGCGCAGCTCGACGTGCCCGTGCTCGGTAAACTTGGCCGCGTTGCCGATGAAGTTGATCAGGATCTGCCCCAGCCGAAGGGGATCGCCGACCAGCGTGAGTTCGCTCAGGGCCGGGTCGATCCACTCGCGATAATCCAGCCCCTTCTCTCTCAGCCTGCCCGAGGTGATCGAGCGGACGTGCGACAGCACGCCAGCGACTTGCAGTGGGGTCTTCTCGACCACCATCTGCCCCGCCTCGATCTTCGAGAGATCGAGGATGTCATCGATGATGCGCAACAACAGCTTGGCGGCAGCAATGATCTGTTTGAGTCGTTCGAGCTGGACGGCATCCCTGGTCTGGATGCGCAGGAGATGGGCGAAGCCCAGGATCGCGTTCATCGGCGTGCGGATCTCGTGGGACGTGTTGGCCAGGAAGATGGACTTGGCCTTCGATGCCCGCTCGGCGGCCAGCGTCGAGGCGCGCAGCGACTCCTCGACCTGCTTCTCGCGCGTGATGTCCTCGTACATGCCCAGCAGGCCGAAGACCTTGCCCGACGCGTCCCGCAGCGGCACCTGGCTCGAGCGGACCCATTGCTCTCCCCCCTCGTCCCCGGCCGCGACCGACTCCACCCGCAGGCGCGCCTGCCCACTTTCGAGCACGACACGATCCTGTTCCTGGACCCGCTGTCCGGCGCCCCGCCAGTCCAGCTCGTGGTCTACGCAGCCGACCAGATCCTCGGCCGATGCCTTGCCGGCGTCGCTGGCCAGCAGCTGGTTGCCACCAAGGTAGCGGAGCGCCGAGTCCTTCCAGTAGACGCGGACCGGGATCGTGTCGATCACCGTGTGCAGCATCCGGTTGAGTGCATCGACACGCACCTTCTCCTCTTCGATCCGGTGCCGGGCTTCGTTCAGCATCTGCTTTTCGGCCTCGAGCTGCTCGTTGGCGCGGCGCTCGACACGAACCATATGGGAGACCAGCAGGAAGATGCCGGTCGACGCGCAGATCAGGTTGAGCAGCAGAAAGCTGCGCTGGATCGCAAGGGGCAACGGCGTCGACCACGCGGCAAGCCAGGGATCCAGCAGCACCGAAACGAGGGTCAGCAGGAGATAGGCGGCCAGCCAGCCCCACGCCTTGTGCCCGGCCCGCAAGATCAGCGCAGTGACCGGCGCAAAAATGGCCCACAACATGACCATGCCGCCGTTGCCGAACCCGCCGAGCAGCCACATGGTGAGAAACGGGGCCAGAAGGACCAGGACCAGCAGGCGATTCTCATGTCCACTGACGTGCCCGCTGCGCAGGAATCGGTGCAGACTCAGGCCGATCGCCAGCGCAAAGCACAGCGGCACGCCGCCCGCGAGGGGTCGATCGAGGGCCACCAGCACCGCCGCCCAGATGCACGCGGCCGGAATCAGGATCAGGCTCGCCAGCGTCAGCGCCATCTTCCGGATGCGCATTTGGGCGTCATCGCCCTCGCGCGCACCCCGCTCGAGCAACTGGCTGACCCAATGACTGGGCGGCAATCTCAGCAACGGGTGGGCTCCCTCGTCGGCGACGCAATGGGTGAGTCGGCAGTCCGGGACCGCCATCGTGGTTCGCGTGCCGTGGGCGCCCGACGCCCCTCGGCGCCTGGTTGCCCGCGGCAGACCAGAGAATATCGGCAATTCGGAGCGCGCTCTTGACCCTCAGATGCCAATCGAGCCGGACGGCGCGCATGCCGACGCAAGCCGCCGACCCCATGGCCCGGTCGCTAATCCTCCGCGGCGCCCGGCGGGCAACCCGTTTTGCCCGCCAGCACGCCGAGCCCGTCCGGCGACGGTGCGGAACACGGGTCCGCGCCGACGAGCAGCGCGAGCGTCTCGAGCGCGGGCGGAAAATAGAGCTTCACGGCACAGTGCAGCCGCCCCTCCGACTCATGCCGCATCAGGACCGCCGACGCACCCGCCTCCGGGCCGAGCTGCTCGTAAAGGGCGCGCACGCTCTCGACGGCCTCGCCGGCGAGCAGCGCGTCGCCCAGGTCCAGTACAAACCAGTGGTCCATGGCCGTCTCCTTCCGCCGCACTGCATGATCGTTGGACACCCGGGCGCGCCACGGTTCTCACCCCGCACTGCCCGACGCCACGCCGGCCTCGCGGCCCCCGTGGCCGCCAGTCTGCCATGGCGCGCCCCCTGCGCACCCGCCACGGGTCGTCGCCGCGCGAGCCGGACCAGACCCGGCGCATCGGCCCGCGCCCCAGTGACACACATGCGATTCACGCATGAAGAGCATGCCGATAAAGCGTTTGTACAAGGCATCCGATGCGCGTTGAATGCACTAACCGCATCCACCCAGGGAGCCTCGACCACCATGAATGCAGCTGCGCACACGGCCCCACCAGCACGCACAGCCACGCCGCGCACCTTGCCGCCGTGGCTGATCGTGCTCGCCGGCGGTCTCGTCATGGGCCTGGCGCTCGGCGTGCGCCACAGCCAGGGCATCTTCCTCGTGCCGATCACGATGGCCCACGACTGGTCACGGGAGAGCTTTGCCCTCGCCATCGCCGTGCAGAACCTGGTGTGGGGCCTTGCCCAACCCTTCACCGGCATGATCGCCGACCGCTACGGCTCAGGCCGGGTCATCGCGGGCGGCCTCGTGCTCTACGCCGCGGGCCTCGCCCTGATGGCCGAAGCCACCACCCCCGTGACCTTCACGCTGACCGCTGGCGTGTGCATCGGCGTGGCCCTGTCGGGCACCTCCTTCGGCGTGGTGTACGGCGCCCTGAGCCGCATCTTTCCGCCCGAACGACGCGCCTGGGCACTGGGCGTATCCGGTGCCATCGGGGGGCTCGGCCAGTTCCTGCTGGTCCCCGCCACCCAGTCGATGATCTCGGGCCTGGGCTGGGCTGGCGCCCTCGTCGCGCTCGCCTTCGCCTGCGCGCTGCTGCTGCCCTGTGCCCTGCCGGTGCGCGACCACGGCGCGGCGACCGCGGGTCAGCCGGGTCAGCAGAGCCTCGGCGCCGCCCTGCGCGAAGCCTTCGCCCATCGCGGCTTCTGGTTGCTGAACCTCGGCTTTCTCGCCTGCGGCTTCCAGCTTGCCTTCATCGCCACCCACCTCCCCGCCTACCTGTCCGATCAGGGCCTGTCGGCCAACCATGCCGTTGCCGGGCTGGCCATCATCGCGCTCGCCAATGTGGTCGGCATCTACTGCTGCGGCCACCTGGGGGGCCTGTACCGGCGCAAGTACCTGCTCTCGGGCCTCTACCTGATTCGCGCCGTGGCGATGGCGCTCTTCGTGCTGCTGCCCCTGAGCCCGGCGAGCCTCTACCTGTTCTGTGCCGTGATGGGCTTCCTGTGGCTCGGCACCGTGCCGCTCACCAATGGCCTGCTCGCCCAGATCTTCGGCGTGCGCTACCTCACCACCCTGTTCGGGTTCGTCTTTCTCGGCCATCAGGTCGGCTCGTTCCTGGGCGTGTGGCTGGGCGGCGTCCTCTTCGACGCCACCGGCTCCTACCACCTCATCTGGACCCTGGGCATCGCGCTGGGCGTGGTCTCGGCGGTCCTTCACTACCCGGTGGATGACCGAGAGCTGGTCCGTCCCGCCGTCGCGCCGGCATGACGACGCTTCGCGCCCTGGCGGTCGCCGCGCTGCTGGTGGCCGCCGCGCTCGGCTTCTCCGGCTGGACGGCGCCCGACAACATCCTGAGCTTTGCTTCGGGGGCCTGGTTCTGCCGCTGAAGTGGGCGCCCGACGGCAAAGGGCATCGGGGCCGCCCGCCGCGGGCACGGCGCGCGCGCAGGCGCCTGGCTCAGCCGCTCGGGCCGCCCACGCCTTATGCCTTTCCCGACCGCTTCAGATGCCAGACGCAGAACGCGCCCGCCAGCAGCATGAGCCCCCCTAGCCCCACGAGGACCTGGAAAGGCAGCGCTGCGAACCGGGTGATCACGCTGATGGACGGGTCCTCGGGGTGATACCACACCCGCGCCTTGCCGCTCGCCACCGAGGCGCGGTAGGTGGCGCCATCCACGTCGAACACCTTCGTGATGGTTGGCTGGCCCGCAAGCGCGTACGCCACCACCAGCACCGACGACTGCCCGCCCCGCGACAGCGCGCGCGTGGCCTTGCCGATGACCCGCCCCTCCACCACGGCCTCGTGCTCCGCCAGCCGATGCAGGGTGTAGAGAGGTGCCCCGCCCGACCACGTCAGGTACGCTCCGCCTCCCAACAGAAAGGCGATGACGAGATACGCGGCCAGGTGCCGTTGTCGCCTCATTGATCCCTGCCTGCCCCCGTTCGATCTTCCCGGTTCCAGCCCCTTGGACGGCCGACCGCCGGTGCGTGGCGGATGGTCGGTGAGCCGATGCTAGCGCGGATTGTTCGATCACGGCAGTTTTGTCCGGGCGTGCCGGTTGTGCGTCCGTTCGCCGGCCGAAGCGGATCGTCAATCGATGCATGTCACCGGATCGGCGGCCAGGGTTCGTTGACACGTGTGCATTGGGGGGCGACTTAAGGTTGACGCAAGGCAGCCTCTACGCCCCCTGCTCACGTGCGCCTGTTTGGCAGGAACAGGCGCATGCGTGCCAGCGCGTCTGTCGGCAGGGCGCCCAGAAGTGCGCCCAGCGATACCACCCCGATCCCGATCAGGGTGGTGAAGCCCAATGCTTCGTCGAGAATCAGCAATCCGCCGATGGCCGAACACGCCGGAACAAGGGCGAGCATCATCGACGCTCGGCACACGCCGATCTTCTGGACCGCGTAGCTGTACATTCCGGCCGCGACCAGCGCGGCAATGATGCCCTGGTAGAACATCTGTAGCGCAATGTCGCCCCAGCTTGCGCGCAGGATCTCGCTGGGCAGCCAAAGGAGATAGACGGGCATGTAGGTCACCAGCGATATGCTTGCGATACCGAGGATGGCCAACCGCGGGCGGATCATCCAGCGACGCATCCACAGCCCAAAGATCGCCCAACTCAGGGCGGCCGCCAGAAAGAGTCCGTCGCCGATCCACTGCCCCTCGGCCGACGAGGCGAACAGGCACTGAAAGCCGATCAGGATCAGCCCCGCCGACGACAGAGCGAGTGCCAGCACCGTCTGACGCGCAATGTGAAAGCGCGCGAGGACGGCAACAAGGGCGACCGTCCAGAAGGGAATGCCGCCATTCACGAACACCCCCGCGTGCGCGCTGGGCGCGAAGGCGAACCCCGAGTACACCAGCAGGCCGTAGCCCAGGCCGCCGACGAGTGCCAACGCCACGTAACGAGGCCATTCGCGCACGGGAACGCGCTTGATGAAGAAGGGCAGCGCCAGCGTGCCCGACACGCCGAAGCGCATCGCGGCGAGATCGAATGGCGTCAATGCGCCGGCGCTGCCGAAGCGCGACACGATATTGAAGCCGGACCAGCAGATGACGACGAGCAACGCGGCCAGCAGGCCCTTGCCCGTATCGGACAGCCCGGCGCTGCGGCTAATTGATTCCATCGCGATCGTCGCATGGCGAGATGCCGGAAAGGGGGAGCCACGCGTAATCCGCGAAAGCGTCCAAGGCGGCCACATGGTCCTGGTCCGGCCGGAGCGAGAACGCGTTGAATCCGCAGCGGTGGAGGAAGTAGAGCTGATCGCGCAGCACATCGCCCACCGCCCGCAACTCGCCCGAATAACCGAAACGGTTTCTCAGAATGCGCGCGCTCGAGTATCCACGTCCGTCGGTGAAAGTCGGAAAACGGATCGCGACGAGGGCGATGTTTGCGAGGAAGGGCACCACCGCCTCGGGTTCGTCTTCCGGATCGAGTACGATGCCGATGCGGTGCCGCTGCGCCTGAAGCGCGTCGGCGTGGATCCGGTATGACTTGATTGGCAGGATCTGCCGCGGGCCGAACGACGCCAGATCGAGGGCGATGTCGGCGGCGGGAGCGCCGTCCTTAGGCAGCAGGCTCCACTCGTCGGCGACGAGGCGGCCATCCCTAATGAGCGGTTTCATGGCGTTCTCGATACACGGCGGTCTTGAAGGGATCGAGGCCGACGCGCCTGACCGTGTCGATAAAGCGCTCCTCGTCGTGCCGCGCGCGGAGGTAGGTCCTGAGCAGCCGCTCGATGACGTCCGGAATGTCGCCCACGGCGAACGAGGGGCCGATCACCCGCCCGAGGCCGGAATGCTTGCCCTCGCTGCCGCCAATCGTCACCTGGTACCACTCCTCGTTGTTCTTGTCGACGCCGAGAATGCCGATGTGGCCGATGTGGTGGTGGCCGCAGGCGTTGACACAACCGGAGATGTTCAACGCCAACGGGCCGAGGTCGAAGAGAGTGTCCAGGTCGTCAAAGCGCTTCTGGATCGCGGCAGCCACAGGGAGGGATCTGGCGTTCGCCAGCGCGCAGAAATCCCCCCCCGGACAGCACACGACATCGGTCAGCAACCCGATATTCGGCGTGGCGAGTCCTTGGGCACGGGCAAACGCCCACAGGGCGTGCAGATCGCGCAGCGCGACGTTGGGCAGGATCAGGTTCTGTTCATGGCTGACGCGAATCTCGCCGCCGCTGAACCGGTCGGCGAGATCGGCGACCCGGTCCATCTGATCCGCCGTCGCATCACCCGGCGGAACGCCCGTCTTCTTGAGCGACAGCGTCACAATGCCGTGACCGGGGTGGCGGTGCGGGGCAACGTTGCGCTCCACCCAGCGCGCGAAGCCGCGGTCTGTCGCGAGCGCGGCAAGGAAAACCGGATCGTCCGCGTGAACGTCGGGGTACGCCGGTGGGGCAAAGAAGGCTTCCATCCGTTCGAAGGCGGCAGTCGGAATCACGCTGCCGGCACCGCGCGTGTGCCCCCACTCGACCTCGACCTCGCGTTCGAAACCGGCCAGCGTCAGATCCTTGACGAGAATCTTGATGCGCGCCTTGTACTTGTTGTCGCGGCGCCCATAGCGGTTATAGACGCGCAGGATGGCCTCGAAGTAGTTCAGCAGCTCGGCCCGCGGCAGGAAGGACTTGAGGCAGTGGCCCACCATCGGCGTGCGTCCGAGGCCGCCCCCGACGTAGATCTCGAAGCCGGGCTCGCCCTCTTCACCGCGTCGCGCCCGCACCCCGATATCGTGAAAGCGCACGGCGGCACGGTCCGCCTCGCCGCCGACGAAGGCGATCTTGAACTTGCGCGGCAGGAACTGGAACTCGGGCGCCAGCGCCGACCACTGGCGGACGATCTCGCAGTAGGGGCGTGGGTCCAGGATTTCATCGCGCGCCACGCCAGCGAACTGATCGGTCGTGATGTTGCGGATGCAATTGCCCGAGGTCTGGATGGCGTGCATCTGCACGGACGCAAGTTGGGCCAGGATGTCGGGCACGTCGGCGAAGCGGACCCAATTGAACTGGATGTTGCTTCGCGTCGTGAAGTGTCCGTAGCCCCGGTCCCGCGTACGGGCGATGTGGGCGAGCGTGCGCAACTGCGTGCTCGACATCGTGCCGTAGGGGATGGCGACGCGCAGCATCGGCGCGTGACGCTGCACGTAGAGGCCGTTCTGCAACCGGAGCGGGCGGAAGTCGTCCTCGCTGAGCTTGCCGTCCAGATGACGCTGCATTTGGTCACGGAATTGCCGGACGCGGTCGTCAACCAGACGCTGATCGATTTCGTTGTAGCGGTACATGATGGCGTGCGCCCTGATCAGGGGGTGGGCAGGATGAAGGTGCTCCGCTCTCGGACTGCCAGGCGGGCGTCGTGCACGGCAACCGTCTCGAACGCGATCGGCTGCACGCCGGCTGGCATGCCCGCGAGCGGCGACGACACGGTCAGGGCGACGGCCTGGACGCTGCCGGGCTCGACGGCGAACTCGGTTGCGCCGTCGATGCGCAGGCCGGGCAGGCCGCTCACGGCAATTCTGAATCGCCGGTCGGTCTCCTCCATGTTGATGAGCTTGAGCGTGTAGGCATTCGCGATGCGTCCGTCGGCAGTTTCCTTCATCAGGGCGCCGCGGTCCCGGAACACCTCGACGCGCAGCAGCGCGCGCTCACTCAGCATCGACACGCCCAGGGCCGCAAACACGAGCAGCAGGCTGGCATAGGCGAGGACGCGGGGGCGCTGCAGCAGTCCCGCAGCCTTCGGCTTGCCGGCGAGCTCGTGCTCGCTCATGAAGCGGATCAGGCCACGGGGGGCTCCGACCTTGTCCATGACCTGGTCGCAGCCGTCGGCGCAAAGCCCGCAGTTGATGCACTGGTACTGTTGGCCATCGCGGATATCGATGCCGGTCGGGCAGACCTGGACGCAGATGCCGCAGTCGATACAGCCGCCCGTGCCGTTTGACTGACGCAGCGCGCCGCGGGGTTCGCCGCGCTCTCGGTCGTAGCTCACGCTGGACGTGTCGGCATCGGTCATCACGCCCTGGAAGCGCGAATACGGACACATGTGCTGGCACACGGCCTCGCGTGTGAGACCCGCCTGCACGTAGGTAAAGCTCGCGTAGAAGATCAGCCAGAACGCTTCCCAGGGGCCGGTCTGGAGGCTCGCGACGGCCGGCAACAGTGCCTTGATCGGCGTGAAGTAGCCGACGAAGGTGATCGCGGTCCACCCCGCGACCAGGCCCCAGATGCCGTGCTTGATCAACTTGATGCCCAGCTTGCGGGCCGACATCGGACTGTGGTCCAGCCGCTGCCGGGCAAGGTGGTCGCCTTCGACAAGCGTCTCGATCCATACGAAGATCGACGTATAGATCGTTTGCGGACAGGCGAAGCCGCAGAACAGCCGCCCGGCCAGGGTGGTAACGAAGAACAGTGCGGTTGCGGCGAGGATCAGTATGAAGGCAAGGAGAAGCGCATCCTGCGGCCACAGGACCAGGTCGAACAGGTAGAACTTCTCGTCAACAATGTCGAAGAGGATCGCCTGACGCGTACCGGTCTCGGTCGTCCAGGGCAGCCAACAAGCGCCGTAGAACACGATCTGAGTGAGCCACACCATGGCCCAGCGGATGGCATTGAAACGCCCTTGCACCGACTTGGCGTGGATCTTTCCCTTCTTCCGATAGAACGCCAGC
The DNA here is from genome assembly GCA_050303815.1 of Rhodocyclaceae bacterium. Classification (GTDB taxonomy): domain Bacteria; phylum Pseudomonadota; class Gammaproteobacteria; order Burkholderiales; family Rhodocyclaceae; genus Cognatazoarcus. The sequence goes on from JBNLCM010000138.1 coordinate 25,795, forward strand.
CTGGCTTCCCGCGCCTTGCTGATTGGTGGGTTCATGGACGTGCTCCGGCTCTGACGATGGCCGGAAGTAGATCATCGGGCTAGAACTGGGAACAGATTCAGAATGTGCGAATCTCGATAGGCACAGATCGCATGGGCGACATCAGGCTGCGCGCAATCCCGATCGCGTCGTCGGTTCCTGTTCGATGGACCGCAAGCGCGCGAACCCACCACATCAGCCGATGCGGCGCCACACCTGGGCGCCAGCGCAAACCGGCCTGCGCGCTGGGCGTGCCTATAGCTGCTGCGCAATCAGCGCGCCGAGCGTGGTGAGCGCCTCCCCCTGCCGCGGGTTGGCAGGGTGGCCGAAGTTGAGCCGCAGGAAATTGGAGAATTCGCGTTTGGCCGAGAAGATCGGCCCCGGTGCGATGCTGATGCCCCGCGCGAGGGCCTCTGCGTGCAGCCGCAAGGTGTCGACCTGCCGGGGCAGCGCCAACCACGCGAAGTATCCCCCATCGGGTCGGGCCAGCCTTGTACCGGCCGGGAAGTGCTCTTCGATGCCGGCAACCAGCTGTCCCGCCTGCGCTGCGAGCTGCCTGCGCAGCTGGCGCAGATGGTTCTCGAAACCACCCTGCTTCAGATACTCGGCCAGCGCGATCTGTGTCGGCACCGCCGTCGCCAGACTGGTCGAGTATTTCTGGCGTTGCACCGCCTTGGCGTAACGTCCGGCAGCGACCCAGCCCACCCGATAGCCCGGCGCGAGGCACTTCGAGAACGAGGATACGTGAAGCACCCGCCCATCTATGTCCATGGCCTTGCTGGAGAGCGGCGCTTCGCGCCCGAAATAGAGTTCGGCGTAGACGTCGTCTTCGATCAGCGGGACCTCATGCTTGCGCAGCAGATCCACGAGGGCTCGCTTGTTCGCATCGGGAACCCGACTGCCTGTCGGATTCGCGAAGTTGAGCATGAATAGGCAGGCCTTGATCGGATGGTGGCGCAAGGCATCGGCGAGCGCGCCGATGCTCACGCCCTCCCGCGGGTGACTCGGAATCTCGATGACCTTGAGCCCCAGGCGTTCGCTCGCCTGCAGGCCCGCATAGAAGGTCGGCGACTCGACCGCGATCAGATCCCCGGGCCGGGTCAGCGCCTGCAGGCACAGGTTGAGACCTTCCATCGCACCCGAGGTGACGATGATCTCCTGCGGCGAAACCGTCGCGCCATGGACCAGATAGCGCAGCGCCAGCTGCCGCCGCAGTTCCTCGTTGCCCGGCGGCAGGTCCGTCACCGTTGCCAGCGGATCCAGCTTGCGCGCGGCACCGGCCAGAAAGCGCCCCAGTTTGTGAAGCGGGTAAAGCCGGGCATCCGGGAAGCTCGACCCCAGCGGCACGATGGCCGGATCTCGCACGCTGTCGAGAATCTGGAAGATGAAGTCGCTGACCTCGAGCGCAGTCGAGCCGCCGACCGGATGGGTCATCTCCGGTTCGGGCAGGCGGTGTCCGAGCCGCGCGCGCACGAAGTAGCCCGATTTCGGTCGCGCTTCGATCAGGCCGCGGCTCTCCAGTTGATGGTAAGCCTGCGTGACCGTGACCGGGCTGATGCCGTGCGTCTTGCATGCCTGCCGCACCGAGAGCAGCTTGTCGCCCGGGCGCAAAACGCCTGCCGCGATCAGCTTAGCGGTACGGTCGGCGAGATCCTGGTAGAGAGCCATGGCCGAATGCTAGCAGCGGACGGCCTGCTCACGTTCCCCCGATGCGAAGCCCCCACGGCTGCAAACCAGTCGATAGCCGCCGGCTGCCAGGGGCGGCGCCGATGCACGGAATCGATGACCTGTCACGCCCGCATTCCGGCTCAGCGTTCATTCTGCGATCCGGGCTTTCGTAACCAGTTCGATCGATCCGGTCGACAACATGCCCGAATCCGCGTGCACCAGGTCTTCGACGATCTTCATCACCGTCCGACACGCCAGCGTCAGTTCGCCGTGTGGCGACATTGCCAGCGCAATGTGTCGCTTGATGCCCGGATTGATCAGCCTGGACGCCGTGATCGGACACTCCTTGGCAGCGGCATTGACGGCGTAAGGGCCGAGCAAGGCGAAGCCGCCGCCTTCCGCGACGACGTGCGTCTGCAGCGACAGGGAGTCGGCCTCCAGCAAGACGTTCAAGTGGATGCCCTGTTCCTCGGCCATCTTCTCGAGACGGTCGCGCCAGCTGTTCGGGCGACAGAAATGGACCAGCGGCAGCTCATGAAGTGTCGCGAAGTCGACCGTGGGTTGCGCCGTGACGGGGCTGTCGATCGGCCCGATCAGATAGGTGTCCGTCTCGACGAGATAGACATCGCCCCCTTTCGCCGTCGATGCTTGGCGGAACAGGATCGCCAGATCGACGTTGCCATTCTCCAGCCAGGTTTCCAGCTGCGCGCCTTGCCCCTCGCGTACCGCCAGGCGAACCAGAGGGAAGTCGTTTCTCAATCGCTGATGTAGCCGGCTGACCAACGGGTGGGCGGTGGAGGGGAGGATGCCCAGCCTCACCGTGCCAATGGGCGTGCCGGCAGCGACCCGGATGTCGTTGGCGAGTTGTTCGGTGCTCGCCAGCCAGGCTCGTACCCGTGGCGCGACCCGCTTCCCGAACTCCGTCAATGCCACGCCCCGGCCGGTACGCTGGAAAAGACGGCCGCCACATTCATTCTCGAGTTCCCGGATCCGCCGGCTGACCTGCGGCTGGCTGGTGCCGTAGGCTGCGGCGACCTTGCTGAGGCTGCCGAGTTCGGCGGCGTCGAGGAAGAGCCGCCAGATACGCACGTCCATGCATCCCTCCTCTGATATGCGTAATTCAGAATAGCCGAAATACACGTATTGCGTCTTCTGCTATGCGTAGACGCTCCATAGACTGGCTCCACGCTCAAAGGAACGGCAAGAGACCCCCGGGGCGAAGCATGCAGTGCAGGTTGCCGGCCAGACGGCTGGACGTCCTGCCAGACCAACGACAAAGGTGGAGACAACATGAAACGTGCATTCAAACCGCAAGGTGTACTGCTCGCGGCAGTCCTGGGGCTCGGCGTGGCCGGCAGCGCCCAGGCCGATTCGGTGGACATCTACGGCCTGGTCGGCCTCTACATGGGCAGCGTCAAGCGCAGCGGCGAAACCGACTCGACGCAAGGCATGTTCGGGGGTGGCCTGAAGACTTCGTTCATTGGTTTCAAGGGGCAGGAGGATCTCGGCAACGGGATGAAGGTGCTCTTCTCGCTGGAGAGCTTCTTCCGCCCCAATACGGGAGATCAGGGGCGCATCGCATCCGACCCGCTCTTCTCGCGCAATGCCTGGGTGGGGATCGAGGGTGAATTTGGCCGGGTGAGTCTCGGTCGCCAGACCAATCCGACCTACGCGGTGATGACCCAGCTGAGCCCGTTCGGCTCGTCAGTGGTGTTCTCGCCGCTGACGGTCCATTCGTTCGTTCCTGCCTACGGGCGCAACATCCAGGGCGACTCGGTGTGGAACAACACGGTGAAGTACGCCACGCCGAAGCTCGGCGGCTTCCAGGGCGCCGTGCTGTACGCCCGTAACGACACGGGTGCCGGGTCTGCCAAGACCAACGCCGGTCTTCACGGCACCTACCGCTCCGGCAAGCTGATGGCCGCGGTCTCGCTGCAGCGCGCCCAGATCAACGGCACCACGCCCCTCGCTGATACCCAGCGCGCGTGGCTCGCAGGTGCGAGCTACGACTTCGAGGTGATCAAGGTCTACGGCACCACGGTGCATACCGATATCGACAGCGGCACCTCGACGCAACTGTATGACCTGGGCGCCTCGATGCCCATCTCCAAGTCCGGAAAGCTGTTGCTCGAGACAGCCACCACCCGCATCGAGCCTGATAGCGCCACATCCTCGCGGCGCACGACCACGTCTGCTGGCTACGGCCACCAACTGTCAAAGCGCACCGACGTGTTCGCCATCTACTCGCGCGACAAGAAGACCGACGCATCCGCCGCGAACTCGTTCGCGGTCGGCATCCGCCACCTGTTCTGAGCGGGCACGGGCTCCGCGTGTCGCGGCGCCTGGCTCGCCTGCCGAATTGCTCACGGGGTCGAACTCCGGTCGTAACGGGCCGATCCCAGGCGCAAATCAGCGTCCCCGCCGTTGCTGGGCACGCAACTGCTGATGCAGGTGGCCTCGATACCCATCGGACCCGGCATCGTTTGAATGTTCATACTCAAAGGAAACCGACATGACTGACATCGATCTGCGCGGCCTGAACCCCGCCCCTGTCACCCCCTTTACCCGCGACGGCGCCGTCGACTACGCGGCCATCCAGCGTCTGGGCGCCTGGCTCGGCAGCATCGACGGCGTGAAGAGCCTGACCGTCCTCGGCCACGCCGGCGAAGGTACCTTCCTCGAGCGCGACGAGCAGCTGAAGGTGATCGAAGCCTTCCGCAAGTCGGTGGATGACCGCATCCCCATCATCGCCGGCATCACGCTGGAAGGCACCAAGGTTGCCGCCGATGAAGCCAAGCGAGCCAAGGAAGCGGGTGCTTCGGTCGGCCTCATCTATCCGTCCCACGGCTGGCTGCGCTTCGGCTACCAGAAAGGCGCCCCCCAGGATCGCTACAAGGCAATCTATGACGGCAGCGGCCTGCCGATGATCCTGTTCCAGTACCCGGATGCCACGAAGTGCACTTATGACCTGGAAACCCAACTCGACATTGCCGCCCTGCCCGGCGTGGTCGCGATGAAGAACGGCGTGCGGAACATGAAGCGGTGGGATCGCGAGATCCCGGTGTTCCGCAAGGAGCGTCCCAACGTGCCGGTGCTGACCTGCCACGACGAGTACCTGCTGCACACCATGTTCGACGTCGATGGTGCCCTGGTCGGCTACGGCAGCATCGCCCCCGAGCCGCTGGTCGAAATGATCGCCGCCGGCAAGGCCAAGGACTACAAGAAGGCGCGCGAGCTGCACGACCGCCTGCTGCCCGTGACGGCCAACGTCTATCACCGCGGCTCCCACATGGAAGGCTCGGTGGCGCTCAAGTGGGCACTGGTCCATCGCGGCATCCTGGAGCACGCCACGGTTCGCTCGCCGCTGCTGCCACTGGCCGAAGGCGCCGACAAGGAGATCGCAGCGGCGATGAGCGCTGCGGGCCTTGGCCGGGTCGTCTGACCAATTGCGCGAGGGGCTCGCGAGTCGCGTCGCCCCTCGCGCAGCCGGGGTAAGGTGTAGATCGAGAAGTCGGTCGAATCGACCGACCACGGATCGTGTGATTGATCCGTAGAACAAAATCAAGGAGACAAGATTATGAAAGCGACGAAATCGAACCTGGTGCGCTGGTCGGCCGGTTTGCTGGTCGGTGGCGCGGTGGCGCTTTCCGCCGCCGCAGAATCGATCCGAGTCGGCGCGATGCCGGTCGGGTCGGGTTGGTATGTCGCTGCGGCGGCCATGAAGAAGACCTTGCAGGAGGTCGGCACCGGATTGGACCTCGACATCATCGCCCGCGGCGGTGGCGTGGCGAATCCGATGGTGGTGCAGCAGGGCAAGGCGCAGATCGCCATCTCGAACGTCGCGACCTCGCAGTGGGCGATGAAGGGCGAGTTGCTCTACGCCGGACGCAAAGCGCCGGACATCCGCTCGCTGGTCGGGGGGCTCAACCCGGTGTTCGTTGGCGCGATCGTGCGCAACGAATACATGCAGTCAAACGGCTTCAAGACGCTCAAGGACATCCTCGAGTCGGGCAAGCCGGTGAATATCCTGATGAAACCGCCCGGCTCGAACATCCCGCCTGCGGTCGACGTGATCCTGAAAGCGCACGGATCGAGCGTGGCGAAGATCCAGAAGGACGGCGGTCGCATCATCCAGGTCGAATCCGCGCAGATGTCCGGAATGATCCGCGACGGTCGCGCCGACCTGTATTTCGACACCATCCTTGCCGGCCATCCGACGATCCAGGAAATTACGCTGACCGGTGGCGTCAGCTTCATCGATCTATCACCGGAGTCGATCGCAGCGCTGGCCGAAATCGGTATCGAGAAAGGCGACATCCCGAAGTGGTTCACGGTGCAAACCGAAACCACCATCGGCGGCGACTACGGCACCCACCTGATCGCGAACAAGAGCCTTTCTGACGAGGCCGCCTACAAGATCACCAAGGCAGTGATCGAAAACATGGACAAGCTGTCCGCCGAGTTTCCGGCATGGAAGGCCTTTGTCCGCGAGAAGGCGGCGAGCCCCGAAAAGAATGGCATTCCGCTGCACCCCGGCGCCGTGCGGTACTACAAGGAGATCGGTCTGCTCTGAGCGTTCGTGCCGGCCTCGCGGCCGGCCTGCGAACCTGGACCCAGCCCGACCAAGGAGGAGACTATGGCTGCCGACTACAAGGCGGTACTGCGTGATCCGCGCGCCTGGATTGCGCTCGGATTTGTCATTTTTCAATACTGGATCTTGTTCGACCCCCAGCAGCCGCATTTCGAACGGCCGGTGCATCTGGTGATCGCACTGCTGCTCACGCTCCTCGTGCTGCCACTCGCCAACACTGGCCTGCCGCGGATCGCGGAGCGCGGGCTTGATGCGGTACTCGTCATCGCAACGCTCGCCGTCGGCGCCTATTACTGGCACGAGATGCCGCGACTGGCGACTCGCATCGAGAATGTCTCGCCGATCGAGGGCTACGACGTCGCAATCGCGGTCACGCTGGTGGTGCTGCTCCTCGAGGCGGTGCGCCGGACCGTCGGCAACATTCTGCTCGCGGTGATCGTCGCCTTCCTCCTCTACGGCAACTTCGGTCACCTGCTGCCCGGAGAATTCGGGTTCTCGCAGATCGGCATTGCCGAGTGGTCGGAAATCCTTGCGATGACCACCGGCGGCATTCTCGGCGTCACCACCGAGACCTCGGTGAACTTCATCTTCTACTTCATCGTGTTTGGTGTGGTCTACAGCGCGGTCGGTGGCGGCCAACTGTTCATCGATCTGGCGATGCGCATGGTCGGCAAATCGCGCGGCGGCGGCGCGAAGGTGGCTATCGTCGGCTCGAGCCTGATGGGCACGATCTCCGGCAGCGCGGTGGCCAATGTGACCGCCACCGGCGTGTTCACGATCCCTCTGATGCGCAGAACGGGCCTGTCGGCTGAGCGCGCCGCGGCGACCGAGGCGATCGCCTCTACGGGGGGTCAGTTGATGCCGCCGATCATGGGCATCGCGGCGTTCGTAATGGCCGACCTGCTGGTGATCCCCTATGCCGAGATCGCGCTGGCTGGTGTCTTTCCGGCGCTCGCCTTCTATTTCGCACTGTTCGCCTCGGCCGATCTTTATGCCCGCAAACACGGGGCGGGGACGCTCAGGGACGAGGACTTTGAAGGTATCGCTCCCATGGCGTCGCGCATCCACATGCTGGTGCCGCCAGTGGTGCTGGTAGGCGGCCTGGTAATGGGCTACTCGGCGCAGATCTCAGTGATGTTCGCGACCCTCTCGTGCCTGCTCGTGCCGTTCCTCAACAAGGCAACGCACTATCGGCTGCGGGACCTGCCGTCGATGGTTTTCGAAACGGGACAGCAGGCGGCGGTCATCGCGGTGCCAATCGCTGCCATCGGGATGGTTGTCGCGGTCGCGATCCAGTCCAACCTGGCGCTGAAGTTCGCATCGGGACTGATCTCCTTCGGCGGCGGCTCGTACGTGGTTTCCCTGGCGTTGGTGATTCTAGGCTGCATCATCATGGGCATGGGCCTGCCGACCGTGGCCGCCTACATCATCGGTGCAATTCTTTATGCGCCGGCAATGGAGGCACTCGGTGTCGAGCCGCTGCAGGCCCACTTCTTCGTGATGTACTTCTGCATTCTGTCGATGGTTACACCGCCCGTCTCTCTGGCCTCATTTGCCGCTGCCGGAGTAGCCAAGACCGATGCGATGAAGACCAGCGTGGTCGCCTTCGGGATGTGTGCGGTTGCCTTCTTGATCCCGTTCGCCTTCCTGGCCGACAAGGCGCTTCTCTTTCAGGGCAGCGCTATGCAGATCGCGATTGCCGGCGTTGGGTTGCTGTTCTCGACGGTGATCTGGGCGATGGGCATTACCGGCTTCATCGTTCGAGATCTGAACCGGGCCGAGCGAGGCTTGCTCCTGGTATGCGGTGCCGCTGCGATGGTCTCGCAGACCGGGAGCCTGATCTGGAGCGCCAGTATCGCGTCAAGCGTGATGTACGTGGTCCTGCACGTCGTGTTTGCCCGGCGCCACACCCATCACGGCGATGGTGCATCCAGCGGCGCGCGATAGCACCGTTACCGACAATTCTCCTCTCCGCGCCGAACCAAGGACGCGCGGTTTTCGCCCCCGAGGCCGACCCAGGTCGATCGGGGGCCCTTTGTTGATTGGGTTTCTCAGAACGCTGCTCAAGCCGACTCAACCGCGCTTGGCGGACAAGGAGCCGGTCCAGGCAAGCCGGGATGGCTCCGGGCCGATGGCCGCAGTGGGTCGGGCTTTGCCTCTCATGGCCCACGGAGCAAGGGCCAGCGCGGGCCGATCTCGCGCCCCTGAGGCGGTGGATCCTGCCTTGGGGCATGACAGCCATGGATCGCCAAGGGCCCTGAAGCGGTTTCATGCGGTTCTCCGACGTGCGTCGAAATCCACGGGCTCCCGTCCCGGCATGGAGGCAGCCCACACACTCCGACGGTGATGTCGCCCCATGCGGGCGTGACGTCATGCTCCTTGCAGATGCGCGCCTTGGCAGCCGTGGTCGCGGGTGCGTAGAAGGCCTTCTTGAGGGGTACCGCCTTGTGCCCCCAGCGGCGACGTCACCCCCCCGCGATTTCCCGCCACGACCGCGCGCGAATGCAGTAGATTGCTGCGAGATTCTTCCGCTCGCACGATGTCGATCCTCGAAGATCCCGCCCTGGCCCGCTTCGTCTCCGGACAACTGTCGATGCACGTGGCCGCCTGTGATGCGCAGGGTTTTCCGACCCTCGTGCGCGGGGTCGGCTATCGGGTCGACCCCGACCACCCCGGACGCCTCCGCGTGCTGATGCCACAGGTCCAGTCCGAGCCCGTGCTACGGGCCCTGTCGGCCAATGGCCGCATCGCGGTGGTGCTGAGCGAACCCGAAAGCCACCGGACGATCCAGCTCAAGGGCAGCGACGCGCGCGTCGAAACGGCCGAGCCGGCGGACGTGGCGATGCTGGCGCCCTACGTGGAGGCGATGGTGGCCCACCTGCGGGCGTTCGACACGCCCGAACCCTTCATGCGCGCCTTGCTGGCGTGTTCGGCGGGCGAGCTTGCCGTGGCCAGTTTCACGCCGGCCGAGGTGTTCGGCCAGACGCCCGGCCCCCAGGCGGGCGCCCGACTTGCCAGCGGGGCGGCGCCGTGATGCGGCTCCTGTCGATGGACCGGCTGCGCAACTGCCTGGAGGGGGTGGTCCCGTCGGGCATCGCCACCTGCGCGCCGGACGGCACGCCCAATGTCACCTACATCTCGCAGCTGATGTACGTGGACGAGGCGCACGTGGCGATCTCCTTCCAGTTCTTCAACAAGACCCGCGAGAACATCCTCGCGAACCCGCACGCCTGCGTGCTGATGATGGATCCGGACACCGCGGCGCGCTACCGCATCCTGATCCGCTATCTGCGCACCGAAACCTCGGGCCCGCTGTTCGAGCGCATGAAGGCCAAGCTCGCCGGCATCGCCTCGCACAGCGGCATGACCGGCGTGTTCCATCTGCGGGGTGCGGACATCTACCGGGTGCTCGACATCGAGCCCGTTCAGGGCCGCGAGCTGCCGCCGGTCGACCACGGCCCTGCCCTGTTGCCGGCACTGAGACGCAGCGTGGATGCGCTGGCCGCCTGCCGAAGCCTCGAGCGGCTGCTCGACACGCTGGGCCACTGCCTCGAGCAGCATTTCGCCCTCGAGTACCAGATGCTGCTGATGCCAGACGAGGCCGCCCAGCGTCTCTACATCGTCACCAGCCGGGGCTATGCCACCTCCGGCGCGGGCGCCGAGATTCCCTACGGGGTTGGCGTGATCGGGGTGGCGGCGCGCGAACGCACGCCCATCCGCATCATCTTCCCGGCCGCCGAATACGCCTATGGCCGCGCGGTACGGGAGCAGCTCGCCGACGGCGGCCTGGCCGAGCGGCTCGAGCCCCTGATTCCGCTGCCGGGGCTGGCCGCCCCGTCCAGCCAGCTGGCCGTGCCGGTGCTCGCCGGCGGTCGGCTGATTGCGGTGCTGTATGTCGAGAGCGACCAGATGTGCCGCTTCGGCTACGACCTGGAAGATGCGCTGGTAGCCCTCTGCGCGCAGCTCGGTCCGTCGATCGTCGCACTGCAGGCCGACATCGCCGATGACGACCCCCCCGGTCACGTGGCCGCGCCCGAATCCGCGGCCGGACCACCGCTGCGGGTGCGACACTACGCCCGCGACGACAGCGTCTTCCTCGGCGACGACTACCTTATCAAGGGGGTGGCCGGCGCAATTCTCTGGAAGCTGCTGCGCGATCATCAGGCGCTCGGGCGCAGCGAGTTCTCGAACCGCGAGCTGCGCCTTGATCCTGCGCTGCGCCTGCCCGAGGTGAGCGACAACCTTGACGCCCGGCTGATCCTGCTGTCGCGCCGCCTGACCAACCGCAGCGCCGACCTGCGCATCGAGAAGACCGGCCGCGGGCGCTTCCGCCTGCTGCTGACACGGCCGGTGCTGCTCGAAGACGCCTGAGCCGACGTCAGGCGGCCAGCCGCAACCCGCTCTCCAGCTTGGCGCGGTCCGCACCCGAGAGATGCGGGCCCACCTCGGCCAGCAAGGCCTCGAACGCCGTCGGCGGCAGATTCTCGGCCAGCGGGGCGAGCAGCGTCAGACGCTCCGCGGGCGACATCGCCGGCACCATCCAGCGCAGCGCCAGCGACATCTCGGCGGGGCTCAACAGGGCGTGGATGCGCGACTCGATCTCCACCAGCTCGGCATCCGAATAGAGGCCCCACAGGCAGTCGTTGTGCTCGGTCTCCTCGTGGTGCATGTGCTGGAAGCTCTCGCCCACGAACAAGGCCAGCATGCGGTACAGGCGCAGCGCTGCCCGTAGCCGGGCGCAGGACTGGCCGGCGCGCACCTCGGCTACCTGCGCGCGCAGGATCGAGATCGACATCGCGTGCTCGCCGTGCTCCCGCGCCACGGCCTCGGTGGCGCCGGGCTGGCGCGCCTCCATGGCCGGATGGATCACCGCGTTCTCGTGCTCGAGGTGGCCGCTGCAGAACGACAGCAGCAGCTCGACGCCGTCGAGCGTCTCGGCCAGCGCCGCTTCGTCTTCGGTATCCACCCGCCCGAGGCGGGACAAGGTCTCGCACATGAAGGCCCGCAGGCCCTTGTGGATGCCCACATACATGTCATAGCGGGGCGGGCGGACGGTCGTGGGTGTGCGCAGGAAGCTCATGGTCGGGTCTCTCTCTCGGTCGGATGGGGTGTCGGGGCGTGGGGGTGGGGTCAGCGCGCGGCACTGAGCGTGGTGGCGGTGGGCGGCTGCGGCACGAACACGAAGTGCGGCGTCGGGATCGGCTGCCCCGGCGCCACCGCGTCCGGCGCCGCCACGCCGGCGGGGCCGAGCTGCCTGAGGTAGCGGTACACCGCCCTCAGGTCGTCGTCGGTCATGGCCTGCAGGGCGCTCCAGGGCATCGGGGGACGACCGCCCGCTCGCACGCGGGAGATCCATGCCCCCTCCTCCGCGGTGCTGGCCTGCAGGCGCAGGTTGGCCGGATAGCTCACCCCCCACGGCCCGCTGAAGCCGACCGGTGCGCCGACCAGGCGCTCGGACTCGGGCACCGCCTCGCCGCGCTGGGCATATCCCGGGGTATGGCAGTCGTTGCAGCCACCGACCGCGATCAGGTAGCGGCCGCGCTCGGCAGCCGGGTCGGCAGCGCCCGCCTGGCCCATGGCACAGGCGAGCAGCGCAGTGGTGAGGATGAAGGCGCGAGGGGTGTTCATGTCAGTCTCCGTAGCTGGGGTGCCGCTCATGTCGGGTGTTCCACGGGGGCCGGCCGTGCGGCGAAGGCGGCCGGCCCCTGGTGGCAACGGTTCGCCGGCCCTCGCGACGCAGGCCTGGGTGCGGGCCATGCCCGCCGAGAGGTCCTCTCCGCGCGGCATCCACCCTGCCACCGACCATCCGGCTCGTCGCCGGGCGTCCGGGTCCGGCGACCGGACCATGGGAGTCGAGACTACGGATCGCCCGTCGCCGGCGCTCTTAAGACTTCATTCACCAATCGCTAAAAGATTGCTAAGGGGCGCCGCCGCGCGCCGGGCCCTGCCCGGCGGCCCGCTCGCGCCCATGCCTTCCGCATCGCGGCAATCGCCCGGCACGGGCGGAAGTGGCAATTTCGCCCACCCCGATTGGTTGGTTTCAGCCTAGGAATACGCGAGCCCATTTCTTAGAGTTGCGCCTCGCGAGCACGCCGCACTGCCGCTTGCTCACCACGGCACAGGCAGCGCGCCCCAAGACCCGGGCCGGCCGAGCCCCCACGCAAACCTGTGAGACTGCCATGCAAAAAGACCCGATTGTCATCGCCTCCGTCGCCCGCACGCCGATCGGCGGCCTGCAGGGTGCCTTCGCCACCATGACCGCGCCGCAGCTGGGCGGCGTCGCCATCCGTGCCGCGGTCGAGCGCGCCGGTATCGGCGCCGCAGCGATCGAGGAGCTGATCTTCGGTTGCGTGCTGCCGGCCGGCGTCGGCCAGGCGCCGGCCCGCCAGGCCGCGCTGAACGGCGGCCTGCCCCTCGCCGCCGGATGCACCACGGTCAACAAGGTGTGCGGGTCCGGCATGAAGGCCACGATGATCGCCCACGATCTGCTGCTGGCGGGCAGCGCGCAGGTCATGATCGCCGGTGGCATGGAATCGATGAGCAACGCGCCCTACCTGCTGCCCAAGGCTCGCGCCGGCTACCGCCTCGGCCACGGACACCTGCTCGACCACATGTTCTTCGACGGCCTCGAAGATGCCTACAGCCCGGAAACGCGGGGGCGCCTGATGGGTACCTTTGCCGAGGATTGCGCGTCCCGCTATGGCTTCACCCGCTCGCAGCAGGACGAGTTCGCGATCCAGTCGCTGACCCGCGCCCAGGCGGCGATCGAGGACGGCAGCTTCGCGTGGGAGGTCGCGCCGGTCCCGGTGGCCACGCGTGGCGGCGAAACCTGCGTCGCCACGGACGAGCAGCCCGGCAATGCCCGCCTCGACAAGATTCCGACCCTGAAGCCGGCCTTCCGCAAGGACGGCACCGTAACGCCGGCCAACTCCAGCTCGATCTCCGATGGCGCTGCCGCGCTGGTGCTGATGCGTCGTTCGGTGGCGGAACGGCTCGGCGCCTCGCCGCTGGCGACGATCGTAGGCCACAGCACCCACGCCGACGCCCCGCATCTGTTCCCGACGGCGCCGGTCGGTGCGATCCACGGGATGCTCGACAAGGCCGGCTGGTCGGTCGGCGACGTCGATCTGTGGGAGATCAACGAGGCCTTCGCGGTCGTGACGATGGCGGCGATGCGGGATCTGGGCCTGCCCCACGACCGCGTCAATATTCACGGTGGCGCCTGCGCGCTGGGCCACCCCATCGGTGCATCCGGTGCGCGCATCCTGGTGACCCTGATCGGCGCACTGAAAAAGACCGGCGGCCGCCGCGGCATCGCGAGCCTGTGCATCGGCGGCGGCGAAGCGACCGCCCTTGCCGTCGAGATGCTCTGACCACCAGCCGTGCGCCGGCTGCGGCCGGCGCGCCAACCGGACGGTGTCGCCCCATCGTCCGCCATTCACCGACCGCCGCCCCCGGAGGCAGACATGCGCTTTGACAACATTCGGATCGAGACCCACGGCAAGGTGGGACTCGTGACCCTCGACCGCCCGAAGCAGCTCAACGCGCTCAGCGACGCCCTGATGGACGAGCTGGGCGAGGCGCTGGACGCCTTCGAGGCCGACGCCACGATCGGCTGCATCGTCATCACCGGTTCGGACAAGGCCTTCGCCGCCGGCGCGGACATCGCCGGCATGGCCTAGTTCGACTACATGGCGGCCTATCGGGGCGACTACATCACCCGCAACTGGGAACGCATCAAGACCTGCCGCAAGCCGGTGATCGCCGCAGTTGCGGGCTTCGCACTGGGCGGTGGGTGCGAACTGGCGATGATGTGCGACATGATCTTCGCCGCCGATACCGCGCGCTTCGGACAACCGGAGATCAAGCTCGGCGTGCTGCCTGGCGCGGGCGGCACGCAGCGCCTGCCGCGTGCCGTCGGCAAGGCCAAGGCGATGGACATGTGCCTGACTGCCCGCCTGATGGACGCGGCGGAAGCCGAACAGGCGGGCCTCGTCGCGCGGGTTTTCCCGGCCGATCGTCTGCTCGCCGAGACCCTGGCGGTGGCCGCGACCATCGCCGGCTTCTCGCTGCCCGTCGTGATGATGGTGAAGGAGTCGGTCAACCGGGCATTCGAGAGCAGCCTTCAGGAAGGCCTGCTGTTCGAGCGGCGCGCCTTCCACGCCGCGTTCTCGCTGGCCGACCAGAAGGAAGGCATGGCCGCCTTCCTCGCCAAGCGCACGCCCGAATTCACAGACCGCTGAGCCGACATCACCGCCCACCGCAGGAAGACATCCATGTCCCATCAATCCGAGTATCAGAGCAAGCGGATGCACGCCGCCGAAGCCGTGCGGCAGGTCCGCGACGGCGACATGATCGTCGTGCCCACTGGCGTCGGCGAGCCGCCCGCCCTGCTGAGCGCACTGTCCGAACAGCGGCGCGACTTCCACGACGTGCAGGTCGCCCAGATCCTGCCGCTGCGCAAGTACGGCTACTTTGACGAGGAGACCGCCGCGCACGTGCGCCACTGCGCCTATTTCTTCGGCGGACCGTCGCGCCCCGGCGGCCAGGCCGGCTGGATCGACTACGTGCCCGCCTATTTCTCCGAGTTGCCGACGCTGATCGAGCGTGGCCAGTTGCCGGCCGACGTGGTGTTCGCGATGGCGTCGCCCATGGACGCGCACGGCTACTTCTCGATCAGCCTGGCCGCCGACTACACGATGGCGGCCATCGCCCGTGCCCGCGCGGTGGTGCTCGAGGTGAACCCCCACGTGCCCTTCGCCAACGGCCAGTGCCATGTCCATGTGTCGCAGGTCAGCGCCCTGGTCGAATCCGAGGAGCCGGTCCTGGAAGTCGGCCTGCCGACGATCGGCCCGGTGCAGGAGGCAATCGGCCAGTATGTGGCCGACATGATCCCCGACGGCGCCACGCTGCAGATCGGCTACGGCGCGATCCCCGATGCCGTGGTGATGCAGCTCACGCACAAGAAGGACCTCGGCGTGCATACGGAGATGATCGGCGACGGCATCATGACCCTGGTCGAATCCGGTGCCGTCACCAACCGCCGCAAGAACGTCAACCGCGGCAAGATGCTGGCGACCTTTGCCCTCGGCTCGAACCGGCTGTACCGCTTCATGGACCGCAACCCGGCGGTGGAGATGCACCCGGTGAACGTCACCAACGACCCCTACCTCGCCGGCCAGAATGACCGCCTGGTCTCGATCAACGCCAGCATGCAGGTCGACCTGATCGGCCAGTGCGGCTCCGAGAGCCTGGGCCACACGCCCTACTCCGGCACGGGCGGGCAGGCGGACTTCGTCCGCGCGGCCAACCGCTCCCGCGATGGCAAGTCGTTCATCGTGCTGCCCTCGACCGCCAAGACCAACTCGATCTCGCGCATCGTGCCGACCCTGACGCCGGGCACCCATGTCACCACCAGCAAGAACGACGTCGATTACGTGGTCACCGAGCATGGCGTCGCGCAGCTGCGCGGAAAGACCGCCAAGCAGCGCGCCGAGGCCCTGATCGCCATCTCCCATCCCGACTTCCGCCCCGAGCTGAGGGACGCCGCCCGGGCCATGAAGCTGCTGTAGCGCGGCCTCGCGCCGGCCCCCGGCCCGGGGTCCGGCACAGCCGGCGACCGCACGGTTTCGCCGGCCTGTCGAATCCGGCGTGCCCGCCGGGCGACCGGACCGAGGGCGCCGGCGACCAGGGTCGGCCCCCCCATGCCGCCGTGCTCGGCGCGGGCGAGCCCCCCGAGCAGGCGACCTGCGCCGAGCCACATCCCATGCCTGCCGACGCGGGCGCGTGCCCTTGGCCGCCGCCCGGTCAGCCGCCCTGCATCGCGCCCCCATGCGATGCGCCGCCCCTCCCGTTCCGAACCGCAGCATGGCGTGCCGCTGAAGAGGCCGACGCCATGGCCATCCGGTCCATCGCCAATCGATTTCGATGGCCCGATACCACCGGTCCAACCTGCCTGCAGGCACGGCGCCGGCGCTGGGACGCCTGGCCAACGCACGCTCCGCCGCCTGCGCCGAAAGGCATTTGAAAGCCGTTTGGCCTGAAATGCGCCCCGACCGGGACGCCAACCGCTCCCCGGTGACATTCCACAAAAACCCGTCGAGGAGCATCCCATGCAAACGAGATTCGCCATCGCGGCCGTCGCCGCCACCCTGGCCGCATCGTCCGCGCTCGCCCAGAGCAACGTCACGATCTACGGCCTGATCGATCTGAACCTGGTCCGCGAGTGGTCTGACAACAGCACCTTCCAGGGCGTGGGCCACTCGGAACTGAACGGCTCGCGCTGGGGCCTGAAGGGCGAAGAGGACCTCGGCGGGGGCAACAAGGCGCTGTTCGTCCTCGAGTCCGGCTACAGCCCGGCCGACGGTTCGCAGCAGCAAGGGGGCCGCCTGTTCGGTCGCCAATCCTTCGTGGGCCTGCAGGGCGGCTGGGGCCGCGTGACGATCGGCCGCCAGTATTCGCCGGCCTTCTCGGCCATCGATGCGTTCGATGCCACCGGCAGCGCGGCCCACTCGGTCGGCCTGCTCTCCCGCAAGGCCGGCGCGGTGCGCCCGGCCTACGTCACCCGCTTCGACAACATGGTCAAGTACCGCTCGCCGAATGTCTCCGGCTTCGAGGCCGACCTCGCCTACTGGTGGGGGCAGCAGAACACCTCCAGTGATTCGGATGTGCGCAAGGAAGGCGATGGCGGTGCCGTGGCGGTCTACTACAAGAACGGACCGATCGCCGCATCGGCCGTGACCCAGCACCTCTATCGCGACGCCACCGGCGGCAAGGTGCGCACCAGCGGCCTGGGCTTCTCCTACGACTTCGGGCCCGCCAAGGCCTACCTGGCCTACACCCAGGACATGGAGAGCGGCAGCCAGGGCAATGGCAAGGCGCGCACCTATGACATCAGCGCGGAGATCAAGGCCGGCGCGGCCGGCACCGTGGCGGTGTCCTATGCCAACCGCAACGAAGACGACGGCGCCGCCAGCGAGGACGCCTACGGCTGGTCGCTGTACTACATGCACGCCCTCTCCAAGCGCACCACCGCCTATGCCGGCTACTCGAAGCTCTTCAACAAGGACAACGCCAACTACGGACTCGAGTTCATGACCCCGCCGGCGGGCGAGGATCCGCAAGCGATCATGGTGGGCATGCGCCACAAGTTCTGATCGATCCCCCTCCTCTTGGCACGCCTCCCGTTGCGCGCCAGGTTCCGCCCCGGCCACCGGCCGGGGTTTTTTTTCGCTGCATTGCCGCACTGAAAGTCGATCGAAAGCCGAGCTGCGAAGAATGCTTCCCAGCCCCCTCACCCCAGGAGACCCCCCATGAATCTCACCGGAATGCTGCACGGCGCCCGCCTGCTGGATTTCGTCGGCTTTCCCGCCGCGGAAGTGCTCGGCCCGGACGCCAGCGAAGACCAGATCCGTCACATGATCGAGCGCCACGGCTCGGTCTTCGTCAAACCCGTCTTCAAGGGCGGCGTCGGCAAGAAGGGCAAGTCCGGCCTGATCGGACGGGCCTCGGATCTGAAGCACGCGCTGGCCGAAAAGGAGCGCCTGTACTTCGTCGAGCACCACCACGGCAACCAGATCGCCAAGGCCAACGGCGTGACCTTCGAAGCCGCAGTGCCGGCGGAACACGAGATCTACTTCTCGCTGTCGGTGTCGACCCACTTCCGCGCGCCGACCATGACCCTCACGCACAAGGGTGGCGTGGATATCGAGGAGCTGGACGAAGCCCACATCGCCCGCATCCCCTTCGATGCGCTGACCGGCCTGAAGGCCTTCGTCGTCGCCAATGCGCTGACCGACATCGGCGCGCCCCCGGAGATCATCTCGCCGCTGGTGCAGCAATTGCCCAAGCTGTGGGAGCTGTACCACGACTTCGGCATGACCGCGCTCGAGCTCAACCCCATTCGCATGCGCCCCGACCGTCGCGGCAGGCTCACGCCCGTCGCCTGTGACTTCAAGTGCGGCTTCGACCGCGACGACGCCCGCTGGCACCGCCTGAACCTGCCCGACCACCTGTTCACCGCCGACACCTCGGACTTCGAGCAGGAGATCAACCAGCTGCGCACCCACCAGGGTCAGAGCGACGTGTATGTGATCAACGAACGGGGCACGATCCTGGCGCCGACCTTCGGCGGCGGCGCCAACTCGCTGGTGACCGAGATGCTCGGCGACGACGCGATCATCTCGTCCGACTTCGGCGGCAACCCACCCTACGAAAAGATGAAATCGGTCGCGGCGATCTGCTTCAAGCACTGGCTCGCGCAGAGCCATGTCCTGTTCGTGATCGGTGGCAAGTCGAACAACACGGACATCTTCGAAACCTTCCGCGCCATGGCCGACGCACTGCGCGAGCACTTCAGCAAGCACGGGCCGATCCCGCTGTTCGTGGTGGTCGGCCGCGGCGGCCCGAACCTGGTGCGCGGCATGGGCGTCTTCCGGGACACCTGCGAGGCACTCGGCCTGCCCTACCGCATCTTCGGCTTCGACTCGGCGATGAGCGAGGTCATCGACTACGCGCGCCGCATCAACGACTGGATGAAGGCCGGCGGCCGGGAAGAGATCGCCGCCCGCCTCGGCATCGCCCCGGCCCTTGCCGCCTGACGCCGCAAACCCACAGGAGAACTCCCATGCACAAGCAAGGCCACGGCGATTTCAGATATTTCGTGGGCATCAGCTCACTGGCGCAGATCGCGACGCGCGAAGACCGCGTCTGCGTGCTCAACATCCTCGGCGGCGAATCCTCCGAGGTCACCCCGGTCGGTCACGCCTGGTCCGGCGGCAACGTCGTGTTCGGCACCTCGCCGGGACGCAGCGGCAAGACCCTCGACACCCCGGCCGGCCCGATCCCGGTCTACAACAGTGTGCGCGAGGGGCTTGCCGACGGCCACCGCTTCAACTGCGGCGTGGTCTATCTGCCGCCCGGCGCCGCGCGTGACGGCGTGGCCGAGCTGATCCGGGTGAACCCCGAACTCACGAAGATCTTCATCATCACCGAGAAGATCTCCGTCCATGACGCCCGCGAGATCCGCGCGATGGCGCAGCAGGCGGGCGTCGATGTCTTCGGCGCCAACTGCCTGGGCGTGGCCGACTCGTGGAACCAGGTGCGGATCGGCGGTGCGCTCGGAGGAGACAACCCGGGCGACACGCTCAAGCGCGGCTCCATCGCCATCCTGTCGAACTCCGGCGGCTTCACGACCACCATCGCCCAGTACCTGCGCATGGCCGGCTGGGGTACGACCACGCTGGTCTCCAGCGGCAAGGATGTGTACATCCATTACGCCGCGCCGGAGTTCGCCTTTGCGCTCGCCAACGACTCGCGCAGCAAGGCGGCGGTGCTGTATGCCGAGCCAGGTGGCTACTACGAACTCGATGCCGACTTCACCAAGCCGGTGGTCGCCTGCGTGGTCGGCCGCTGGAAGGCCAGGCTCACCCGCGCGGTCGGCCATGCCGGCGCGATGGCCGGCGGCGATGACGACGCCGAGGCCAAGGAGCGCTGGTTCATGGAGAAGTTCGGCGTCGACGGTCTCTACACGCCGGACAACCCGGTGTGCTCGGCCAGAGGCGCGGTGGTCACCAACATCGCCCACATCCCGGCCGCCCTGACCTCGGTGATGCGGCTCAACGCGACGCTGCCTGACTTCGAACCGGAAGGCTCGATGGACCTCAAGCCCTGGTTCGGCAGCAATATGGGCGTGACCCTCCCCGACGCGCTCGACCTGCCGGTGGTCGAGGCGAGCGAGCCCTACCGCGGCCAGATCCGAAGCCTCGATCGCCAGATCGGCACGGTGTTTCCCCGACAGTCCCTGAAGGACGCCTCCGGCGCCTCCCAGATGGATCCGAAGACCCAGGTCTCGAGCCTGCACGGCGTCAGCATGCTGCAGGCCGCCCAGCGTCCGTTCGAAGCCAACCTCGGCCTTGCCCTGCTGCGCGAGCCCGCCGGCCCGAACGATCAGGCGCTGATCACGGTGGCCGTGGCCGCCCACGTGCACCTGCACGGCACCCCGATGCTCGCAGCCGCCCAGGCCGCCCGCGAGACCGGCAATGCACCCAACGCGGTGCTGGCCGCGGCGGTCGGCATCGTCGGCCCGCGCCTGCTCGCGCCAGCGCAGCAGATCACCGCCAGCCTCGTCGAAGCCCTGGCCGCCGCCGGCGTCCGCGACGCGACCGACGAGGACTTCCCGCTCGCGCGGATCGAGCTCGCCACGGATCGTCTCGCCGAGCTCTTCGGCGATTCGCCGGACCCCCGCGCGATCGCCATGATCCGCGGCGTCGAGGCACGCCGCGCCCGCTCGCTGCCGCTGCGCTGGCTGCTCGCCCAGGGCAGCCACCCCCGCGCGGAGGCGGTCCTCGCCGCCATCGCCACCACCATTGGCTGGGGGCCCCTCGGACGCAAGCGGGTCTCCCGGCTGTCGATCGAGACGCTGCCGAGCTGGCTGCGACTCACCGCGACGATGCTCGGCGCCTCTGTCGCCTCGTCGGCCCACCTGCCCGAGGCCTTCTGCGGCATCGGCCGAGACGCGCTGGTCACCGAATGCACCCTCACCGACATCGCCGCCACCGCCCTGCTCGGGCGCCGGGCCAGTGAAGACGACCTGTTCGCGTTTCGCACCCTGACCGGCCTGCTGCTCACCAATGGCCCGGGCGCCATCTCGGCGCAGGGCGCGAAAGGCGCCGTCTCCGCAGACGGGCCCGAGACGCCCGCGCGGGTCCAGCTCAACAAGGCCCTGCTGGGCTTCCTCAGCCACACCGGCTTCGCCCACGGCGGCAACGGCTTCGAGGGCGTGGCCTTCCTGCTCGAGCAGTTTGCCGACACGGCGCTCACCGACCCGGCCGACCCGGCCCACGGCCTGGACCTGCCGGCCATGGCGACGCAGTTTGCCCGCGCGTACCGGACCGAGAAGCAACGCAGCAAGGAAACCGGCAGCCCATTGCGCAACATCCCCTGCGTGAATCATCCGGTGTTCAAGGACAAGCCGGTGAACACCGACCCGCGCGAGCAATTCGTGCGCCGGGAGATGGCCAAGCGGGGGCAGTACAACGTCTTTCATGAGTACTATCTCGCGCTCGTTCAGG
Source organism: Rhodocyclaceae bacterium (assembly GCA_050303815.1). Lineage (GTDB taxonomy): Bacteria > Pseudomonadota > Gammaproteobacteria > Burkholderiales > Rhodocyclaceae > Cognatazoarcus. Next base: position 47,143 of record JBNLCM010000138.1, read on the forward strand.
CGCTGCACGACGAGGGCGTGACCCGCAACGTGTTCTGCGTGAACGTGGACGCGCTGATCGCCACGCTGCTGCTGAAGCTCACCTGGCAGTCGCTGCGCCAGGCCGAGATCGGCACCGCCGATCTGGAGAATGCGGCCTTCACCGCCTTCCTGTACGGCCGGATGATCGGATGCGCCGCCGAGATTGACGACCACATGAACCGCGGGCGCAACATGGACACCCGCACGCCCCAGTCGCAGGTGCGCTTTGTCGCCTGAGGCCGGGCCGCCCACGGGAGGCGCCTTGCCCATGGCGCCACGCGGCGAAGCCGCCATCCGCACCATCGCGATGCCCGCCGACGCCAATCCGGCGGGCGACATCTTCGGCGGCTGGCTGATGGCGCAGATGGATCTGGCCGCCGGCAACGTGGCCGCGCGGCGGGCCCGTTGCCGCTGCGCGACGGTGTCGGTGGACCGGATCACCTTCCTCAGCCCGGTCCATGTCGGCGACGAGGTCAGCCTGTACGCCGAGATCGTCCGCGTCGGGCGCACCTCGATGTCGATTCAGGTTGAGGCCTGGCGGCGCTCGCGCGACGGCGAGGAACAGGTCAGGGTCACCGACGCAACCTTCGTCTTCGTCGCCCTCGACCAGGGTGGGCGCCCCCGGGTGGTGCCATCCGTCTGACCCGCGCCGTCCGATCCGGCGGGGCCATGGGCCCTTGCCGACGCGCGTCGTTGCGACCACCGGCGAGGGACCCGCGGCGGCAACGTCACGCCCCCGGCGGATGTCGCGCGGCCTTCCGCCGCAATGGGCGCGGACTCAGCCGGAGGCCCCGGCCGTGCCGGACCATCGCGAGTTCAATCGATAGAGCGCAGGCGCAGTGACCGTCAGCACGATGACCCGCAGGGCGTGGCAGACGGTCACCAGCGGTACGCCGAGCTGGAGCACCTTCGCCGTGATGCACATCTCCGCCACGCCCCCCGGCGCCGCGGCGAGCACCAGCGTGG
>JBNLCM010000139.1:0-41769 GCA_050303815.1 Rhodocyclaceae bacterium
TCCCGGCAGTTTGCATTCTGGCCCTCCGCACGCCCGTGCGGCCTCCCTGCTCCTTCCGTGACATCTGCTGCGGCTTGTCACACTGCGCGCGGCGCAGGTGTTCATTTTTTGTACATGCGCACCAAACCAGAACGCCCCCGCGCGCCCGCTCCATCGCGGTCGATCCCCAGCAATCACGCGGCTTCTGGGGTTGCCGACGGGATTTTCCGGGCGTGGACGGCGGGGCCGGCACGATCGTCGCGCCTGCAGTGGTGTTCCATGCCACGGCGGCTCAGCAGCGACCACCGACCGGAGCAGGACGACAACAAACCAAGATCCGGAGATATCAGAATGAAGAAACGCATCATCGCCCAGGCCCTGGGCATCGCCTTTTTCGCGGTTGCTGGCCAGGCCCAGGCAGTGAGCTTCACTCAGGGTGACGCCACGATGGACATCAACGGCACCATCAACGGCTTCTACTCCTATCGCCACGTGGACAACAACGGGACGAAGACCGACAACTCGGGCATCATCAACGGCCTGCTGCCGGGCTGGATCAACTTCGTCTTCACGACCAAGGTCGACGACCTGGACATCAAGGCCCACGTCGGCCTGGCGCCCGGCCTGAACGACTCCTCGAGCATCGTCGGCCTGCCGGAAGCCGCGGTATCGAGCCCGGGTGGCGGCGGCAGCCCCTACTCGCAGATCGACGTGCGTAACCTGTACTTCCAGTTCGGCAACGCCAACATGGGCACGGTCAAGATCGGTCGCGATATCGGCCTGTTCGGCCAGAAGGTCATCCTTGCCGACATGACGCTGCTGGGCATCGGCGGCAACTCCAACGCATCAATCCCGTTCAACACCACCTTCGGCATGATCGGCCACGGCTACATGTACACCGGCTTCCAGAGCCAGATCACGTACACCACGCCGGACATGGGCGGGTTCTCGGCATCGGCCGGCATTTTCCAGCCGAAGGACTTCATCGGCAGCGGCGAAACCTCCACGCCGGGTTTCCAGGCCATCGCCAGCTACAACTTCGGGATGGGTGAGGTCTGGGGCGGCGTCGTCTACCAGAGCATTGACGACGGCGGCAATTCCAGCCTGGACACCTTCGATGCCACGGGCGTCGAGGCCGGCGTCAAGATGAGCTTCGGTGATTTCGAGGCCCTCGGCTACGTCTTCGACGGCAGCGGCCTGGGCCTGTCGACCATCGGCGCCCAGTTCTTCTCCCCGTTCGGCGACACCGACAGCAAGGGCTACTTCGTGCAGGGCACGTACAAGCTCGGCAAGACCAAGATCGGCGTGAACTACGGCCAGAACGAAGACGAAGGCGGCGCTCTGACCGACAAGAACAAGTTCCGCGGTGTGACCGTCGGTGTCTATCACACCCTCAACAAGCACATCACCCTGGTCGGCGAGTACAACCAGGAAAAGGGTACCGGCGACGACCTGTGGGGCGACAGCTTCAAGACCCGCACCATCTCGCTGGGCGGCATCATCTTCTTCTGACGGTAGGCGCGGCACGCGCACCCGTTCTCCTCGGTTACGGCACCTTCGGGTGCCGTTTTTTTTGGGCACAAAAATTTGTTGCAGCAGCACCTGTAGGAAAACTTCCTACAACCAAAGAGGTAACATGGGATTCACTCAAACGCTCGACCCATGCCCCGCCCCATGGCCCCAGACCGCCTTCCCCCCGACGCGTCCAGACTGACGGGTATCCCCGAACTCGACGACGCCCACGAGGCTTTCATCACCATGGCGTGCCGTCTGAATCAGGCTGCGAGTCAGACCATGACACCGGCTGAGCGAGAACGGATCATTCCCGAGCTGCTCCAGGAGACGATCAGCACGGTTACCCAGCATTTCGTGGCCGAGGAACGCTTGATGAAGAGCTACGGCTATCGGTCGCAGGATCCGGTCCGCTTCGGCGACCATCTGGAGGCGCATGCGGACTTCACTGCAGAGCTATGCCGTGTCGTGTGCACGATGGAGCAGTTCAACGAATCCGCCCTGCATCGTCTTGGCCGCCTGCTGAGCGAGTTTGCGGTCATCCACAGCGAGCAGCACGACCTGCCCTTCGTGCGCCACGTCTTCGCCAACGCGGGCGACTGATCAGCCGACAGCCCGCATCAGGTCCCGAACGGATTCCGCCTCGGAAGTGAGCGTCTCGCGGTAGGTCTCCAGCCCCTCGATCTGCTCGGCGCGGGTACGCGGGTCGACGGCCCTGACAGGTTCGACATTCGGGCCGTCCAGTTCGACCAGCGTATCGGCGATGAAGAGGACATCTGCCAGCGAGTTGGCGCCCGACGACGCTTCCATCTGATCGAAGCCGACGATGGCCTCCTGAATCTCGGGCGTGACATCGAGCGCGGCCATCACCGAGTGGCCAATCTGACCGCGCCATTCGATAAGCAGGTTTCGCAAACCCGCGGCATCGCCGAACAGGTCTGGCCGCTCCGACAGGCGAAACAGCAGATAAAGGGTGCCCATGTCGTGGATCAGGCCGGCAAACAGCGCCTTGTCTCCATCGAGGCCCGTGTGTTCGCGCGTCAGCACGAAGGCATAGGCCGCGACCTGTCGGCTGTGCTCGATGACCTTGTGGCAGATGGTCTTGAAGGGAAGCATCCGCCGATAGGTGACCAGCTGCGCCATGGCCACCGCCGTCGCAAGCGTCTTGACCTGATTCGACCCGATCCGCACGACGGCGGACTTGATGTCGCTGACGCGGGGCCCGCGGCGGGCGTACGCCACCGAGTTGGCTGCCTGCACGACCCGTGTCGACAACAAGGGATCGGCAGCAATGATGCGGACCAGCTCCGCCGCGCCCGTCCGCTCTGAACGGAGCACCTCGCGCAGCCGGATGGTGGTATCGAAGGAGGTGGGGAAGACCACCTTGCCGCGGGACAGGTCGATCGCGAGTTCGCGCACGAATTCGCTCCATGCGGCCTGTTCCACCTTGTTGCCATTGCCCGTCTGATTCATCAGGCGAAAGTCCTCGTCAGTTCCAGCAACTCGTCCCTTTGCCCCGCGACGGTCGCCCTGTAGGCCTCGATCCGTTCGATGGCCCGCGCATCGGCGGCCCGTGTCTCGCCCGCCACGGGTGCACTGGCCGGCGGCTCCTCCTGCGCCAGCGCATTGGCCACGAACAGCAGGTCGGCCAACTGGGTCAGGCTGACGACATGGCGGGGTTCGTCATGGTCGGCCACGGCCTGCAGGATGTCCTCGGGCACGTCGAGCGCCCCGAGGACAGCGTGACCGATCTGACCGTGCCAGTCGTGCAACAGCGCCAGCAGTTCCGCTTCGGTCGCGTAGAGGTCACGCCGCTCCGCGAGCCGATAGAGGAGATAGAACACACCGATGTCGTGCACCAGCCCGGCGAAGAAGGCTACGCCCGCATCGGTGGTTGAATGCTCCCGCGCCAGCACCACCGAGATGGCCGCCACCCAGCGGCTGTGGGCAAGCATCTGCTGACACAGGAGGCGGTAGGGCACCATGTGGCGGTACGTGACCAGCTGCGCCATGGCCAGCGCGACCGACAAGTTGCGCACCTGCTCAAGCCCGAGCCGAACGACCGCGGCCCGCACCGTATTGACCGTCCGCCCGCCGGGCGCCAGCGCCGCCGAATTGGCCACCTGCACCAGCCGCGCCGACAGCAGCGGATCGGCGCTGACCGCACGAGCGATCTCGTCGGCGCCCGCCGTACTCGAACGCATCAGTTCCCGCAGCCGGTAGGTCGTCTCGAACGCGGTCGGGAAGACGACCCTGCCACTCGACAAGTCGGCCGCCAACTCGCTGACGAAGCGAAACCAGGCTTCGCAATCCTTCGCGGACAAGACATTCCCCCTGCCTCCGGCGAGGCGCTGAACGAGTGGCAATGCTACAACAAGCCGGCGGCCAGTTGCCGCCACACATGACGAAGTCAATAGGGCCATTCGCCTGGGCGCTATACTGGTCGCCACAGAGCCACAGCGCCCGCCGAGGAGCCCGGATGCCCCGCTTCAGGACCCTGCTGCCCATCGCTTCGCTTCTGGTGAGTCTGGGCGTGAGCGCCCAGGACACGCCCGGAAGCGATCTGGTACGCAGTCCGATCCGGGATTCGATCGGCCACGATGCGCGCGCCGAGCGCGACTGGCGCATCGCCTGGCTGCACGACACCCGCGAGCATCTGCGTGACTTCTTCGAAGGCGTGGGTCGGACGGTGGACGGCTGGTTCGGCGACGAACAGCACGACGAGGGGCGCCGCCTCGTCAATGGCCGCCTCATTCTCAATACCCTGTGGCGCCGCGACGATGGCGTCCAGACCGGCGTCAATTTTCGCGGCAAGTTCGACCTGCCGAACCTAGAGAACAAGGCCTACCTCTACTTTGGCCAGGACAACGAGCGCGAACTCGTCACCGACCAGCCGGACGAGTTCTCCCGCCACCAGCGTCTCCTCGCCGAGGAAGACGACAACGACCAGGCTTTCTTCGCCGGCCTGGGTTACGCACTGCGGGAAAACATCGACCTGCGGGGCGGCATCAAGGGCGGACTCAAGCCCTACGTGCAGGCCCGCTACCAGCGCAAGTGGTACCCGGCCGACGCCGACGAGATCGAATTCCGCGAGACCCTGTTCTGGCAGACCTCCGAGGGCGTCGGGCTGACCACGACACTCAACTACCGCCACCTGTTCACCCGTCAGGTGGACTTTCGCTGGCGCAACTCGGCTACCGTCTCCCAGTCCACCGATGCGCTGGCCTGGCAATCGAGCGTGGGCACCTACGTGCGCTTCGGCCTGCAGCGGCAGGTGTCCCTGGAAGCGCTGATCCGGGGCGAGACGGGCTCCACCCTGCCCGTCGCGGAGTACGGTGTGCGCGCCATCTATCGCACCGCGGTGTACGAGGACTGGCTGCTCGGCGAGTTCATCGTCGGCCATTTCTGGCCACGGGACGAGAACGACGCCGAGCGCGACCGCAGCTGGGCGGCCGGCATGGGGATCGAGATCAACTTCTGACTCGAAAACCGCCGCATGACCCTTTTGTTGCAATAGCTTTTCTGCAACAATCGCGCCTTTTCCGGCCCGGGATTTTCTGGTGGAACTCAAGCACTTGAGCGAGATCGAGCGGGCAACCAAGCCCGGTCGCAACGAGTTGGCGCGGCTGGGCATGGCCTTGCTCTTCATCGTCGGGGTGATGCTCTTCGCCTCTACCCGGGGGCAGGCCCCGAGCATGGCCCTGGTGGTGGCGGCCATGATCGGCGGCTACATGGCCATGAACATCGGTGCCAACGACGTCGCGAACAACGTCGGACCGGCCGTCGGCTCCAAGGCACTGTCACTGGCCGGAGCCCTGGTCATCGCGGCGATTTTCGAGGCCGCCGGCGCCCTGATTGCCGGGGGCGAGGTCGTCGATACGATCAAGAGCAGCATCGTCGACGCCAGCCAGCTGCCCTCCGGCCAGACCTTCATCTGGCTGATGATGGCGGCCCTGCTGGCCGGCGCCCTCTGGCTGAACATTGCCACCGCAGTCGGCGCACCGGTGTCGACGACCCACTCCATCGTCGGTGCGGTGCTCGGCGCGGGCATCGCGGCCGCGGGCCTCTCCGTGGCCAACTGGGGGAAGGTCGGCTCGATCGCTGCGAGCTGGGTCATTTCGCCTCTGCTGGGCGGCATCATCGCGGCGGGCTTCCTGTATTTCATCAAGCGCTACATCACCTACCAGTCCGACATGGCCAGCGCAGCGAAGCGCGTGGTGCCCTACCTGGTGGGCATCATGGCCTGGGCCTTCGGCACCTATCTGATGCTCAAGGGTGTCAAGCACATCGTCAAGATCGGCTTCGGGGCGGCAATCATCTACGGCCTGGGGGTCGCCGTGCTGGTCTTCATGGTAGTACGCCCGATGATCGCCCGACAGGCAAGCCAGATCGAGAACAGCAAGCAGGGCGTGAACCGGCTTTTCACCGTGCCGCTCGTGTTCGCTGCCGCACTGCTGTCCTTCGCCCACGGGTCGAACGACGTGGCCAATGCCGTGGGCCCGCTGGCGGCCATTGTCGATTCGCTGGCCAGCGCCGACGGCGCCCTGCACGCCAAAGCGTCGATTCCCCTCTGGGTCATGATGGTCGGCGCCATAGGGATTGCCATCGGACTGGGCCTCTTCGGCCCGAAGGTGATCCGGACCGTGGGCTCGGAGATCACCGAGCTCGACCAGATGCGTGCCTACTGCATCGCGATGGCAGCCACGATCACGGTCATCGTCGCGAGCCAGCTCGGGCTGCCGGTCAGTTCGACCCACATTGCCGTGGGTGGCGTATTCGGCGTCGGCTTCCTGCGCGAGTATCTCAAGCGCAACTACGCGCGGATGGTGGACGAGATCGTCGACCACCACCCCGAGGGCGACAAACAGGCCATCGAAGGCTTCATGGATCGCTTCACCAAGGCCAAGGTCGAAGAAAAGGGCGAAATGCTGCGGGACCTCAAGCGCCAGGCCAAGGCCCAGCTCGATCCGGCCCATTTCTCGAAAGTCGAGCGCCGCCGCCTACGCAAGGTGTACAAGCACGAGCTGGTCAAGCGCTCCCAGCTGCTGCGCATTGCCGCCGCATGGGTCATCACGGTACCCGCCTCGGCAGCCATGGCGGCGATGATCTTCTTCATGATCCGCGGCATGATGCTGCCCTAGGTCTCCGTGGCCCCTGGGCGACCGCCCGGTGCGGGGCCGACCGGCCCTGCCGGCGAGCGTGCCCGATGCCACCGGCGTTCAGTCGAACAGCCCGGCGATCTCCACCGAAGAGCGACTGCCCAGGCAGTCGCTCTTGTCTTCCAGCCACGCGAGCGCATGCTCGCGCCCCAGGTCACGGAGCCCGTGCAGAAAGGGCCGACTGGCCGCCAAGCGGGATTCCGGCGCCAGTCCGCGCAGCACGTCGCCCGCATCGATGCGGTGGAACCGCGCAGCCAGCAGGCGCCGCTCCAGGCGGCCGCGTTGCCACCAGGGCGACGCCTCGGCGAATTCGCGGGCGTGCGCGAACATTCGCATCTCCCGCAGAAAGTTGGCCGAGAAGGACAGCTCCACGGCGCGCATGCGGATTTCCTCGGCCGTACGGGGCGTGTGCTGGTGCCGCAAGGGATTGAGCAGCACCAGCATCACGTCGCGGCTGCCGCATTCGTAGAACAGCGGGAAGACCGCCGGATTCGCCACGTAGCCCCCGTCCCAGTAAGGCTCGCCATCGATCTCGATGGTGTGATGAATGGTCGGCAGGCAGGCCGACGCCAGTAGGGCATCCACGCATAGCTCCTCGTTGCGGAAGAGCTTGAGCCGGCCAGTATTGACTTCGGTGGCGGCCAGGAACAGCCGCATCGGGCAGCGCCGTCGAAGGCGCTCGAAATCAACCTGGGACTCGAGAACTTCGCGCAGCGGATTGAGATCGAGGGGGTTGAGCTCACTGGGCGAGAACACGCTGCTGAGCCGCATCATGAACTTCATGACCGGGCTGACCGAGACACCCGCGCCATCCGGCGATGGCGAGGCCAACTCGAACGGAGGCGCGTCGGCAATCGCGTTCCAGAAGGCGTCGAGGGACTGGCGCGCGCCATCGCGCCCGCCGTTCGCCCAGCCGTGCGCCATCACAACCGCGTTCATCGCCCCTGCGCTGGTGCCGGACAGGCCGTCGAAGCCGAAATCGCCGTGTTCGAGCAGGGCGTCCAGCACGCCCCAGGTGAAAGCGCCGTGCGCGCCGCCGCCCTGCAAGGCGAGGCTAAGGCGCTTGCGTCGGGCCAGTCTTGGGAACAACATTTCGGTGTCCTCCGCAGGCAGGCTGCAACTGCAGCACTTGATCGAGGTCTCCAGCATGGCATTGAACACGTGCCGCTGCTGCATCGCACCATACTTGTTTTCGATTTCTGCCGGAACGCTTACACGGATGACACACTTCGCTCACTTCGATCGGGACCTCGACCAGATCGCACTCGAACTGGCCGGCCTCGGCGCCCTGTGCAACGTGCGGCTGCGGGACCCCGGCATGGTCACGGCGATCCTCGACGGTCACACGCCGGTCGATTGCAACAACCACGCGGCCTTCGAGAAGATGCGGGGTCTGTTGGCGCTGGCCTACAAGACCATCCAGGAGTCGAGCCGCTATGAAGGTCCGGAGGCCACGGCGCGGATGATCCACCATTCGGTGCAGTTGGCCGCCGAGCGCCGCGACCGCTACTCATAGCGCTCGACGCGACCCACGAACCGCGACCGGCCATACCGATGTCGACAGACCCTAGTAGGCGCGCTGCAGGTCCATGCCGGCATACAGCGACGCCACCTGGTCGCCGTAGCCGTTGAACATCTGTGTGGGGCGCTTCAGGAATTCGCCGATGCGGCGCTCGCGCCGCTGGTCCCAGTGGGGATGGACCAGGGTGGGGTTGACGTTGGCGAAGAAGCCGTAGTTCCGGTGGTCCGCCCGCGGCCAGCTCGTCAGCGGCTGCTCTTCGACCAGCCGGATCCGGACCACTGACTTGGCGCTCTTGTAACCGTATTTCCAGGGCACCACGATCCGTACCGGCGCACCGTTCTGGCGCGGCAAGGTCTCACCATACAGTCCCAGCGTGAGTAGAGTCAGCGGGTGCAGGGCTTCATCGAGACGAAGCCCTTCGATGTACGGGAACTCGAGAAATCCGAAGAAGTGAGGATGGACCACGGCCGGATCGTAGTAGCTCTCGAAGACGACATAGCGGGCCGAACCCAGCGGTTCGACCTGCCGCAGCAGGGCCGCCAGCGGGTAGCCGATCCACGGCACCACCATCGACCACGCCTCGACGCACCGCAACCGGTAGATGCGCTCTTCGAGCGGTGCCAGTGTCAGCAGGTCGTCGATATCGAAACGCCTCGGGCGGGCCACGAGGCCGTCGACCGCGACCGACCAGGGCCTGACCGGAAGTGCATGGGCTGCCAGCGAGGGATCGCCCTTGCCCGAGCCAAACTCATAGAAATTGTTGTAGTCCAGCAGCCGACCGAGGGGTGTCGGCGCCTCACGGGTCGACAACGGGCTGGCGGCCACCGGAGCCAGCGGAACGGTATCCGGTGCATTCCGGCCCAGCGCGGCCCCGCCCCAGCTCGCTGCGGCCAGCAGGCCAGCGCCGCGCAACAGGAAGGCCCGCCTGCGTTCGAACCGGTCGCGCGGCGTGATCTGCGAAGCGTCGATGTCGGATCGCCGGCGAATCAGCATCTGCCCTCCGGGCAAACCAGCCCCATCTCGCGGAGCCGACACCTCCAGCTTAGCAGGCGCCCGTCCGGATCCCGCCACCATTGGCCCCGACGGCCCCTGCCGGTATACTGCGCGCGGGCGCTTACGGACGCCCGCCTCGCGAAAGCCTCGGGCACCGTGACACGCTGTCATTGGCAAGCAAGACTGCTTGCATACCCACTCCCGGGCCGATTGCGAGCACGCCCGATCCGATGGAGAAGGTATGCAATCCGTACACACCCCCAGCCAGTCCGATCGCGTCGTCATCCCAGCCGTTTCGCAGCTTCTGCGCGAAGCCCGGCGCCTGCACCGGGCAGCCCGGTCCGACGCCCTGACCCAATCCCTGCCCGTCCTCCGGCGATTGCTCCGCAGCCAGTCGGTCACACCCGGCTCCTTGCCCGAGCTGCACCGCCGGCGCCATTCGGTCCAGCGCAAGCATGTCCTGCGCATGCTGGCACGCGAGGCCGGCCATCCGGGCTGGGAGGCCTATCGTCACTGGCTCGAGCGAGGCGGAGATGGTCTGCCAATCGAGCACTTCGACATCGCGGGCCGTCACGCCGGCCACCTGAACCTCTGGTTCTCGACCCCGGAAGCAGCCCGCAGCCATGCAGCCGTCCATGGCGGCCGACCGATCCGTGTGGGTGACCAGGCGGTCCTGTTACTGGGCGGCGATTAGGCGATCGCCCGCGGCCGGGCCAGCCGCCTCCGAGGGAGCGGCGCCCGCGCCCGGGCGACTCCCGGCCAGCTAGCGCGACTGCGGTGCATCGCGCAGCGCCTGCAGGTGGGCCTGCATGGCGGCGCGCACGCTTCCCAGCCCGGCCATCAGCTCGTGGCACCTCGCGACGTCCCCCCTGCGCGCCAGCTCTGCCAGCAAACGCGCACGCTCGTGGAGCGCGCCGTGCTCGCGGCCCAGCGCGGGATAGAGCGGATGATGGCCATACCGAGCCATCCCGTTGCCCTGGTACCAGCGCGTGAATCGTCGCGCCATATCCTGCAGATCCGGCACGTCGCGGCCCTCCGGGTCCTTCAGATGCTCGCACAGGTGCTCGACCCAGCGGTCGATATGACGCGCGACGACCTGCAGGGCCGGATCGCCGTCGACTCCGGTGCAGCCGCCGATGCGCCAGGGTTGCTCCCGCACCCAGCCCTCCAGCCAGGATGGAAAGTCCTCCGCCGGCATCGGCCGGGCAATGCCGTAGCCCTGCCCGTAGCGGCACCCGAGCCGGACCAGCGCCTCGCCCAGCTCTTGCGACTCGACGCCTTCGGCGATCACCGGCCGATTGAAGGCGCCCGCCAGCCGAACCACGCTTTCGACGATGCCCAGGTCACTGGGATCGTCCAGCATCGAGCCCACGAATCCCCGGTCGACCTTCAACACATCGACCGGCAGGCGCTGGAAGTAGAGCAGTGACGCATAGCCGGTGCCGAAGTCGTCCAGCGCGAATCGCACGCCCATCGAAAGACACTCTGCCACCACGGTGGCGGCCCGGTCGAGGTCCGTCAGAGCGGCTGTCTCGAGAATCTCCAGCTCCAGCTGACCGGGCGCCACGCGGGGATGCGCCTCGAGCAGGCCGCGCAGGCGCTGGCTGAAGCCGGCGGACAGCAGGTGCTGCGCACTGACATTGGCCGACAGGGGCACGCTGAGCCCCTGGCCGGCCCAGGCCTCGATCTGTCCCAGGACGGACGCGATCACCCACTCGCCCAGCTCGCACTCGAGCTCGCTCCCCTCGATCAGCGGCAGGAAGGCCGCGGGCGGGAGCAGACCGCGGCTCGGGTGCTGCCAGCGGACGAGCGCCTCTGCGCCAATGACATTGCCGGCCACCAGATCGATCTTCGGCTGGTAGTGCAGGGTGAGCTCCCCTTCCCGCAGGGCCCGCATGAAGCGCTTTCGCGCCTTGCGACGGGCGAGGACTTCGCGGTCGTAGGTGGGGTCGAACAGGTGGTAGCGGTTCTTGCCGCCTTCCTTCGCGCGGTACATCGCCTGGTCGGCATGGCGCAGCAGGGTGTCCGGATCGGAGCTGTCCTCCGGAAACACGGTGACACCGACGCTGGCCGTGACCCCCACCGTCGCGCCCTGGATCACGACCGCGCCGCAGACGGACGACAGCATGCGCTCGAGGGCGGCCACCAGGGCCGCTGGCTCGGTCAACTCACCGATCAACAGCACGAACTCGTCGCCGCCGAGGCGGGCGACCGTGTCGGCGCCACGGACCAGGGACTGGAGCCGCCGGGCCACCTCGACCAGCAGCGCGTCACCCCCCGCGTGGCCGAGGCGGTCATTGACCGCCTTGAACCCGTCGAGATCAACGTAGCAGATGGCCAGCGAGCGCCCCGAGCGCCGCGCCAGGGCGACCGCATGCTCGAGCCGGTCGCCGAGCAGGCGGCGGTTGGGCACGCCGGTCAGTTCGTCGTAGTGCGCGATCCGGTCGAGCTCCGCCTGGTGGGCCTTGTCCTCAGTGATGTCGGAGAAGACCGCGACGTAGCGGTTGACCTCGCCGTCAGGCGTCCGGACCACGTCCACCTGCAGGCGTTCGGCGTACAGCGACCCATCCTTGCGTCGATTCCAGAGGTCGCCCTGCCAGCTCCCGGTCTCCCGCAAGGTGGCAAACATGTCCGCGTAGAAGTCGTCCGACTGGAGGCCCGACGACAGCAGGCCCGGATTGGTGCCGACCACTTCCTCGCGCGCGTAGCCTGTGATGCGCTCGAAGGCGGGATTGACGTCGACGATCTTCCGCTGGGCGTCGGTGATCAGGATGCCTTCACGGCTGGCCGTAAAGACGCTCGCCGCCTGTTGCAGCTTGGCGTGCGCCTCCTCGCGCTCGGTGACGTCGAGCACGATGGAGAACAGCAGGCGCTGGGCCCCGACCTCGACGGGGGTCGAATGGACCTCCACCAGGCGGATCATCCCGCTCGCCAGCCGATGTGGAAAGACGAAGCGATTGCGGGCATGTGCGGCCGCCCGCGCGCGCTCCCTGGCGACTTCCTCGGGCGGCAGGACATTGACCTGGGCGATGTTCATGCCTCGCAGTGCGTCGATGTCGTAACCGTAGAAGGCGGCCGCCGCGGGATTGGCATCGACGATTCTGCCGCTGGCTGGATCGACCATCAGGAAGACGTTGTCGTTGGCCATGAACAACTGGCGGAACATGGCCTCGCGCTCGCGCAACTGCTGCTCGGCGCGCTTCCGGTCGTCAATATCCTCGATCACCCCCACCAGCCCGGTATGGGCTCCGTCGCTGGAGAAGAATCGGTTGCCCGTCAGCCGGCCCCAGAAGCCGTGGCCGGCGCGGCGCCAGTAGAGGCGCTCGAGGTCGACCGAATCGATCCGGCTGGCCAGCAGCTCAAGCATTTTCCGCCGCCCGGCCTCGCGCTCGGCGGGATGGATGAGTGACACGTATTCCGCCCCATCCAGCGCGCCCGCCGCCACGCCGAACATCTCTTCCATGCGACGGTTGGCACGCGTGATCCGGCCGTCCAGATCGACCAGAAAGATTGCCACGCTGGAGGTATCGAGGATCTGTCGCAGCATGGATTCGCGCGCGGCCAGTTCACCATGCACGCGCTGGAAGTCGCCCGCCTGGGCGTCCAGATCCGTTCGCAGCGCGTCGCGCTCGGCACTTGTCCGAGCCAGTGCGGCCCGCAGGGCCTGCAGTTGCTCCGCTGCCAGCCGGTTGGCCACCTGGCTCGCCAGCAGCGCCAGCTGCGAAACGGCATCGGCGGGCAGCGGCGGGCCCTCTTCGGTCCACGCGAGCGCGCCCAGGCAGACGTCGCCAAGCCTGACCGGCGCCGCCCGGCAGACGTCGATACCCGCGGGGTGCGGCGCATCGGCCGACCACCAGCACACCGGGCGGCCGAGGCCGTGCCGAGCCGTCTGCAACAGGTCTTGGAGGGAGGAATTGTCCATGGGCGTGTCGCGCGCGTGGCGATCGATCGACGACGGATCATCGTGTCACAGGCCAGAACGGCAGATCCGCCCGGGCCTTGAGGCGGTCTGAATGAATTTCACAATCCCCACGCCAGCGCCGCCACTGGCCGATTTGCCCCCCCTGGACGACAATGGATGAGGGGAGAATCACAGGGCGGAGCAAGCAGATGGAGATGCAGACCATCCAGGGCGGCCGACTGCGCGCGGCCGGCTATGACCGACGGACGCGCGTGCTGCGGATCGAGTTTACGGACGGCACCACGCTCGACCACCTGGCGGTTGGCGAAGAGGTCTGGCGACGGCTGGCATCGTCCGCCTCGGCCTGGAGTTACTACCGGGACAACATCGAAGAGACCTACACCACGCGGCGCGCGGATGGCCGACCGCCCGATGCCGGGCGAAGCAATCCGCTCGACGCCCTGTTCGGCGACGACTGAGCGCCGACAATCGCCCTCCGCCCACCCGGGCGGGACCCGGACCCGACGGCCGGCCATCCCTGCTCCCGGGTCCGCGAACGCTAGCTGTCGCGTTCCAGTCCGTAGCGGGAGAGCTTCGAGCGCAGGCCGACCCGCGACAGGCCGAGTTCATTCGCCGCACGGGTCTTGTTCCAGCGATGGCGTACCAGGGTTTCCTTGACGATCCGCGCCTCGAGGGATTCCAGCCGGGTCTTCAGATCGCCGTCGAGCCCGGCCAGCAGATTGAGCGCCGGCTCCTGCTCTTCGCCGCCCGCCCGCAGGACGCGCGGCGACAGGTCGGCAGCGCGCAGTTCCGCGCCATCGGCCAGCGCCACCATGCGCAGGATCTCGTTGCGCAGCTCACGCACGTTGCCGGGCCAGCGATACGCCGTGAGGCATGCCAGCGTCTCGCGCCCGAGGGGTTGGAAACTGGTGTTGAGGGAACGCCCCACGCCATCCAGGAAGGCCTGGGCGATGAGCGGGATGTCCATCGGGCGTTCGCGCAGGGGCGGCACCGCAATCGTCACCGCCGCCAGGCGATAGAAGAGGTCTTCGCGGAAGCGACCGGCGGCCACCTCTGCCTCGAGGTCGCGGTTGGTGGCGGTGACCGGGCGCACGTCGCAGGGCACCGGTCGCGGCGCGCCCAGCGGCCGCACCTCGCCTTCCTGCAGCACGCGCAGCAGCTTCACCTGGAAGGCTGGCGAGGTCTCGCCGATCTCGTCGAGGAAGATCGTGCCGCGATCCGCCTGCTTGAAGAGGCCCACCCGGTCCTCGAAGGCCCCGGTGAACGCGCCCCGCTTGTGGCCGAAGAGCTCGGATTCGAGCAGCTGATCGGGCAGCGCGCCGCAGTTCTCGACGATGAAGGGCTCTTCCGAACGCGAGCTGTGATAGTGCAGTGCCCGCGCCAGGAGCTCCTTGCCCGTGCCGGACTCGCCCGACAGCAGTACCGGAATATCGTAGCGCGCGACCTTTGTCAGCAGGTCGCAGAGGGCGTTCATCGGCGAGTCGGGCGCGCGCACCAGCGCATCGACCATGTGCCGACGACGCGACTCCTGCCGCTTGGCGGCCACCTTGTCCCGCAGTTCAGGGGCGGATGAACGCAGTTCGAGGGAGAGCCGCTGGTTCTCGCTCTGCAGCCGCTGCAGCTCGACCGCGCCCTTGAGGGTGAGCAGCAGCTGCTCGGGCTGCCAGGGCTTGAGGATGTACTGGTAGATGCCGCCGTCGTTGATGCCGGCGATGATGTCCTCGGACTCGGTATAGCCCGAGATGATGATCCGCACGGTTTCCGGCCACTGGCGTCGGACCCGCTTGAGAAACTCCACGCCCGAGGTCCCCGGCATCCGCTGGTCGCACAGCACCACCTGGACCCATTCCCGCTCCATCACCTCGGCGGCGGCATCGGCCGAGTCCGCGGTGAAGACCTCGAAATCCTCGTCCAGCGTCCGGCGCAGGGATTCCAGCGAGCGGATCTCGTCATCGACGACCAGTACCGTCGGCAGGCGCGTGGCGTTCATGCGGCCACCCCCTCGCCGCCCCGCCAGTCGAGGTCCCGGTGGCGGGCCAGGTGCCGCGGCGTCCACGACTGCGGGGTCTTGGAAACAAAGTGGTAGCGGGCCACGTGGTAGCTCGGGTCGAAGCCGTAGAAGTTGCGCCGCATGTGGCCGAGCTCGTCCTCGCGATAGGCCGCCAGCGGCCGCTCTGCCTCATCGGCGGCGCGGCGTGCCGCCTTGGCCAGCAGGCGCGCCGGCAGCTCCGGCGATTCCGCCAGCCGGCCGGCGTGCAGCGCCAGGGCCGCCTCGAAACCGGCTGCGTCTTCACCGAAGCAGGCGTCGATCAGTCCGATCTCCAGGGCCCGAGAAGCCACCAGCGGCAGGCGGTCCGCCATGACGCGTCCGGCCGAGTCGGCCGGCAGGCGGCGCGGCAGCAGGTAGGTCCAGTATTCCGAGCCAAAGAGATTGCCCATGTTCTTGTAGTGCGGGTTCAGCACCACGCCGGGATGGGCCCAGACCTCGTCGGCCGCCAGTGCCAGAAAGCATCCTCCCGCACCGGCATTGCCGCGCAGGGCGGCCACCGTGAGCCGGTCCGTCAGGCGGATGATGGCCTCGCAGACGTCGTCCATGGCGTTGATGTTGTCCCAGGATTCGTCCGCGGCCGATTCGGCCGCCTCGATCCGGTTGAGGTGGATGCCGTTGGACCAGAACTCCGGCCCGCCGGCGAGCACCAGCACGCGCGTTGGCCGGGCCGCCACTTCGTCGATCGCCGCCTTCAACCGCCGGCACTGGGCCGTTCCCATGGCGCCGTTGTAGAAGGCGAACTCGAGCGTACCGATCCGGCCGTCCTCGCTCTCGCGGTAGCGCAACTCGCCATACTCGCCGTCGTCGCGCATCAGCGGGACCGGCCGCTCGGGCAGCGAGGCCGCCTCGGTGGCGAAGGCCTCGCACGCGGGCAGCTTGAAGGGGGGTTCGGCATCCGCCCGTCTGGCGTGGCCGATCCATACCGCGCCGTCAATGGTGGCTCGCAGGAGCGCGCCATCCCGCCGCGCCAGGCAACGGCCCGGCGCGCCCGACACGCCCGGCGGCCCCGGGTGGACGTCGAACAGGTGGCAGGGCTGGCCGAACAGTGTGTCGGCAACCCCCGGAAAACCGTCCGCCGCCCGTATCTTCGCGACGACCGTCGCCGTGTCATCGCGGGTCCAGTCGATGGCCCGGTCGGCCTGGCGCATCAGTGGCCGCTCGCGCCCGCGCCCGGCGGCCTCGGCCAGGGGCGTGGGCCGCCACCAGCCGGCCCGCCACGCCTCGAGGCGCGCCAGCGCGTCGCGCACGCAGGCCACCGCCCCCTCCGTGACCTCGCGCCGGTACAGGCTGGCCTTGGTCGCGGGGCGCATCGGGAAGGTACGTGTCGCCCAGATATCGCCGGCATCCATCTCGGCGTTGGCCTGCAGGACCGTGACGCCCCATTCGGTTTCGCCCTCGGCGACGGCCCAGTCGAGGGCCGACGGGCCACGATCCCCGACAATGCCGGGATGCACCACCAGGCACAGGTGGCGAGACCAGATCGACGCAGGGATCGCCCGCTTGAGGAAGGGCGCCAGGATCACGTCCGGAGCGAACAGCGCGACCGCCTCCTCGGCCACCGAGTCGCGGATATCGAACTCGACGGACAGGGTGTGGCCGTCCCGCGCGAGTTCGGCGTGCAGCCGCTGGGTCAGGCTGTTGAAGCTGTGGGTCAGGATCAGGATACGCATCAGCAGATCCGGGGCAGTTGTTCGCCGGACAGCCAGTCCACCATTCGCCGGCCGCCAAAGCCGGTGCGGATCTGCACGAAGTGGTTGGGATCCTCGGTGACCTCCCCGATGCGGGCGGCCCGGGCGCCAAGGGGGTGGCTGCGCAGGACGGCGAGCGCCGCGTCGGCCACGGCGGCCGGCACGATGGCAACCAGTTTCCCTTCGTTGGCCACGTAGAGCGGATCGAGGCCGAGGAACTCGCACGCGGCCTCCACCTGCGGATCGACCGGGATGGCCTTCTCCTCGAGGGTAATGCCGACGCCGGACTGGGTGGCGATCTCATTGAGCGTGGTGGCGAGTCCGCCGCGGGTCGGGTCACGCAGCACATGGACGTCCGGCACGGCGGCCAGCAGCGCCTCGATCAGGTGGTGCAGCGCGGCGGTGTCGGACTCGATCTCGGTCTCGAAGGCCAGCGACTCGCGCAGGGACAGGATGGCCGTGCCGTGGTCCCCCATCGTGCCCGATACCAGCACCACATCGCCCGGCCGGGCGCGCCGGCCCGAGATGTCGCGCGAGGGCGCGAGCGCGCCGACGCCGGTGGTGGAAATGAAGACCCCGTCGCCCTTTCCCTGTTCGACGACCTTGGTGTCGCCGGTGACGACCGGGACGCCCGCGTCGCGCGCGGCGGCAGCCATCGAATCGACGATGCGCTTGAGCTCGCCCAGCGGGAATCCCTCCTCGAGAATGAAGCTGGCCGCCAGGTAGAGGGGCCGTGCGCCCATTACCGCCACATCGTTCAGGGTGCCATGGACCGACAGGCAACCGATGTCGCCGCCCGGAAAGAACAGCGGCGAGACGACGTGCGCATCCGTCGCCATCACCAGCCGCTCGCCGGCCGGCGGCGCCGGCAGCACCGCGCCGTCATCGCCCTGGCCGAGGTATTCATTGGCGAAGGCCGCGGCGAACAACTCGTCGATAAGCTGCGCCATCGCCCGCCCGCCACCGCCGTGGCTCATGTCCACCCGCCCCTTCTTCAGGTCGAGGGGGCGGATATAGCCCTTCTTGACACTCCCGCTCATGGGTTCTTCGTCTCCGCTCGTCTTTCAGGTCGTGTTGTCGCGTCAGGCGGCCACGACGGGGATGTCGCGGAAGCGCCCGAAGTTGTAGTGGGCTGCGCAGGCGCCCTCGGAACTCACCATGCAAGAGCCCATCGGATTCTCGGGCGTGCACACCGTGCCGAAGATCTTGCAGTCGGTGGGCTTCTTGACACCCCGCAGGATCGCGCCACACTCGCAGGCCTTGTTGTCCGGCACGCTCTGGTAGTCGAGGCCGAAACGGACCTCGGCATCATGGTCCGCAAAGCCCTTGCGGATCCTGAGGGCCGAGTACGGCACCTCGCGCAGGCCACGCCACTCGAACCGGCGGCGCAGTTCGAACACCTCGGAGACGAGAGCCTGCGCCTTGCGATTGCCGTCTTCGGTGACGGCACGGGTGAACTCGTTCTCGACCTCGGCCCGGCCCTCGTTCACCTGGCGCACCAGCATGCGGATCGCCTGCATCACGTCGAGCGGCTCGAAGCCGGCGATCACGACCGGCTTGCGGTACTCCTCGGCAAAGAAGGCGTAGGGCCGCGAACCGATCACGGTGGATACGTGGGCCGGACCGATGAAGCCGTCCAGCGGCACCGTACCGAGTTCGCGCACCTCCGGCGACTCGAGGATCGTCATGATCGCCGAGGGCGTCAGGACGTGATTGCACAGCACGCTGAAATTCGCCAGCCCGAGGGCCCGGGCCTGGCGGATGACCAGGGCCGTGGGCGGCGTCGTCGTCTCGAAGCCGATCGCGAAGAACACCACCTGGCGTCCGGGCTCGCGCTGGGCCAGGGCGAGCGCGTCCGCGGCCGAATAGACCATCCGGATGTCCGCGCCCTGGGCCTTCGCCTTGAGCATCGAGAGCCCGTTGGAGGCGGGCACCCGCAGGCAGTCGCCGTAGGTCAGGATGGTCACGTTCTCGGCCAGCGCGAGGCGGATCGCCATGTCGATGCGTCCGATCGGCAGCACGCAGACCGGACAGCCGGGGCCATGGATCATCCGGACGTTGTCGGGCAGGAGGTCGGTGACGCCGTAGCGCGAGATGGCGTGGGTATGGCCGCCGCAGAACTCCATGAAGGCGTAGTTGCGCGCCGGGTCGGCTTCCGACCGGATGGCCGCCGCCAGCTTGCTCGCCAGCGCGCCATCGCGGAACTCGTCCACGTACTTCACGACGAAGCGCCCTCCTCGGCCGCCGCCGCCACGTCGATGCCTGCTTCCGCGAACAGGGCAAGCGTGCGCTCGGCTTCCTCCGCATCCAGCAGCGACAGGGCATAGCCCACATGGACGATCACGTAGTCGCCGACCTCGGCCCCTTCGATCAGCGCGAGCGAGATCTCCTTGCGAACGCCGCCGAGGTCGACACGCGCGGTGTCATCCCCGGTCAGTTCGACGATTCGGGCGGGAATGGCAAGACACATGGATTCAGCTTCCTTCGGTCAGTTGTCGGATCGCGACCCAGGCCTGGCCGAGCGCAACGCCTCCGTCATTGGGTGGCGCCTGGCGGGCGGACAACACCTTCAGGCCACGGGTCGCGAGACGTCGAGGCAGGTCCCGCGCCAGGATCCGGTTGAGCATGCAGCCCCCCGAGAGGGCGACCGTGCGTACGCCGGTCTCGCGCGCGGCACGTGCGATCCACTCGTCGATCGCGGTGAGCAGCGTGGCGTGGAACTGGGCGGCCCCCCGTTGCGCATGGGGCTCGTCGGCCAGTCTGGCAAGGAGGGGCGTGAGATCCAGTTCGCCTCCATCGAGGAACCAGCCACCCGACAGGGCCATGGCTGGTCCATAGGCGGCCGCGGCACTCTCGAGGCGCATCGCCGCTTCGGCTTCGAACGCCATGGTTTCGCAGATGCCCAGCAAGCCGGCAGCGGCATCGAACCACCGCCCGAGGCTCGTACAGGCGGGCGACAGGCGCGGCCGCTCGATCAGCGTCGCGAGGCGGTCGGCGCCCCGGTGATGCCCGAAGCGCGTCGCGATTTCGTCGGCGCGACCCAGGCGGTGGAGGATTGCCGCCGCCATCCGCCACGGTTCTCGCGCGGCGCGGTCTCCGCCCGGCAGGGTCAGCCGGGCGAGATGCCCCAGGCGCTCGAAGCCGGCCCCGTCAAGGTGCAGCAACTCGCCGCCCCAGGCAGCGCCATCGGTGCCCATGCCCACGCCGTCGAGCGCGACGCCGAGGGCCGGTCCGGCGTGGCGGTGCTCCGCCAGCACCGCGGCCACGTGGGCGTGGTGATGCTGCACGGCGATGGCGGGGATGCCGAACCGGTCGGCCAGCGCGACCGCGGCCCGCGTCGAGTGGAAATCGGGATGCAGGTCATGGGCGACCACCTCGGGACGCACTGCGAGGATCGCCATCAGGTGCTCGACCGCCTCGTCCATGGCCCGGCAGGTGGCGCCGTTGTCCAGGTCACCAATGTGCTGGGACAGGAAGGCCTCGTCACCGCGCGACACGCACACGGTGTTCTTGAGCCACGCGCCGAACGCGACCACGGCCGGCCCTTTCTCGCCGAGCTTGATCGCACGCGGCGTGAAGCCCCGCGCCCGGCGCACGAACCGGTAGGCCGGCACCCGCTCCTGCAGTTGCGGCTCATCCACGATCACGACCGAGTCGTCGGCTCGGACCAGGATGTCCCGGTCGTGCAGCAGGTAGGCATCGGCAATGCCCGCCAGGCGCTGGACGGCGTCGTTGTTGTCGATCACCAGAGGCTCGCCGCCCGGGTTGGCCGACGTCATGACCAGCGCCAGCTCCTGTGGCACGTCGAGCCAGGTCGTGCCCGAGGGGCGTCCCGCGTCATCGTGGAAGAGCAGGTAGTGGAGGGGCGTATAGGGCAGCATCACGCCGATGTGGGCCAGCCCGGGCGCGACGCCCCACAGCTCGTGATCGACCGCGTCGCGCTTTTCGGCGAGCACGATCGGCCGTTCAGCCGAGGTCAGGATCTGCTCCTCGCGCCGTGACAGGTAGGCCCACTGGCGCGCCGAGGCGAGGTTCGACACCATCACCGCGAACGGCTTGGCGTCGCGGTCCTTGCTCCGGCGAAGCCGCTCGACCGCCTCGGGATTGCGCGCGTCACAGACCAGGTGGAAGCCGCCGAGGCCCTTGATCGCGACGATCTCGCCCGTGAGGAGGCGAAGCAGGGTATCGGCGATCGGGTCTCGCGTGGCGACCCGCACACCGGAGGACTCGAGCAGCGCCAGCGAAGGGCCACAGGTCGGACAGGCGTTGGGTTCGGCGTGGAAGCGGCGGTCCGCGGGCGAATCGTATTCGTCCTGGCAGTCGGCGCACTGGGCGAAGCTCGCCATGCTGGTCAGCGCCCGGTCGTAGGGCAGCCCGCGGGTAATCGTGTAGCGGGGCCCGCAGTGGGTGCAGTTGATGAAGGGGTAGCGCCAGCGCCGATCGGTCGGATCGAACATCTCATCGATGCAGGACGGACAGACGCAGGTGTCGTGGCCGATGGCGGTAGTCACCGCGCCTACGCCGCTGGCTTCGATCGTGAATCCCCGGTCGTCCGGGTCCGGATCGCCGACCGCCGACATGACGGAATCGACCCGCGCCAGGGGCGGCGCCTCACCGACCAGCCTGGCCATCAGGGCCGAGATGTCGCCGCGAGGCCCCTGGGCCTCGATCTCCACGCCATCGCCATCGTTGCGCACCCAGCCCGACAGGCCCATCTCCTGGGCCAGGCGGAACACGAAGGGGCGGAAGCCGACCCCCTGGACGACACCGCGCACGCGGATGCGGCGTCGCTCCAGGCCAGCCTGCAGGGCGAGGCGTTCGTCGCTCATCGCGGGTCCGCGGCCAGCCGG
Source organism: Rhodocyclaceae bacterium (assembly GCA_050303815.1). Lineage (GTDB taxonomy): Bacteria > Pseudomonadota > Gammaproteobacteria > Burkholderiales > Rhodocyclaceae > Cognatazoarcus. The sequence continues at coordinate 21,676 of JBNLCM010000139.1, forward strand.
GCCTCGAGTTCGGCGATCCGCCGCTTCAGCGCATCGACGGTCTCGATCCGGCTGCCTGAAACGCGCTCGAGACCACGCCGGATCCACCCCAGCCACGCCTCGAAGCCCTCGCCGCTGGTGGCCGAGGTCCGGATGACCTCCAGCCTTGGATTGACGCGGCGGGCAAACTCGATGGCGCGCTCGGCATCGAAGCTCAGGTGCGGCAGGAGGTCGACCTTGTTGAGCAGCATCAGGTCGGCGGCCGCGAACATGTCGGGATACTTGAGGGGCTTGTCCTCGCCCTCGGTAACGGACAGGATCACCACCTTGTGGGCCTCGCCCAGATCGAAGGCCGCAGGGCAGACCAGGTTGCCGACGTTCTCGATCAGCAGCAGGCTGCTGTCCGCCAGTTCAAGGCGCGGCAGGGCCTGACCCACCATGTGGGCGTCGAGATGACAGCCCTTGCCGGTGTTGATCTGCAGGGCCCGGGCCCCCGTTTCGCGGATGCGCTCGGCGTCGAACTCGGTCTGCTGGTCCCCTTCGATCACGGCCACGGGCATCTGCCCCGACAGCTCGCGGATCGTACGGCACAGCAGGGTCGTCTTGCCCGAGCCGGGACTGGAGACGAGGTTCAGGGCCAGGATGCCCCGCTCCGCCAGCCAGGCCCGGTTCGCGCCAGCCAGGCTGTCATTCTTGCCCAGGATGTCCTGCTCGATACGCACCATCTGCCCCTGGCTGAGGCCGGGGGCGTGGGCCCGCGCCGGTCCGTGGCCAAAGTGGAGGTGGTCGTCGCCCTCGTGCACGTGATCGTGCGCATCCGCCACGGTCACGCCGTGGCCATGCGCGTGATCGTGCGCGTGGTGGTGATGGCCACCGGCCGAAGCCGGCCGCCAGGCCACCGTTGCACCGGCCGCCGGCCGGGCGCCAGCCCGTGCGCCACCGATCTTCACTTCTCCACTTCCGCAACCACATACCGTACACATCGTTTCCACTCCTGCAGCGCCGGGGCCACCGGCCAGGGATCATTCGACTTCCAGTTCGCGAACCCGCATCTCGGTTCCGGCCGTAGCCTGGACCTGGTAGCTGCCGCACCGCGGACAGGGGTCGTAGAGGGCCGCTATCGGCACCGTTTCGCTGCACTGCATGCACCAGCCGGCGCCGGCCACGTCGACCACTTCCATGGCGGCTCCGTCGGCCACCGTATCACGCATTACCACATCGAAACAGAAGCGCAGCGACTCCACTTCCACGGTCGACAGGGCCCCGATCTCGAGCACGACGCTCTTGACACGGGCGAAGCCGCCTTCGGCCGCCGCCTGCTCGACAATGCCGCGGATGCCCTCGGCCAGAGACATTTCATGCACGCACGACCCCCTCTCCCTCGGTGCCCAGCACGTCCCAGGTGACGCATGGATCCAGCGACAGCGCCAGGCAGCGGACCTGCGCCAGAACGGCTTCGCCGCGCGACGCGCGCAGGCCCAGCGCTTCCCTTGCAAACACCCCGCCGGGATGGAAATTCCACTCGGTCGGGGCGACGATCCGGTAGTCGGCCACGGTGCCCCCGTCGATCCGGACGGCGTGCATCAGCAGCCCCCGTGCTGTCTCCACGCACGACAGCCCGACCCCCGGCGCACCAGACGCCGCGTCCGCTGCGAATCCCCCGGACGGGGCCAGCAGGCGCTCGGCCACGTCACCCAGTTCGATGACCCGTGCCACGACGCGCGCGGCACAGGTCCGGCCATCGGCCACCAGCGCGGCCACCGCGGGCGCCGCCGCACAACGCGCCAGCGCGCCCGTCTCGGCGGGCGCGCCCTCGTATCCGGGCTGCCGGCAGAAGGCCTCGTCGGGCATGCCGCCCGGCAGGCGCGCACTCCACGTCGCAGCGCCGATGCCCGGCAGCAAGCTCGGCGCCTGCGCGGCGCGTGGGGCTTGCTCGATGAGCCGCGCAAGGAGGCCGCCCAGGGCACCGCCGGCGCGACAGGCCACCAGCACATCGTCGACCGCGCCCGTCCTCACGCCGTCGAGCCCGGCCTCGGCGAGCAGCGCGCGCAGGCCCGCCGAGGCGCGCTCCGGGGCTTCGACCGCGCCGGCCAGGCTCCGGTGCAGGTCGGCAAACGCGGCTCGACGCGCCGGCTCGCCCAGCCACTCCGGCCAGTCGATCATCAGCCGCCACAGATGCTCCTGCGCCAGCTCGACCATGACCGCCCTGCGCCGTGACAAGGCCTCCGCGGGAGTTCGCCCGCGTGCGGCATCGACCGCCAGGCGGGCCGCCAGCCCCTGGGCCCGTCCGCAGAGGCTGAACAGCGCGGACGCCAGCGCAACCGCTTCGTCGAGGCGGCGCCCGTTGAGCAGACTGGCGGCCAGCGGACGCGAGTTCTCGACCCGGACCTGGCGTACCTGGCCTTGCTCGACCGCGACCCGCAGACCGAGGCGCCCGGCGACGCTCATTGCGAGCCCCCGCCGGGCAGGACGGCGCGCAGGAAGCCGCGGCGCGAAACCGGCAGATCCGACAGCGAGCGCCCTTCGAGCCGCGCGGCCTCGCGTCCGCGGGCTGCATCTGCCTCCCGGCCCCCACCGCTCATCAACGCACCCAGCGCCTCGTGCGCCACCTCGAGCGCCAGATCCTGACTGTCGAACTCGAAAACCGGAGAATACAGGGAGCACGCGTGGTAGTGCCCCAATGCGTCACACCGGTGCGCAATGAAGGGATAGTCGCCGGACGGGAAGGTCCACCACTCGGTTTCGCCGACCTGGCGCACGCACTCACAGGTCGCATCGGGCAGCAGCATGAGGTTCATGCACCAGGGCGTCAGCAGCACGCCCACCCAGGCGTCGCCGTGGCGGAAGAAGCCGACCGTTGCGACCGACAGCGCCGGGTTGCACAGCGGGACGTCGGCCATGGCCGTCGCCGCCACCGCCTCGAAGTGGGCCCGGATGCGCTCCGATGGGTTGGCCGCCATGCCGGCGGGATCAGTCGCCATCCGGGAGCACCATGAACTTGTGACGGGGCGCATCGCAGTTCGGGCAGGTCCAGTGGTCGGGCAGCTGCGCGAACGGGGTGCCCGGCGGGATCTGCCAGACCGGGTCGCCCTCGGCGGGGTCGTACACCTGCCAGCAGATGCCGCACTCGAGGCGGGCACCGTCGGCGATCCGGCCGTCGTCGCCCAGATAGCTGCCCTCGAACCAGCTCTCGCCGCTCTCCGGCCCCCGGGTGCTCATGACGCGTCCCACGCCCGCAGGGTTTCGATCCACTCGGCGAGGCGCTCGACGCTGTCGGCGAAGTCATCGGCCGCGGCCGGCACCACATCGGGCACCCCGGTGACCTCGATCGTGCTCAGGATCACCGTGTCGACGCTGTTGAAGTACTGGACCCACCAGGTGTTCTCGAGCCCCGTACTGGTCACCCGGCAGTTGCCGTAGCCCCGTGACAGGACGGTGACCGCACCGCCACCCAGGGCGGTGCCGAGAAAAGCGTGGTCCGCAGGCGACATCGGCAGCAGGGTCAGATTGACGATGTGGGCCTCGTCGCCCTCGCGGTAGGACGCCGCCCGCTCGGCCAGCTCGGTCAGCACCGCGGGCGCATTCATCACGCCCTCCGGCACGGGCGGCGGCACAACCGTGCGCCGGCTCGCCGCGCGCGCGCGGGCCACCGCCTCGTCGGGCAGGCCGCAGGCACAGACCATGTCCTGGATCACGCCATCGTCCGCTTCGCCGAGGACACGCCAGACGCCGGCGAAGACAGTTTCCTGGATGCGCAGACGGGGCGCACCTTCGATGATCAGGCTGACCTCGCCTTCGCCCAGCAGCTCGTTGATGGCGGCCCGGACCGGCGCAGGCAGGGGCATCAGATCGACGCGGGGGGCGCCGGGCGAGCCGAAGGTCCACGTCTTCATGGCGGCGAGCAGGGTCTCGAGCACGTGAAAGGCCTCGGCGCGTACGGCCGGGTCGACATCGTCCGCCACCTGGGGTGGTGCAAAGGTATCCATCTCCTTCGGCATGTCGATGTAGTCGAGGACTTCCTCTTCGACATGGCTGCCGGCACCGACGACGGGAATCGGGAAGGGCTTCATGGTCTGGCTCCAGGGTTCGTCAGTGACAGCCGCCCGCCGGGGTAGCGGACGTCACGGGAATGCCGACGCTCGGTGCGCGGCTGGCCGGCGTATCCAGCAACCGGGCCACGGCAGGGCCCAGCAATTGCCAGTCATACATGCCTTCGAGCACGCCGACGTAGTCGCCGCCGCGGACGAACAACAGGCTGGGATAGCGGGTGACACCGTAGCGGCGGGCCAGCTCGCGGGATACCTCGGGCATCGCGCTGGCGGCCGAGAGCTGGCCTGCGAAACTGCGCAGCACCTCCGGCAGGACAACCGCCATGTCCCAGCTCTCCGGGCAGCGAGCGGGGTCGTCGGTCAGCAGCACGGCGAGGTCGCCGCGCTCGGCGGCGAGGGGCGCGAAGTCGTCCACCTCGAGGCAGCGCGCCAGGCCGGCATCGCGCTGGCGCTCCAGCAGTTGGTCGAGGCTATCCAGTGTGGGGCTGGCAAAGGTACTCATCGCGTCATCCTTTCCTGAGAAATTCGGGCAGCTCGGGCTCACGATCGATGAGGTCGGCAAAGGCCGCGTCGAGATCCGGGTCCTGCCCGCTGTGGAGTTGTTCGAGGGCCGACAGCGCCCGGCCGATATCGGCGGCACGGGCGGCATCGATGACTTCCCGCGCCGCGCCGAGGTAGGTGAGCAACCAGGTGCCCGCCGGCTGCTCGCCCACCAGCAGCATGTCGACCACGTGCCCGTGGCCATGGCCATCGAGACAGCGGGCCTGCATGCCCCCCGCCACGACTTGCATGGGAATGCCGAGACACATCTCAGTCAACGCCGCCTGGCATGAAGCGCGCATCGCCGATTCGGCAGGCCTCGAACTCGGAGGGGCGCCCGGATTCATAGTCGGTGATTGCCAGCGGCGCGGCATTGAGCCGTGCCGTGCCGCCGTCACGCGGGGCCAGCGCGATCCCCCAGTCGGCAAGCACGGCAACGGCGGCGTCGAGCACCTCAGGCATGCGGGCCCGCACGGGCTCGCGCAGGCTGCCACCGAAGTCCTCGAGTTCGGCCGGCTGCACACCGATCAGCGCCATCTCGCCCGGGAGCCCATCGATCAGCGCGGCCGAGGCAATGACCTCCTGGAACCCGGTCTGGTGCAGGCTCATCTTCTTCGCCCCCATGAACCGGGGGACCTCGTCGCCGAGCACCAGCTTCATCGTGCCGGGCTCGAGTCCGTAATCGATCGCATCGAAGACCAGCAGGTGGGTCGCCTCCGTGACGTAGGGCAGCAGGTAAAGACCCTGCGTGCCGCCATCCATCACGGTGACGGTCTCCGGCATCTCGTAGGCGTCCGCCAGCGCCTCGACGCAGCGGATGCCGAATCCTTCGTCGGCCCAAAGCAGATTGCCGATGCCCAGGATCAGGACCCGGGGAGCTGGGGTAGTCATGGCGGCTCCGTGTAACGGTTTCCGTAACACATCGCAGGGTCCGTGCCAGAACGCGGGACGGGCGGCATTCGCCCGCTACGACTGGCGATATGACAAGTCGGCCGGGAAGACCCTATTGCGCCGGGGGACACTCCTGCCGCGACCGGTCAAACGAAGCGGTAAGTAACTTTCCACCCGCCAGCCTCTTCCCCGGCCGGTAGCGCGCAAAAAAGCCCCGCGTCAGGCGGGGCTTGCGACAGGCCGGGACGCACCGGCGAGGGACCTTACTTCATCTGGCTCTCGATGGTGGCGAACAGGCTGTCGTAGATCTCGATGAGCGCTTCCCGATCCGCGCCTCCCTTGATCCACTTGCGTTCGCTGGCGATCTGTACGGCCTGCCGCTCCATCTCGGACAGGGTGCGCGTATCGATCTCCTCGCCGTGGATGATCCGGTTGGCATCGGCCCGCGCTTTCTGGGCGAGCCCGACGAGATTGACCGATGACTCCATCTCGCGTGCGCCCCCGCCGATCGTCTCGGCCAGGGAGCTGACCTGTTCGCCGGCATCGGCCGAACCCGACAGGCTGGTCACCACTTCCTCGGCGGTGCCGCGGGCGCCGGAGACCGACTCGGACAGGGTGCCGATCTGCCCTGTCGCCGCCTGCATGGCGCTGCTCATGGCCGTAATGGCGTCGGCGATCTCCTCGGCCGAGCGCTGCGCCTGATCGGCCAGCTTGCGCACCTCGTCCGCGACGACGGCGAAGCCCCGCCCCGACTCGCCCGCACGTGCCGCCTCGATGGCGGCGTTCAGCGCCAGCAGATTGGTCTGCTTGGCGATGTTGTCGATGTGCGCGGTGATCTCATTGATCGCGCCGGCCTTCTCGGCCAGTTCGGCCAGGGCACTGACGCCCGCCTCGGCCAGCGAATGGGCATCGCCCAGCGATTCGGACATGCGCTCGGCGGCCGCTGACATGGATCGCGCGGTGACGGCGAACCGGCCGGAGAGTTCCTGGGACTCCTCGGCTTCGCGGGCGACGCTGGCGAGCGTCGTCGTGACGTGATCGATGGCCATCGACAGGCCCCGTTCGGAGCGAACGAAGATGCGCGACAGCAGCGCTTCGCGGGCGACCGACTCCTGCGCCGTCGTGACCTGGTCCAGCATCACCTGGACCTGTTCCAGGACCCGCGCGAAGATGCCATGCAACCCCATTGTCTGGAGACGCCGCCAGGGGCGACGGTTGGCGACTGCATCCATCGCGCCGAGGATCTCGCGAAACGCCGTTTCGGTCTGGTCCAGGGCCGAATTCAGATCGACCCGGATGGATTCCAGCACCGGATCTGCGAATTCCCTCGGCAGACGATCCTGCAGCCGGCCCTCGCCGACCTCATTCATCAGCGCATCGAGCTGGTTGAGAGGTCCGTCGCCCCGTACCGCCGGCAAGAGGAGCGCGGCGGCGGCGACCACGCAGGCCGCGAGGGTCGCCCAGGGCGTCCAGAAAGCCAGGGCCGCGGCTGCGACCACGGCCACCAGCGCCAGATGGCGCCGCTCAAAGCGCGAAGACAAGCTCTTCATAACCCATTCCCATCTGCGTCATCACATCGACGAGCACCTGCGTGCCGGCACCGATCGCATCCCGCGCACCGACGGCCTTCTCGGCCGCCAGCATCTGCGCATAGACCGGCGTGATCGCCTCGATGGCGCCGCGCTTCGGGCAACGACGAACCGAGGTATAGCCCATGATCGTGCCATTGGCATCGAAGTCGGGCGTGATATGCGTGAATACCCAGTAGTAGCCACCATCCTTCGACATGTTCTTCACGTAGGCGAAGAACTCCTTGCCGGCCTGGATCGTGTCCCAGGCGAGCTTGAAGGCAGCGCGGGGCATGTCGGGGTGGCGGATGATGTTGTGCTGGGAGCCGATCAGTTCATCTTCGGAATAGCCCGAGAACTCGACGAAGATCGGATTGCCGTAAGTGATGATGCCCTTCGGATTCGTCTTCGAGACGATGAAGTCATCCTCGCGCATCAGTCGCTCGACCTGGGTCGGCGTGATGGCCCGTTTCATGTGCCTGCCCTCCTGGTAACACCCGGTGTATCGGCGCGGAAGGCGGGCGTCTTTAGGAAATTCGGGCCATCTTGAGCGGAAATCAGTCGCGCGACAGGCGCGACATGGCGGCGTACGTCTCCCAGGCCACCTGGAGCGCTATCCAGAAACGGGGGTCGGTGCCGAAGTAGCGTGCCAGGCGGACGCCGGTATCAGGCGTGATGCCGCGCCGGCCGCGGATCAGCTCATTGACGCGCCGGCGGGAGATGCCCAGTGCCCTCGCCAGCGCATCCTGGGTGATCCCGGCGGGGCGCATGAAGCGCGACTCGAGGAAATGACCGGGACGCAGAGGCCTGCGCCCCGGCGACAGCGGAACGACAGGACGCCTCGGAAGAGAAAAAGTTGGGCGGGCCTTGCGGTCACCGCCCGTCATCGCCGTCATGTGGTCGACAAATGGAGGAAGTAAGCACACACCTGCAGGCCGGGGTGGGCCACGCGGGCACGGTGCACCTATCAAGGTCCGTGCCAGGTGCCCGTTGGCCGCAAACACAGCGAAAACCGGCCGCCCAGGGGAGAGCTGCCGACATCGCCGCTTCCGGCCGCGACCGAAAAGCGGAAACGCGCCATGCAGGCGAACGCTCGGTCAGCGCTTCCAGAACGCGAACCGGTTGCGCGTCTCCGGCATTGGCGCGATGGGTTGCCCCAGTTCGTCGACCAGCTGACCGCCCTTGGCGGCGTCGTTGAGCACATCCCTGAGCATGTCGCGATCCATCGGCAGTCGATCGTCCAGCAGGTCGAAGCTGACCGCTTCGCGGCCCATGCGGTCAAGCCAGCCCATCAGCTCTACCGAGACCGGGAAACGCGCGAGGTTGGGGGCTTTCACCAGGCGCAGCCTGCGGCCGGCCCAGGGCGGTGGGGGCGTCGCGATCGCGCCGGCCTCGGCGGGCGGCGCGGGGGCGACCTCGACAGACGGCTCGGGCGCGGGACTCTCGACGCGCACCCTCGCCGGGTCGAGGGTCGGCAGCAGCGCGTCGATGTAGCGCATCAGGTGGTTGGCCTTGAGGGGTTTCGCCAGCGTGCGCGCGGCCCAGCCCGTCGTTTCCGGATCGCGGTCCAGGCGACAGACGGCCGGCACACCGAGCATTTCCATCGGCGTCGCGACGACGTCGCGCGAGAGGTCGATCAGCCACAGATCGGCCGCCCTGACATCGCCGACCCAACGCCAGGCCTCCTGTCGCAACCGCAGCGTGGATTTCAGTACCAGCAGGTCTCGTGAATCGAGGTTGTCAGCGCCAACTGTCAGTTCCATAGCAACACCAGGGGTCTGTGGTCCGATTTGCATCGGCAGCATGCCAACGTACTGACGACGCCTTCCCCGACGCACGACGGGCGACGCATGCTGCGTCGCCCGTCGTGAACCACCTGGGCCCGGGGCCCGGGCGGATCGTCAGTTCTTGAACATGCGATATCCGCTGATCATGGTGCTGATGATGCTCTGGCGCCCCATGATGTCTTCACGGATGGCCGCATAGACATGAAGAATCACAAAGCAGATGAGCACCCACATGCCCAGGTGATGCCAGGTATGGACGTCCTGCGATTGTCCGAACAGCGGGATCACCCAGGTCGTGAAGAGCGTATGCGCCCAATGGCCTTCCTGCGCCCCTTCTCCGTACAGCGCGAAGCCCGTGGCAATCATGAACATCGCCATGAACAGAAAGCCGAAGACCATCGAGATCCGCGCCAGGGGGTTGTGGCCCACGTAGCGGTTGGGATACGGCCGGGTGAAGGTGTACCAGCGCAGCATCGAGAACAGCTCACGCCAGTAGGCAGCCGTGAAGATGGGCACGCTGAACAGCTCACGCGCGTGGTGGTTGCCAACAAGCGCCCAGTACATCCGCCCCACCAGGCCCACGGCAAGTACATAGCCGGCGGCAAAGTGAACGAAGCGGATATAGCCCATCAGGAAGTTGGCACTGGCCTCCCTGGGCACCGATGGCAAGGGCGAGCCGATGAAGTACCCGGTCACCGACAGCACCGTGATCGCCAGCGCGTTGATCCAGTGCCAGATGCGCACGGGCGCCTCATACACGTAGATCGACTTGATGCTGGCTGCGTGGGCAACGGCGTCGTCATCGACGCCGGTTGCCGTGGCCTGACTATGGTCTGACATGGGATTCCTCCTGTCCGCGCTCAGCGCACCTTGACCTTGGCCATCTCCTGACCGTCCGGACTCATCACGTGCGTCGAGCAGGCCAGGCAGGGATCGAAGGAGTGGATGGTGCGCAGGATCTCGAGCGGCTCGTCCGCCTTGGCCACCGGGGTGTTCATCAGCGAGGCCTCGAAGGCGCCGATCTGGCCCTTGTTGTCTCGCGGACTGCCGTTCCAGGTGGTCGGCACGACACACTGGTAGTTGTCGATCTTGCCGCCCTTGATCTTCACCCAGTGGCCCAGCGCGCCACGCGGGGCTTCGGTGAAGCCGACGCCCTTGGCCTCGGCCGGCCATTTCTCCGGCGACCACTTGTCCACGTTGGCCGTCGCGGTGTCGCCGGCCTTGATATTGGCGATCATCTTGTCGAAGAAGTAGCGCATCTTGTGCGCGGCCCACGACGCCTCGAGGCCCCGCGCCGCCGTGCGGCCCAGCGTCGAGAAGATCGCGGTGAGCGGCAGGCCCAGGTCGTGAAGCAGCTTGTCCACCGGCTCCTTGAACTCGGGGTTGCCCTGGACGTAGCCGATCACGTAGCGGGCCAGCGGACCGACCTCCATCGCGTGGCCACGCCAGCGGGGCGACTTGATCCAGCTGTACTTCGCCTCTTCGTCGAGGGATTCGATGCGGGTGCGCGTGCCCTGGGTCCTGGGACCGAGCTGGAAGTTGGGCTCGGTGACCCCATCCCACGGGTGCAGGCCCTTGCTCTCGTCGGCGTACGAATACCACGAGTGGGTCACGTACTCCTGGATCTGCTCGGGGTCGCGCAGGTCGATCTCGTGCACCTTGCTGAGATCTCCGTTGATGATCGCACCGCGCGGCAGCAGCAGGTTGGACGCCGAATAGTCGTTGGCCCGGTCCGGGATGTCGCCGTACGACATGACCGACAGGCCCGACAGGCCACCGCCGTAGGTCCAGTCCTTGTAGAAGCTGGCAATTGCCTGGAGGTCGGGCAGGTAGACCTGGTCGCAGAACTCGATGCAGCGGTCGATGATGCTGGACACCATGTTCAGGCGTTCCATGTTGATCGCCCCGACGGCACCCACGCCGTCCAGGTTGATCGCGCAGGGCATGCCGCCCACCAGCCAGTTCGGATGCGGGTTCTTGCCTCCGAAGATGGTGTGGATCTTGACGATCTCCTTCTGGAAGTCGAGCGCTTCCAGATAGTGAGTGACCGCCATCAGGTTGGCTTCCGGCGGCAGCTTGTAGGCCGGGTTGCCCCAGTAGCCGTTCATGAAGGGGCCAAGCTGGCCGGATTCGACGAACTTCTTCAGCCGGTTCTGGATGTCGCGGAAATAGCCCGGCGACGAGTTCGGCCAGTTGGAGATGCTCTGGGCCAGCTGCGAGGTCGCCTTCGGGTCGGCGGACAGGGCGGACACGACATCGACCCAGTCGAGGGCATGCAGGTGGTAGAAGTGCACCAGGTGGTCATGCACCTGCAGGCACAGCTGCATGATGTTGCGAATCGAGTTGGCGTTTTCGGGGATATCGATGGACAACGCGTCCTCGACCGCACGCACCGAGGTCAGCGCGTGGGTCCCGGTACACACCCCGCAGATGCGCTCGGTGAAGGCCCAGGCATCGCGCGGATCACGCCCCTTCAGGATGACCTCGAGGCCGCGCCACATGGTGCCGGTCGACACGGCATTGCGGATCACGTTCTGCTCGTCGAGATTCACCTCGACCCGCATGTGCCCCTCGATCCGGGTCACCGGATCGACGACGACCCGCTTGCCGGTGTTGTCGAGCTTGAAGCCCTGCGTTTCATAGACACCCATGATCACTTGTCTCCCTTCGGCATGTCGGAACCCGGCTTGTGGCGCACACGGGTCAGCGCGGATACGGCGGCGTGGGCGGCCACGACGGCACCGACGGTGCCCGCCACGGCCATGCCCACTTCATCGGCATTCTTCTCGACGCCGAATTGCTTGATGTCGGTGAGGCGGTCGTAGAACGACCCCTTGTCCCAGAAGCCATCCTCCGAGCAGCCGATGCAGCCGTGTCCGGACTGGATCGGGAAGGACACGCCCTCGTTCCAGCGCACCGTCGAGCAGGCGTTGTAGGTGGTCGGTCCCTTGCAGCCGACCTTGTAGAGGCAGTAGCCGCGTCGGGCGTTCTCGTCATCCCATTCCTCGACGAACTGACCGGCGTCGAAGTGCGGCCGCCGGTAGCATTTGTCGTGGATTCGCTGGCCGTAGAACATCTTCGGCCGCCCCTGCCGATCGAGCTCGGGGATCTTGTCGAAGGTCAGCATGTAGGTGACCACGCCCGTCATCACCTCGGCGATCGGCGGGCAGCCCGGTACCTTGATGATGGGCTTGTCGTGGATGACCTTGTGCACCGGCGTCGCCTGCGTCGGGTTCGGCTTCGCCGCCTGGACACAGCCCCAGGAGGCGCACGACCCCCAGGAGATGATGGCCTTGGCGTCGGCCGCCGTCTCCTTGAGGATTTCGACGAAGGGGCGTCCGCCATGGATGCAGTACATCCCGTCCTCGTTGAGGGGCGGATTGCCCTCGACGGCCAGGATGTAGTTGCCCTTGTACTTCCGCTTGACCTCTTCGATGATCGCCTCGGCCTGGTGGCCGGCCGCCGCCATCAGCGTGTCGTCATAGTCGAGGGACAGCATCGACAGCACCACGTCCTTGGTGAGGGGGTGCGCCGAGCGGATGAAGGACTCGCTGCAGCACGTGCACTCGAGGCCGTGCAGCCAGATCACCGGCGTGCGCGGCTTGTTCTCGAGCGCATGGGCGATCTTTGGCGCTGCAGCAGAGCCGAGGCCCAGCGAGGTGGCGGTCAGCGAGCAGAACTTCAGAAAGCTGCGCCGCGTAATGCCCTGGCGACGCAGGACTTCGTAGAAGGTTTCAGTCATGGAGCGGTCTCCCTGTGGTCTCGTCCCTCGATGGGGGCTGGTGTCGAATGGACCAAGATCCGTGCCACCCGGACAACTCAAGAAAAAATTGATTGAAATCAACTACGTCAGGCGGCGCCCCTGCCCCCCCTCGAATCCTGGGGTGGCAGGCCGCTTTCCACTTTGCAAGCAGACATGTCGCCCGACAGCCCGGAGCCTTCGCCTGGCACCGGCCGCGCGCGGTACATGGCGGCTTCGCTGTAGACACAGGCCCGACACAGATTCACGCACCCGGAATGCCATCGCCATATCCCCAGAAAGCGCGCGGCTAGGCGTTTTGCGGCGCAACACGCCGTCCGCTGAACGGGGCCGCCGGCCTGCCTGCGAAACGATGCCGGGCACTGGGCACCGCCACTCGTCTTGCGCGCTTTTCGCGTCATGCCCACTGGATGCAAACTTTCCAGTGCGGCGAGTCCGCCATCGCTGTCGAAATCCGTGCCGCTCGTTCGACATCATTCCGGACACCCCAAGGAGACCCCCATGCCCTTCCTGATGCTGATCATCGAACCCCGCGGCCAGCGCGCCGCCCGCAGCCTGGAGGAAGCACAGGCCCGCTACGACGAGATGACGGCCTTTGCCGGCCAGCTCAACGAACGCGGCGTGCTGCGCGCCGCCGAATCCCTCCGCCCCGACGAACATGGCGTCCGGCTCGGACAGGTCGAAGGCAAGCTCCAGCTGCGCGACGGCCCCTTCGCTGAGGCCAAGGAGATGGTTGGCGGCTTCTTCCTGCTCGATGTCGCCACCCTCGACGAAGCGCTCGAGATCGCCCGGCAGTGCCCTGCCGCGCGTTTCGCGACCGTCGAGGTGCGCGAGTGCGCGCCCTGCAACGCCCCGTGAGGTGTCCGCCATGGATCGCTACGTGGATGGCTACCTGATTCCGGTCAAGGCCGATCGCCTCGAGGACTACCGCCGGATGGCGCAGACCGCAGGGGCCATCTGGCGCGAGCACGGCGCGCTCGCGTTCTGGGAGTGCGTCGGCGACGATCTCGACGCGGAGGGCATGGTCTCGTTTCGCACGGCTGCCGCGGCCGGGCCAGACGAGGTGGTGATGTTCTCGTGGATTGTCTTCGAGTCGCGCGCGCACCGCGACCGGGTGAATGCGGCCGTCCTCGCCGATCCCCGCATCCAGGCCATGCCCGCCGACGCCATGCCCTTCGACTGCCGCCGCATGGCCTTTGGCGGTTTCGTTCCCCTTGTCGTCGCGTGAGCCCCGCGCGGCCCGCACCGTCGGCAGGCGAAGGCCCATGAGCGGCGCGGAGGCGGTGCATCGCCGGCTGGAGGGCATCTGGCGGCTGGAGGCGGCGCGCATCATCGCCCGAGTCGCCCGCGTGGTGCGCGACGTGGGGCTTGCCGAGGAGTGCGCCCAGGACGCCCTGGTCGCCGCGCTGGAGCAGTGGCCACGGGACGGGACACCCGACAACCCGGCTGCCTGGCTGCTGACCACCGCGAGGCGGCGCGCCGTCGATCTCGTCCGGCATCGACAGATGGCGACCGACAAGTCCGCCGCGATCGCCTTCGAGCTGGATTTCCTGCACGCCGCGCGCAGCGACGACGCGGCCCGGCAGGTGGACGACGCCCTGGACGACGAGATCGGCGATGATCTGCTGCGGTTGATCTTCACAGCCTGCCACCCCGTCCTGTCGCCCGATGCCCGCTGCGCGCTGACCCTGCGGGTGATGGGGGGCCTCACCACGGACGAAATCGCCCGCGCCTACCTCAAGCCCGAGGCCACCATCGCCCAGCGCATCGTCCGCGCCAAGCGCAGCCTGGCAGCCGCCCGTGTCCCCTTCGAGGTACCGCGCGGGGACGCGCTGCACGAGCGGCTGGCGTCCGTGCTGGAGGTCATCTACCTGATCTTCAACGAGGGCTACGCCGCGACCTCCGGCGACGACTGGATGCGACCGGCCCTGTCCGCCGAGGCGCTCCGTGTCGGCCGGGTGCTCGCCGCCCTGATGCCGGCGGAGGGGGAGGTCCTGGGTCTCGTGGCACTGATGGAGATCCAGGCCTCGCGCTTCGCCGCGCGGCTCGATGGCGCCGGCCGGCCGGTGCTGCTTCTCGACCAGGACCGGAGCCGCTGGGACCCGCTGCTGATCCAGCGCGGCCTTGACGCGCTGGCCCGCGCCGACGAAACCCCCGGCCCTGTCGGCCCCTACGCCCTGCAGGCCGCCATCGCCGCCTGCCATGCCAAGGCCCGGCGGGCGGAGGACACGGACTGGCAGGCGATCGCAACGCTGTACGACGTCCTGGCCCAGGTGGCCCCCTCCCCCGTCGTCACGCTGAACCGGGCCGTGGCCGTCGGCATGGCCTACGGGCCCGCAGCCGGCCTCGAGGTGGTCGAGCCCCTGCGTGAAGAGCCTTCGCTGGCGACCTATCACCTGCTGCCCTGCGTACGTGGCGACCTCCTCGCGCGGCTGGCACGCCACGACGAGGCGCGCGACGAATTCGAGCGCGCCGCATCGATGACCCGCAACGCGAGCGAGCGCGCCATGCTGCTGGCGCGGGCGGCCGACTGCAAACGGCGGGACTGACAGCGCTTCCGAGCCAGGCTGTCGGAGTGGCATGGCAGTCGGGACGGGACACCATGGCCACCACGGCGCTTCTCAACATCTGCGGCACGAGGATGCGCGCCAAATGACTTAAAAGGTGAGAGATTCGACTTGGCTGGCGAGCTACGTGTCCCTTTGACACAGATCGGCCAAGAGCCGCCTGTTGCAATGTGTACTGATACGGTACTCACCTGACCGTTGCCCGCGTCGGCGTGGTCATGCGGGTACCAACTGGGTTACCCGATGGGAGCCCCGGTGCCAGAAGCACCAGATTCCACTGAGCCGACCCACGCTTCGTGTTCAATTGAGCGGAGCCACCTCTCACACCGGGCCAGGGCAGCGGCTTCCATTTCCGGCTGCCGTTGTGCGCGAACCCGCCCGGTGATATGCCCGCCACTCCGGCCCCGCGAGCGCAGCCCTGGCCGGCCGCCACGCTGGCGCAGCTGGCCGGTGCCCGCATCCTGCTGGTCGAGGACAACGACTTCAACCAGATCGTGGCCACCGAACTGCTCGCCGAAACCGGTGCGGCCGTCGAAGTCACCGCCAATGGCCACGGCCGTCGAGACCGGTGGCTATGACCTGGTGCTGATGGATGTCCAGATGCCGGTGATGGATGGGGTCGCCGCCACGCGTGCAATCCGCGAGCGGAGCCATCGGCTGCTGGTGGTGGCGATGACGGCTCACGCCTTTGCCGAGGAGCGGGAGCGCTGCCTGGCGGCCGGGATGAACGATTTCCTCACCAAGCCGATCGATCCGGCAGCGCGTCATCGCGCCCTCCTCCAGTGGCTCGCGCCGACCGGACAGCCACAACCTGCGCCTGCCGCGGCCGGTCCCGCGGGCGGCGACCTGAATCACGACGAGGGCTTGCGCCGGGCCGAGGGCGACGCCGCCCGGCTGGCTCGCTGGCGCCGGATATTCGCCGAGCGCCACCGGCTCACCGAACCGGCCGGTCGCGCCGAGCAGGCGAGCCGCGAGGGCGCGGCGGGGTGGGAAGCGCTGACCGCGCAGCCGGCCGACGACCTGTCTGCCGTCCTGCTCGCGATCAACACCATGCTCGAGGCGCCCGCCCCGTAGGCCCGGGTTGCCTGGCCAGGGCCCGGGTCGCTACGACAGCCGGCCCGGAAGGGCCCGGCTCAGCGCTGGCCCGCGGCGATCTGGGTCCGCCGTGTCGCGAGCAGCTGGCGGATGGCCCAGACCTCGAGACCGATTCCGACCGCGAACAGGGTCAGCATGATCGGTTTTGCGGCAAGCGCCGGAAAGCCTTCGGGAAAACCGAGCCCCACCATGGCGGCGGAGAGGTTCAGGGTCGCGGCGAGGCTCGTGAGCACGAACTTCACCGACAGGCCCTTGGGGGCCGGCACCACCGGATCGAGCGTGGCCGAGCCGGGGGCGGGCGGCGCGGACCGCTTGCGGGAAGAACGCTTGGTCATGGATCAGGGCGGGGCTAAGGACCCTGCCATTCTATCCGCCTCGTCAAAAGAGGGGGTCCCGGCGTCACTGGTGGCGGCGGCCAAGCCCGAACAGGGCGCGCCGCCCAGGGACAATGGCGCCTTCAGCCGCCTCGGGCGGCACGGGCTCGCGCACCTCGGCGCCTGGCGGCGGCACGACGACGGTGGCCAGCGCCTCCCGCACGAACGACCGGGCGGCACCCTGGCCTTCGAAGCGCTCAGTACTGGTGCCGAGCGGGCAGTACTGGTAAGCCTCCAGCCCGTCCTCGCCGGCATCGGCGATGAACCACAGTTCGCCGACGGGTAGCGCGACGCGCCGGCGAACTCCGGCCGGGGCGTCCTGCCACAACAGGCCCCCGCCAGGCAGCAGGACCAGCTGAATGCTCCATGGCGTGATCAGGCCACCCAGCCAGTCACCCGCCATCCGTCGCACCGCCACGACCTCCACCTGCAGGCGTGGGTTGAGGAAAGGCAGCCCGACCATCCGCTCCGCATGGACCCGGCCGAACCAGTCGCCGATGACGGGGCTCGGGTCAACCGGGTGGGGCCGGGCATGGACCAGCGGCGGCGGCGTCCAGGCCGGCTTGCGCAGGGTCTCGCTCACGCGCCCCGCCTCGCCGCATCCAGATCGACGAAATAGCGGCCCGGGTCATAGTCGGCGTCGAGCGTCGCCGCGAGCGCGTCGAGCGCCTCCTCGATCTGTACCCGAGCCGGCTCGTCGAGCACCTCCTTGGCGAAGCCGAGCGAGACCAGCACCCAGGTCCCGACCGGCTGTTCGCCGACCAGGAGCATGTTCGCCTGCTCCCGGCGATCGCCCCGCACAAGCCAGGCCAACGCCCCGCCCGCCTCGATCGACTCGACCTGCATCGGCACCGACAGGCACATCCGGTGCCCCGCTCAGGCCGCCGCCCGCCGCTCGCGCGCCGGGCACTCGTAGCCATAGTCCGCGAGGGCTGCGCGAATTGCCGCCAGCGCCTCCGGCATGACGGCCCGGACGGCCTCGCTCTGCTCGAGCCCGAGCGAGACATCCACCGGCTGGACGCCGACCACCACCACGTGATGGGGCGCCCGTTCGGTGATCTCGAGCGTCGCGAGCACGTCTGACAGGCCGACCTGGTGGGGCGACAGGCGGGCCCGGAAGAAGCTCGGCACGGCGGCGTCCTTCAGGACCACCACGCTGGCCGGTGGCTGGCCCACGCGCACGCAGTCGGCGATCACCAGCAGGTCGAGATCCTCCAGGTCCTCGAGCAGTTCCATCGCCGCCGTGCCTCCGTCCAGGACCGTGAGCCCCGGGGCGAGCCGGTAGTCGCGCTCGAGTTGCTCCACCAGGCGCACGCCGACGCCCTCGTCGGTCAGCAGGATGTTGCCGACGCCCAGCAGCACCGCCCGGCGGGCCACGTTCGCTTCATTCGTCATCTGGGACTCCCTCCCGCTGGCCGTCCGTCGCGAGGCGAGGCCGGACAGCCCGGGAAATTCAAGGATCGGGGTTTCGCCGTCACGCGGCGTGCCGGTCGTGGACAGCCCGCGGGCGACCGGCGCGAGGCAGGCGGCGGCCATCAGGCAGCCCGCACCTGGACCACCTCGTGCTCCTCGGTGTCGAGGATGTGTACGGCGCAGGCGAGGCAGGGGTCGAAGGAATGGACGGTACGCAGGACCTCGAGGGGCTTCTCGGGGTCGGCCACCGGGTTGTCGATCAGGCAGGCCTCGTACGGCGCCATCTCGTCCTTCTCGTTCTTCGGTGCAGCGTTCCAGGTGGAGGGCACCACGCACTGGTAGTTCCTGATCCTGCCCTTCTCGATCACGACCCAGTGCGACAGCGCGCCACGGGGCGCCTCGTGGAAGCCGACGCCGGCGATCTCGCCCTGAGGAAATTCGGGCGCATTGAAGGTGTCCAGGTCGCCCCTGGCCATGTTCTCCATCAGGCGGCTCCACTGGGTCGCCAGCGCATCAGTCTCAACCGCACACATGATCGCGCGGGAGGCATGGCGGCCGATGGTCGAGTGCATGGCGTCGAGGCCCACCTCGATCTTCGCCAGCGAGGACACCGTGTCCAGCATGCCCGTGGCGTAGCGGGTGATCCCGTCATGCTTGGCTGCCAGACCGCAGAGCACCCGGGCGAGCGGGCCGACCTGGGCCGGCTTGCCGAGGAAGGTGGGCGACTTCAGCCAGGAGTACTTACCCTCGTCCTGGAAGTCCGTGTAGTTCGGGGTGGTCTCGCCCTGGAAGGGATGCAGCGAAGCCGCGTCGCCACCGCCATACTGGTACCAGGAGTGCTTGACCGCCTCCGAGACGCCATCTCGGAAGTACGCGTCGCCGAAGGCCGTGATCGGCTTGAACTGCGACAGGTCGGCGTTCGGGATGTAGCCGCCGGGGATGTCGAAGAGGGTGCCGGCCGCGTCCTGCGGGATATCGGGCACGGCCAGGTAGTTCACCACGCCGCGGCCGACCTTCGTCCATTCCGGGTAGAAGGCGCCGATGGCCGCCACATCGACCAGATAGACGTTCTTGACGAAATCGTCGAGCTTCTCCATCCAGGTCTTGATGGCCATCAGGCGCTCGACGGTCAGCACCGATTGAGAGTCCGTCGATAGCGGGTTGGCCACGCCGCCAACCGCCACGTTCTGGATGTGGGGCGTCTTGGAGCCGAGGATCGAGACGATCTTGTTGGCGTAGCGCTGGATCTCCAGCGCCTGCAGGTAGTGGGCGACCGCCAGCAGGTTGACCTCGGGCGGCAGCTTCATGGCCGGATGGCCCCAGTAGCCGTTGGTGAAGATGCCGAGCTGCCCGGTGCCGACGAAGCCCTTGAGCTTCTCCTTGACCTTGCGCATCTCGTGCTTGCTGTTGCCCGACCAGCTCGAGAGGCTCTCGCCCAGGGCGGCGGCCTTGTCCGGGTCGGCGTCGAGCGCCGAGACCACGTCCACCCAGTCGAGCGCCGACAGGTGATAGAAATGGACGATCTGGTCGTGCACCGCGTGGGCCAGGATGATCATGTTGCGGATCAGCTGGGCGTTCACGGGAATGTCGAGCCCGAGCGCGTTCTCGACCGCCCGCACCGAGCAGATGGCATGCACCGTGGTACACACGCCGCAGATGCGCTGGGTGATCGCCCAGGCATCGCGCGGATCGCGGCCGAGCAGGATGTTCTCGACACCACGCCACATGGTGCCCGAGGACCAGGCCTTGCTGACCTTGCCGTTGTCCACCTCCACGTCGATGCGCAGGTGCCCCTCGATGCGGGTGATCGGGTCGATGGTGATGCGTTGGCTCATGGATTCTCTCCTCAATGGGCAGCCGCGGGGGCGGCGCGGTCTTCACGCGGCAGCACCGGGAAGCGACGGGTAATGACGATGTAGCCGAGCACCTCGATGGCGAACATGCCGATGGTCACCAGCAACTCGGATACGGAAGGGAAATAGGACCAGCCCTCGCCGGTGTCGTAGCCGACCAGGAAGGCGTTGATGCGCAGCAGGCTGCCGCCGAGCATCAGCAGCGCACCGGCGACGAA
>JBNLCM010000140.1:0-16332 GCA_050303815.1 Rhodocyclaceae bacterium
GAGCCGATCCCCCGCCGCCGCAGCTCGCGGGCCGCGTCACGCATCGAAGCGGTCGGCGGCAGGGCGCACACGCGGCGGCTCATCAGCCGGTCGACGCTGTCCAAGTGCGCAAAGTGCTCGACGCCGAAGTGTCCGACGAGATCGGATTCGGCGACGATGCCGAGCAGCATGTCATCGGGATCGGTCACCAGCAGGTGCCGCGTCACTGCCGCGAGCATGCGGCGGTAGGCGTCCACGAAATCCGTCTCCGGGTCGGCCGTGAGCGGCCTGCGTTTGCAGGCCTGGCCCAGGAGAAGCTCGGAGACGTCGCTGTCGAGGCACAGCCTCACCGCGTCGCGCTCGGTGAAGAGGCCGACGGGAATGCCGTCCTCGACCGCGACGATGGCGCTGGAGTGCGCCGAGGTCATGGTTTCAAGGGCCTGCCTGAGCGGGACGTCCGGACCGAGGTGCAAGGCCTCGTGCATCAACTCACGGAGCGGCCGCGTGGGCAAGGTGCTGCGGTCGTTCATGGCCGCGTCGGGGGCGTGCCGGCGATCCACTCATTCAGCACACGTCTCGCCGCGCGGGCGGTCTCTCCCGCGGTCAGGCCGACCGGCCCGATGCCGTCGGCGACGAGGCGGTCGGCTGCGGCGCCGTGGAGATGGGTGCCCGCGAGGAGGGCCTGGTCCGCCGGCCAGCCCTGGGCAATCAGGCCGGCGATGATGCCTGACAGACAATCCCCCATGCCGGCGGTTGCCATGCCCGGATGGCCCGTCGTATTGATGAACCACTGCCCTGCCGGCATCGCGACGATACTCCCGGTGCCCTTCAGCAGTACCGGACTGCCAAAGGTCTGCGCCAGCTCGAGCGCCGCGCTCAGTCGATCGGACTGGACGGCCTCGGTGGTCGATCCGAGCATGCGTGCGGCCTCGGCCGGGTGCGGGGTGAGCACGGCCGGCGCGCTGCGCTGGCGCAGGCCTTCGGCGAGCACGTCATCTTCGGCCAGCAGATTGAGGGCGTCAGCGTCGAGCACCAGGGGAGAGTTGCCGCCGAGGGCGTGG
Source organism: Rhodocyclaceae bacterium (assembly GCA_050303815.1). Lineage (GTDB taxonomy): Bacteria > Pseudomonadota > Gammaproteobacteria > Burkholderiales > Rhodocyclaceae > Cognatazoarcus. The sequence goes on from JBNLCM010000140.1 coordinate 1,041, forward strand.
CGCATGGCCTGGATGGCCTCTGCACTGCGCCCCAGCCCGGGGCCTACCGCCAGGGCCGCCGGCGCCTGCGCCAGGCTGGCTGCGGAGCGTACCATCAGTTCGGGCTGGACCGGATCGAGTGCGGGTACGCTGGCGTCGATCAGGCCGACGAAGACCCGCCCGGCTCCGACGTGCAGGGCCGCGCGGCCGGCCAGGAAGGCCGCACCGATCATGCCCCGCGCGCCGCCTATGATGACCGCGTCGCCATAGGTGCCCTTGTGGGAATTGGCGAGCCGAGGCTTCAGTCGGTCGGCGAACAATCCGGGCGCAAGCAGGTGGCCGCAGCCCTCGGTATCGCCGGAGGGAATCCCGAGATCGGCAATCGTGACGCGACCGCACAGATCCGGCCCGTCGGCGGTAAGCAGCCCGGGCTTCAGCCCGATGAAGGTCAGCGTTTCGGTGGCACGCATGGCGCAGCCCAGCACGCAGCCGGTGCGCGCATCCAGGCCGCTCGGGATGTCGAGCGCAAGGCGCGGCGCGTCGAGGGCGTCCAGCTCGGCGACCAGCGCGGCGAAGGCGCCGGTCAGGGGGCGCTGGAGGCCGATCCCGAAGAGGGCGTCGATGATCAGCGACGGGGCCTCGGTGGGCAGGCTGGCATGGCAGGCGCCGCCGGCCGCCCGCCACGCGGCCAGCGCCGCCGCGGCGTCGACGGGGAGCGCCGCAGCGTCGCCCTTCAGGAGCACATGGACCGGAACGCCCCCGTCGCGCAGCAGGCGCGCGGCGACGAGCCCGTCACCACCGTTGTTGCCGGGGCCGCAGGCGATCACGACCGGCCCGTGAGGCCTTCTCAGCGCCCGCGCGACATCCGCAGATGCGGCGCCTGCCCGCTCCATCAGGGGCGGTGTGGCGTCGCTGTGGGCGTGCTCGAGCCGGCGGATACCCTCGGCGAGATGAACGGGTCGGGGAGCAGGCAAGGGTGCATTCCACGGATGGGGATGTCACATTCTAGCGCCCATCGCTCCGCGACGCCGGTCGGCGGCCAGACGCGCAACGGGCGCCCCGAGGGGCGCCCGTCACGTGCTTGCCAGGGAGGCGAAGCCGATTGGCCGATCAGTCTTCCAGGCTGATCCGCTCCGCGAGAACGCTACCGTCCGCCTGCAACTCGCCCTTGATCTCGACGAAGGCCCCCGCAACCAGCTGCTCCCGTGTGATGCGGCGGAAGGCCGTGCCCGAGGTGATCGTCACGGTCCGGCCACCAACCACAATGGTGTCACCGCCGACCGTGCTGACGGTGCCTTTGAACTCGAACTCGTTGCTGTCGTCGTTGCCGGACGAGCCCGAGCCCCCGCGGTCGTCGCTGCCATTCGACGAGTCGTCATTGCCGCCTGAGGAGTCGTCGCTGCCGGACGAGCCGCCGTTGTCGTCGCTGCCGGAAACATCCTCGAACTTCAGCTTGCTGGCAACCAGGACGGTGCTGCCCGAGCTCGAATCCACAGAGCCCTCCACTTCGACGAAGCGACCATTCGCCACGTCGTCGGCCGTGCCGCGCTCGAACAGCACGCTGCCGGAGGCATCGACCGTGACGCCGCGCACCTGGAAGCTGGCGAGGGACACGAAGTTGCTGACGGTGCCGTGCAGCTCGAACTCGTCGATGCCGGAACCATCCTCGAACTTCGCCTTGGTCGCGGTCAGGACGCCGTTGCTGTACGGGCCTTCCACTTCGAGACGCGTACCGTTGCCAACATCGTCGGCCGAGCCGCGCAGGAAGACCGCATTGGACGCATCCACCGTGATGCCGCTGATGACAAAGCTGTTGATCGCGGTGAAGTCGGACACTACGCCCAGGATCTCGAGCTTGCCACCGTCATCGAAGCTGAACGGGACGTTGCCAACGACCTGGATGCGGCTGGCGGTGACCGTGTCGCCGCTTGGCAACGCGTCGGATCGGACGGCGACGAAGGCGCCGTCGACCAGGGACCCCAGCGACGGCAGCACGGCGGCCGAGCCGTAGTGGATCGTGGCGGTGCCCAGGGTGAAGGTCGTCGTGGCGGTGTCGAGGTTGCTGACCTGGCCACGCAGCTTGAGGTCGGCGCTGGTGCTCGGATCCTTCTTCTCGATCCGGCTCGCGGTCACCACGCTGCCGCTGCGCAGGCCGTAGACCTCGACGAAGTCGCCATTCGCCAGCCCCTCGAGGCCGGCCACATCCTCGTAGACCGTCGCGCCGTCGGTCTCGACCGTGAAGCCGAGTACCGAGAAGGTGCCGGCGGTCGTGTCGAGGTCGGAGAGGGGGCCCTTGAGTTCAGAAAACAGGCTGATGTCACTCGCGGTACCGGTGCCGTCGTCGCCGATGCTGCCTCGGATCTCGACCGTCATGCCCAGCCGCAGGTCGCTGGAGGCGATCACGTTGCCGCTGTCGTCATTGACCCGCGCGGCATTGTCCTCGAAGCGGACGCCATTGACGATGATGCTGCCGAAGCCGGTGATCGGCCCGACCGTCGTGTCCGCCGCCGTGGCGGTGCCGCCGCCGTCGAGACCGCCGCTGTCGGTTCCCCCACCGCCGCCGCCTCCGCCGCAGGCGGCCAGGATCAAGGTAGCCGTGCAGCCAGCCACCGCAACGCCGCGCGGAATGCCGAAGGAATGTCGCATAAGTGCCTCCATGTCAAAACGAGAATGGGTGTGGCCGTCGTGCAGAAGTGGGGGTCCTGCGTCGGTATCTTCATATTAGTGGGAAATAATCCCACGTCAAGCCGGAGATGTTTGAAATTGTGTCCATTCCCCCATCCGCGAATCGCCGTGGCACTGGGGAGGCCGCTCCGTAATACCACTCGTCATGGGCCGCTCAAGAAGCCCTCCTGCCGGTCGAAAACAAGAGCCACAACAGTCCAAGGGTTTCGGTGGAGGTCTACATGGAATTTCTGAATCGGCTGAGGGTGTCGTCGCGCCTGGCGTTGGTGTCGCTCGTGGCGCTCGTGTCCGTCGCGATGGTGGCGTTTGAAGCGATCCAGACGGTGGACGAACTCCTGCATGAAGAGCGCAGCCTGAAGGTGGAGCATGTCGTCGCGTCGGCGCACTCGATCCTGACCCACTTCCACGAGATGCAGAAGAGCGGGCTGGTCTCAGAGGAAGAGGCCAAGCGCCTGGCAACCGAGACCATCGCCACGATGCGCTACGGGGACAACGACTACTTCTGGATCAACGACATGCATCCGCGCATGGTCATGCATCCGGTCAAGCCTGCCCTCAATGGCCAGGACCTGAGTGGCACCAAGGACCCGAACGGTCTTCTGCTGTTCAAGGAGTTCGTCGCCACGGTCAAGCAAAGTGGCGGCGGCTTCGTCCACTACCTCTGGCCAAAGCCGGGCGAGGAACAGCCGCAGCCGAAGATCTCGTACGTCAAGGGCTTCAAGCCCTGGGGCTGGATCGTCGGCAGCGGTGTCTATGTCAATGATCTGAATGCGCTGTTCTGGGAGCATGCGACCCACTCGATCATCCTCGTCTCGCTGGGTTTTGCCGCGACGCTTCTGGCGGCCTTCTTCATCGGCCGCAGCCTGGTCCGGCAACTGGGTGGCGAGCCGGTGGATCTGGCCGATTCGGCTGCGCGGATCGCGTCTGGCGACCTGACAGCGACGATGACGGTTCGCAAGGGCGACACCTCCAGTGTCCAGCATGCGATGCACCAGATGCAGGACGATCTGCGCAACATGATCGGTGCGGTCCGCTCCCAGTCCGAGCGTATCGGCCACGCCGTCCGCTCGGTGACGGAGGCCACCGAAACGGTCCGCGAGGCGGCGGGCAGCCAATCGAGCGCGGCCGAATCCACGGCCGCTGCCATCGAGCAGATCGCCGTCAGCGTGGCCCACGTCAGCGACAGCACGGGGCAGACCCGCAGCAATTCCGAGGTGACGTGCGAAGTGGCTGCACAGGGCGAACGCGATTCCGCGGCGGCCTCCGAGAGCATCGCCAATGTCGCCGAAACGGTGACCAATGCGGCACAGCAGATCCAGGTGCTCAAGGAACGCTCGAGCGAGATTGGCTCGATTGCGGAAGTCATTCGCGAGATCGCAGACCAGACGAACCTGCTGGCGCTCAACGCGGCGATCGAAGCCGCCCGCGCGGGCGAACAGGGCCGGGGTTTCGCGGTCGTGGCCGACGAAGTGCGCAAGCTGGCGGAACGGACGGGCTCCGCGACGGCGCAGATCACCCAGGTGATTGCCTCGGTCCAGGCCGAAACCGCTTCGGCCGTGGCGAGCATCGAGGCGATTGCGCCGCGTGTTCAGAAGGGCAGCGAACTGGCTTCCTGTGCGGCCGACTCGTTGCGCACGATCCAGGGCAGCGCGACGGAGACGCTCAACCGTCTGTCCGAGGTCGTGGTATCGATGCAGGAGCTTTCCTCGGGGACCAACGCGATCGCCCAGAACATGGAGGAGATCGCGGCCATGGCCGACCGCTCCGGCGCCGCGATCGCGCGCAATGCCGACATCACGAGCTCGCTCGAGGCCAGCGCCCGCGAACTCGACGAGCTGGTCCGCCGATTCCGCGTCTGAGGCCTGATCCACATGAAGGGCGCGCCCCCGACCGGGGGCGCGCCCTTCTGTTTGGCTGGCGCGTGGCGCCGCGGCTCAGGCCGGGCGGGCGTAGGGTGTCAGCGTCACCGGTGCATCCCACACGAAGCGCACGGCGGGGGCCGTACCGGCTCCCTCCGGCAGGGCCATCTCGACCGTGCCCGCCCGGCGGCCGCCGAGCCGCTCGTAGAAACGCTGGGCACGCTGGTTGGCTTCGAACACCAGCAGGTACAGGGGCTCTCCGGGGCGATGCTGCTCGACCTGGGTGACACCGACCCGCATCAGCGATTCGCCCATCCCACGGCCGCACAGTTCGGGATCCACGTGGAGGTTGTCGACCAGGGTGCCCCAGGTCGGGTCGGCGCCCAGCCTGAAGCAGATGAATCCGTGGAGCCCGTCCCGCTGGACCGCGACCAGGGTGAGGTAGTCCGATCCGGCGGCCGACAGCCGGCTGCGCCAGACCTGTCGTCGGTCCTCGTAGACCTGGTCGTTCAGGTAGGCGTCCGACATGACGCCGCGAGCGCTGTTCCGCCAGCTCTCGGCGTGCAGCTTCGCGATCGGGTCGGCGTCATTCTCCCGCGCCGCCCGGATGACGGGTTCGATGTGGCTCATTCAGGCAATCGTCTGTGTTCTTGCGATCCTCGCCACAGGGATGTGGCTTGGACCGTTCTGTTGTTCTTGCCGCCGCACCGGGCCTCTCGGCCTGATGTCACGCGGTGTCTTTGGCGACCGCAGGCGCCGCGAAGGCGCCGCGCGGAAGCCATCGAGTCGCGCGTGTCCTGCGGGTCTCTTCCTCGGCAGGCGCGATGATGCAGATTTTTGCGTCCGACTACAAATCACGCATCCACCGGGTTGGCCGCAACGACCAGGCGCTGGAAGTCCCGGGCGGGCTGCGGGCGGCCGTACAGAAAGCCCTGGACGAACTCGCAGCCGTGCTGCTGCAGGATGTTGGCCTGGCTCTCGGTCTCGACGCCTTCTGCCACAATCTGCAGTCCCAGGCTGTGGCCGAGCTGCACGATGGTCCGTACGATGACCTCGTCGTCGGGATCCCGGCCCAGATCCTTGACGAAGGCACGGTCGATCTTGAGGTGGTGGACGGGGAACCGCTTGAGGTAGGCGAGACTGGAGTAGCCCGTGCCGAAGTCGTCGATGGCGAGGCGGGCGCCCGTGGCCGCCAGGGCGCGCAAGGTATCCCGGGTCAACGCCTCGTCCTCCATGATCACGCTCTCGGTGATCTCGAGGACGAGCAGGTGCGGCGGCAGGCCGGTATCCGCCAGCACGCGCGAGACGGCCTCGGTGAGCCCCGGCCGGCGGAACTGGACGGCGGAGAGATTCACCGCGACCGGCAGCTCGACGCCGGGCGTCTCGTTCCAGCGCCGCGCTTCGGCGCAGGCGATGCGAAGCGCGAAATCACCCAGTTCGTGGATGTGGCCGAACTGTTCTGCGACGGGAATGAAGCGGCCAGGGGAGATGCTGGTTCCATCCGGCTCGATCCAGCGCAGGAGCGCCTCGGCACCGCTCAGTTCGCCGGTTTGCAGGTCGAACTGCGGCTGGTACCAGACTGAGATGTGGCCGGCGGCGAGGGCGCCCGACAGGCGGGTCTCGAGTTCGCGGCGGTCCGTCAGCTCCGCGTTCATTTCGGCACTGAAGAAGCGATAGCCCCGCCGGCCGGAATCCTTGACCCGATACAGGGCGACGTCGGCCTTCTGGAGCAGGCGCTCGCGGTCCGGACCGTCGTCGGGGAAAAAGGCGACCCCCATCGAAGCCGAGACCCGGAGTTCGTGGCCGTTGAACTGCACCGGCTCGTCGAGCTCCCGCAAAAGCTTCTCGCACACGCGCGCGGCATCGCCCGGCTCCTGCAGTTCCGGCAGCAGAATCACGAACTCGTCTCCCCCCTGGCGCGAGACCGTATCGGCCTCGCGCAGGTGCGGCATCAGGCGGCCCGCAACCGCGATCAGCAGCATGTCGCCGACGTGGTGCCCAAGCGTGTCGTTGACCTGCTTGAAATGGTCCAGGTCCATGAAGATGACGGCGACCTTGTGGTTCTCTCGGCGGGCGCGGCTGATGGCGCGTTCGATCCGGTCGGCCAGCAGGGTCCGGTTCGGCAGACCGGTGAGGGCGTCATGGGTGGCCATGTACTCGATCTGCTCGGCTGCTTCCCGGCGCGCGGTGACGTCCTCCATGGTCGCGACCAGCCGCCGGGCCTTGCCCTGGGCGTCCCGCTCGACGACGCGCCCCCGCTCGTGAACCCACAGGGTGTGCCCGTCGGCATGGCGGATCCGGTGTTCGCTATGGAAGCTGCCCTCGGCGCTCTCCAGCGCATGCGTCAGGCGGGCGCGGACGTCCGGCAGGTCGTCGGGATGTATCAGGCCGTCGCGGGCCGTGTCCGGGCTGTCGCCGGTCGGGAGGCCGAGCATGTCGCACCAGCCCCGCGAAAAGTAGTGCCGGGCGCGCCGGATGTCCCAGTCCCAGACGCCGTGTCCTGCGCTCTCGAGCGCAAACTTCCAGCGCTGCTGGAGGTTGCGGATCCGGGTCCGGTTGCGGCGGCTGTTGCGCAGGGCCAGCACCAGCGCGAAGATCGAGATCGCCTGGGCCGTGATGACGCCCACCGCCGTCCAGATGGCCTGCTTGTACCGTTGATAGACGGAGGGTGTCGCATCGATGACTTCGACGCCCTCCGGCAGATCCGCCTCATCCATGTGCCAGCGATCCATGGCGGAGCCCTTGAAAACCGGGCGGCCGGAGATCATGGCCGTGGGTTCGAACGGACCGTCGCCACCGAGCATGGCGAGGACGTGGTGGCCGACCGACCGGCCGAGGCCGCGCCCCATGTTGACGATGCCGCCGACGCACGCGGCGTACGTGATCGTGCCCTCGTACACGCAGAACATCGGCACGCTTGCGTGCTGCGCCACTTCATTCGCGAAGGCGACTGGCGGAACCAGCGGCGTGCCCTCGGCATCGCGCGTCGCAGCCGTCATGATCAGGATGGTGTCCTGCGGCAGCGCGGCGACCTGTTCGAGCAGCGATGCACGGGTGAAGCCAGTCAGGAACTCGACCGGAAAGGCATCCGTCGTGGTGGCGACCTGCTGGCGTGCCGCTGCCAGGATGAGTCGGTCTGGGCCGCCGTCACCGGCGATCACGACGGCCTTGCGGGCATGCGGCATCAGCTTGCGCGCCAGCCGGATCGTATCGACGACCTGCACGCGGTTGCTGAACGTTCGCGTGCGCGCACCCGCCAGCGCGCGCGTAGCGGCCACGGGCGCAATGGCCGCGATCTTCACGTCCGCTGGGAAGATCGGCCGGAACTCGGCGACGAAGCGGGCCGCGGTGGCGGCGACGCTGACGATGAGATCGGGCGAACCCTTGCTGGCGAGCCGGCGCCGGAGGCGCTCCGCGTTGAGTCGGGCGATATCCGGCTCGTACTGCTCGAACATGTCGAGGAAGGCGGTCGAGATGCGCAGTCGCCGGTCCTTGGCTGCGTGCTCGAGAACTTCCCTGAGGCCGCTCTCGATCATGCGCTCGACCGGGGTGTCGCGCTGTCCGCTGAAGAGCAGCAGGATGTGTTGTTCGGGGAGGGTCTCGAGCGGCGCGGCGTGCGCCGACACCAGGCAGGCCAGACAGAGGAGGACGAGAGCGCGGGTGACTTCGATAAGTCGCATCGGCGATGCCAAGGGCGGGACGTCGTCTACATCGGCACCCCGGCCCCGGGCTTTAATCCACTTTGCCTACGCGGCGCCAAGCCTGCGACGACGAAAATCCATGGCAGTAAGTATCGTATTGGCATGGATCTCGACCGTGTGGGAAATGTCACGACCATAGCCACCTGCCATGGCCAGCGCGACCGGGACGCTCTCGTCGGCGCAGCGACCCAGCACCATCCGGTCGCGTCGGCGGAGTCCTTCGATGGACAGGGCCAGCCTACCCAGCCGGTCGCCCTCGTAGGGATCTGCGCCGGCCAGATAGATCACCAGTTCGGGTACGCAGCGGGCGAAGAGCTGCTCGAGCCCGTAGGCGAGCACTTCCAGGTAGTGGTCGTCCGCGACGCCGTCGGCCAGCTCCAGGTCGAGATCCGATCGCTGCTTGTCGAAAGGGTAGTTCTGGGCGCCATGGATGCTGAAGGTGAACACGCTGCGGTCGTCAGCCAGGATTGCCGCCGTGCCGTCGCCCTGATGCACATCGCAGTCGATGATGGCGACCTGCCCGATGCCTGCCTCGGCCTGCAGCTGCCGCGCCGCGATGGCGGCATCGTTGAAGACACAGAAGCCTGCACCATACTCGCGGTGGGCGTGGTGGGTGCCGCCGGCGAGGTTGGCTGCGACACCGCCGGCCAGGGCGGCACGGCAGGCCGCGATGGTCGCGCCAGCGGAACGCCGGGAGCGCTCCACCATGGCCGGCGACCAGGGAAAGCCGATGCGGCGCATGGCCTGGCGGTCGAGCGTGCCTTCGCAGACCTGCCGCAGGTACGCCGGGGCGTGGGCCCGTTCGATCTGGGCGTCGTCGGCCGCGTCGGGAATGCGCAGATCGTCGGGGGTAACCCGTCCGCTGGCCGCGAGGCGTTGTCGCAGCAGCGCGTACTTTTCCATCGGAAATCGATGGCCAGGTGGGAGGGGCAGGACGAAGGTGTCGGCGTAGAAGAGCCTCACCGGACGACCCTCGCAGCGGATCGCGTAGGGCGGTCAAGGCATGATAGTGTCATGAATGTGCGCGCAAATTCGAGTCGTCTAATTCTCTCGGTCATGCTGGCGGGCGCCTTTCTGGCGGGCCCATTGTGCCTCGCCGCCCCGGTCGATGAGAAGCCGCCGGCCGTGCTCGCCCGGGAAGCAGCCCCGGGCATGGACCCACAAGGCTACTGGGTCAGCGAGAAGCTCGATGGCGTGCGCGCCCTGTGGGACGGTCAGACCCTCCGATTCCGGAGTGGGCTACGGGTCTTCGCCCCGCCATGGTTTCTTGCCGGTCTGCCGACGGTACCGCTTGATGGGGAGTTGTGGCTCGGCCGGGGGCGCTTTGACGAGATGTCCGGCATTGCCCGGCGCGGCGAAGGCGCGGGCGAGGCCTGGCGCGAGGTGCGCTACATGGTGTTTGAGCTGCCACACGCGTCCGGCGATTTCAGCGCGCGCCTCGCGGCGCTCGGGCGCATCGTCGGGCGGGCCGGAACGCCCTGGCTGCAGGCCGTGCCCCAGCGCCGCGTGGCCAGCCCCGAGGCGCTGCAGCACTGGCTCGACGACGTGGTGGCAGGGGGCGGCGAGGGTTTGATGCTGCACCGGGCAGACGCCGGGTTTCACGCCGGGCGCAGCGACGCCCTCCTGAAGCTCAAGCCCTGGCGCGACGCCGAGGCGGTGGTGGTGGGCCACCTGGCCGGGAAGGGCCGGCACGCGGGACGGCTGGGCGCGCTGCTGGTAGAGGATGCGAGCGGCCGGCGATTCCGACTGGGCACCGGCCTGACGGATCGCGAGCGGGAGCGGCCGCCGGCGCTCGGCAGCGAGGTGACCTTTCGCTATCGATCGCTGACACCCAACGGGCTGCCGCGCTTTCCGGTCTACTGGCGTCTGCGGACGCCGACGCCGGCTCAGTCGATGCCGGGCAGGAGTGGCGTCGGCGCATCCTCGACGTCGCCATAGACCGCGTTGAACTCGCTCTCGGGTACCACCGTCACCCGGATCTCGGGGTCGTGGCTGCCTCCGCCCATCAGGACGCCACGCAGCGGTGACACGTCGGCAAAGTCCCGGCCCCAGCCGAGGACGATGTGCTCGAGGCCGGGCTGCAGGTTGTTGGTGGGATCGAACTCGATCCAGCCCGCGGGCGGGCAAAACACCGCAACCCAGGCGTGGGTGGCGTCGGCGCCGATCAGGCGCGGCTTGCCCGGTGGCGGGCGGGTGAGCAGGTAACCGCTCATGTAGCGCGCCGGCAGCCCGACCGAGCGCAGACACGACAACATGAAATGGGCGTAGTCCTGGCAGACGCCGCGCTTCTTCTCGAACACCTCGGTGACCGGTGTGGAAACGGTCGTGGCCTCGGGGTCGAAGGTGAACTCGTCGAAGATGCGATTCATCAGCCGCGTCGTGCCCGACAGCAGGGAGTCTTCGGCGCCAAAGCATTGGCTGGCGTAGGCCGCGAACTCGCGCTTGACCCGCACGTGCTTGGATTCGAACAGGAACCGGCTCGCATCGAGCAATGCCGGTTCATAGTGCTTGCCGGCCACGTAGGTGAGCGCCTGTCGCGTCTGGCGCCATGGCAGGATCGCTTCGGGTGGCTGCCTGGGCGGGCTGATCTCCGCCCAGGCTTCGGCGCGAATCAGGAGCTCGCTGTGGTCGAGCTCGAGATCGATGATGCGCACTTCGTTGCCGAAGCTGTCGACGAAACCATTCTGGCGGGTCGGTGCCGGCTGGATCTCGAGGCGGTGGGAGAGGATCCGTTGCCCGGGCAGCTCGCGCGGCACCAGCCGGAGCAGCTGGTGCGACTCGCCGACCGGTTGATCGTACTCGTAGCGGGTGTCGTGCCTCAGGTGATACCGGATGGCGTCGCTCATTGCCAGCCTCCCATGCGCGCAGCCTGCGCCGTATGCGAGAAATACTGGCGGTGGAGTTCGTCCGAGACGTCGTAGGCGGCCGCCTCGATCTCGGCAAGCAGGTCGGCCAGGTCACGGCTGGCGGCCTCGTGTTCGTGGCCTTCGAAGCGGGTCAGGTCGAAGGCATGCAGGTGATCGGCGGCAATATCGAGCTGGAGCGGTCGCGGTTGCCCGAGCATGCGGGTGTTGCGGAACAGGTAGCGACGCAGGTTCTCGAGCTGGAATGCAACTGCGTGGGGGTTGGTGGCATCGAAGGCCAGCAGGTGCACGACCGGCAGGATCTCCGGCGCACGGCGATAGCGGGCTCGGTAGGTGACGATCGAGTTGCCGGTCTCGAGCAGCCAGTCGAGGGCGCGTTCGCGTTGCCGACTGGGCACGCGCAGCGCGGTCTGGAGCGTCTGGCACTGGATGGCCAGGCGTTCGATGCGGCGCCCGATGATCAGGAAGCCCCAGCCCTCGTCGCGGGTCATGTCATCCATCGCGAAGCCGGCCAGCGCGAAGGCCTCCTGCATGGCCTCGTCGAGCGTCTCGAGCGCCTCCTCGAAATCCTCGCTCGGCTTGTTCAGCATTGTCTGCAGGCGGTTGAGGGCGTGCCAGTTGTCCGACGACAGGCGCTCGCGCACCTGGCTGGCGGCAAACGACAGGCGGGACAGGTTGCCGGCCAGCGAGCCCGGCATGGCCGGGTCCGACACAGCGGCCAACAGGGTTTCCTCGAGGTCCGTGTCGTCGTCATCGGCTTCGGCGTCGGGGTCCGGCCGCGGCAGGATGCCCAGGTTCCAGCAGGCCTCGAGCAGAACCGGCAGAACCTCATTGACCTCACCGCCACTGTCGCCGGTTCGCGCCATGACAGCCCGCAGCATCCGCGCGCTGGCCTCGCAGCGCTCGGAATAGCGGCCCATCCAGAAGAGGTTTTCACCCACCCGCGACGGAATCTCGGTGCCGGAGCACACCAGGTCGATCACGCCGAGGCGCGACTTCAGCAGGGTGTTTCTGGCGACCGGGCCGGCGGCCCTGACCCAGGTGTCCTTCGACATGCCGCCCCGCTGCATGGACACGACCTCGTCGCCGGCACGCGGCGAGACCCGGGTCAGGCCCCCGGGCATGACGGAATAGCCGTCGGGCGTGGCGGTCGCGAACAGTCGCATCAGGAAGGAGCGGGGCAGGATACGCTTGCGGTGGCGCTGGCTCATGACGGGCGCCTGCGACAGCCGCACCCACTCCTGGGCCACGTAGGCGTGGGGCTGTGCCTCGATGCGCTCGATGAGCTTGCGACGGGACTCGCCCTTGTGCTGGTGCCCGAAGATGGCCTCCATGCGCATCGACGGATAGGCGGGCTTGATGACCAGTTCGTCGAAGTGCTGGATCACATACTCGAGGGCGGGCTCCTCGCCGCACCACCAGCTCGCCACTGATGGCAGCTTCAAGGGTTCGCCCAGCAGGCGCTGGGCAATGGCCGGCAGGAAGCCGAGCAGCGCGCCGGTTTCCAGCAGGCCGCTACCAAGCGCGTTGGCGATCAGGACCCGGCCGGCGCGGGCGGCCCTCAGCAGCCCCGGGATGCCCAGGGCGGAGTCGCTGCGCAACTCGAGCGGATCGCAGAAGTCGTCGTCGAGGCGGCGATAGATGGCATGCACGCGGCGCAGGCCGCGCAGGGTCTTGAGGTAGACCGTCTCGTCGCGCACGGTGAGATCCTGGCCTTCCACCAGCGGGAAGCCCAGATAGCGCGACAGGAAGGTGTGCTCGAAATAGGTCTCGTTGAAGGGGCCGGGTGTCAGCAGCACGGCCAGCGGTGTCTCGCCATCGGTCGGCGCGAAGCGGGCGAGCCCTTCCTGCACGGCGCGGAAGTAATCAGCCAGCGGCGTGACCTGCAGCTCGCGGAAGGCATCCGGGAAGGTGCGGGACAGGATCAGGCGGTTCTGCAGCGAGTAGCCGGCGCCCGAGGGGCCCTGACTGCGGTCGCCGAGTACCCACCAGCTGCCATTGGGCGCCCGCGCGAGATCGGCGGCATAGTGGTGCAGGAAGACGCCGGCCGGCGGCACGATGCCCTGGCACGGCCAGCGGTAGGCGTGCTGCCCGAAAACGAGGGCCGGCGGAATCAGGCCCTCTGCGATCAGCGACTGGGGGCCATACAGATCCGCCAGGATCGCGTTCATGAGGCGCGCCCGCTGGGACAGCGCCACCGCGAGCGGCTCCCATTCCTCGGCATCGAGCACCATCGGCAGCAATTCGAGCTGCCAGTGGCGGCGGTTTCCGGCTGGGTCCTGATAAACGTTGTAGGTGACGCCGTCCGCCTCGATCGAGTCCTGGATGAAGCGCCTGCGGCGCTCGAGGGTCTCGGCGGGCAGGGCTTCGAGGCGGTCGACGAACGGGGCCCAGTGAGTGCGGGGGCTACCGTTTGCGTCGACCATCTCGTCGAAGCGGTTGGGCGCGCTGGGGTAGGTCGCGAGGATTTCCTGCGACATCGGCTCTCCGGGGTGCATTGACCGGGGCCGGGTTGGCCCCGCACCGCCGACCGGGGGCCGGCGGTGCTGGATCAGTATTGACGCAAGTCTAGCGTGAAGGCGAACTCGGAGCCGTGTTCGGTGTCACCCGGCCGAATTCTTCCCGGCGTATGCCCCATGCGGAAGAAGCGGGCGAGCCGTCGGCTCTCGGCCTCGAAGGCGTTGACCGGGAAGGTGTCGAAGCTGCGCCCGCCGGGGTGGGAGACGTGGTACTGGCAACCGCCCAGGCTGCGACTCATCCAGGTGTCGATCAGGTCGAAGGTCAGCGGACCGTCCACACCGATCGTCGGATGCAGGCACGCCGGGGGCTGCCAGGCGCGGTAGCGCACGCCCGCCACGAACTCGCCGGCCCGGCCCGTGGGCTGCAGCGGCACCACCTGCCCGTTGCAGGTGAGCTGGTAGCGGTCGGGCGCCATGCCCGATACCTTGACCTGGACGCGCTCGAGGGAAGAGTCCACATAGCGGACGGTCCCGCCAATGGCGCCTTCCTCGCCCATCACGTGCCAGGGCTCCAGGGCAGTGCGCAGCTCGATTTCCATGCCCTTGACGGCGTAGTCGCCGCACTTCGGGAAGCGGAACTCGAAATGCGGCTTGAACCAGTCGGCCTGCATCGGGAAGCCGGCGAGCTGCATTTCCTCCATGACATCGCAGAAGTCCTGCCAGACGAAGTGCGGCAGCAGGAAGCGGTCGTGGAGTTCGGTGCCCCAGCGCGCCAGCTTCGGCGGCATGTAGGGGCGCTCCCAGAAGCGTGCCACCAGCGCCCGCAGCAACAGCTGCTGGGTCAGGCTCATGCGGGCATGGGGTGGCATCTCGAAGGCACGCAGCTCGAGCAGGCCGAGCCGGCCGGTCGAGCCGTCGGGCGAATACAGCTTGTCGATGCAGAATTCGGCGCGGTGTGTATTGCCCGTGACATCGATCAGCAGGTTGCGCATCAGGCGGTCGACCATCCACGGTGGGCAGCCCTGGGGGCCAATCGAGCACTGCCGCTCCAGTTCACGGAAAGCCGTTTCGAGCTCGTAGAGCGAGTCGTTGCGGGCCTCGTCGACCCGCGGTGCCTGCGAGGTCGGGCCGATGAACAGGCCGGAGAAGAGGTAGGACAGGCTCGGGTGGTTGTGCCAGTAGCTCACCAGGCTGCGTAGCAGGTCGGGCCGCCGAAGGAACGGCGAATCCCCGGGTGTTTCGCCGCCCAGCACGAAGTGGTTGCCACCACCGGTGCCGGTGTGACGTCCGTCGAGCATGAACTTCTCGGTCGTCAGGCGCGAGTAATGGGCGGCCTCGTAGAGGTGCGTGGTCTGGTCGACCAGTTCGTCCCAGTCACCCGCCGGGTGGATATTGACCTCGACGACGCCCGGATCCGGCGTGATGCGAAAATGCTTGAGGCGGGGGTCGCGGGGGGGCTCGTAGCCCTCCAGCAGGACCGGCTGGTTCATCGCCTCGGCGGTGGCCTCGATGGCTGCCACCAGCTCCAGGTAGTCCTCCAGGCACACGGTCGGCGGCATGAAGATGTAGAGCACACCGTTGCGAGCCTCCGCGCACATGGCCGTGCGGGTGAGCCAGCCGGCCGACTGCTTGAAGGACGGTGGCGTGTCGGCACGTGTGGCGTCGGGGTTCAGCTCGCCCGGGTAGCCGGTGATCTCGCTGCCGTCATGACGGCCGGCGAGGCGCGCGCGGGCGGCCAGGGCCGA
>JBNLCM010000141.1:0-15676 GCA_050303815.1 Rhodocyclaceae bacterium
CCGAGGTGGACAACTGGCCCGCCGACGCCGATGGCGTGATGGGGCCAGACCTGATGGCGCGTTTCCTGAAGCACGCGGAGCGCTTCAATACCGAGATCCTGTTCGATCACATCCACACCACCAAGCTCGACGAAAAGCCCATCCGGCTGATCGGCGACGCCGGCGAGTACACCTGCGACGCGCTGATCATCGCGACAGGCGCGACGGCCAAGTACCTGGGGCTGCCTTCCGAGGAGACCTTCATGGGCAAGGGCGTGTCGGCCTGCGCCACCTGCGACGGCTTCTTCTACCGCAACCAGGAAGTGGCCGTGGTGGGCGGCGGCAATACCGCCGTCGAAGAGGCCCTCTACCTGGCCAACATCGCCTCGAAGGTCACCCTGGTCCATCGCCGAGACACCTTCCGCGCCGAGAAGATCATGATCGACAAGCTGATGGAAAAGGTCGCTGCCGGCAAGATCGAACTGGCCACCGACGCGACCCTCGACGAGGTGCTCGGCGACGACAGCGGGGTCACCGGCATGCGCCTCAAGAGCACGCAGGACGACAGCACCCGCGATGTGGCGGTGCGCGGCGTCTTCATTGCCATCGGCCACAAGCCGAACACCGACATCTTCGCGGGTCAGCTCGAGATGGAAGGGGGCTACATCGTCACGCAAAGTGGCCGCGCGGGCAATGCGACGGCCACCAGCGTGCCGGGGGTGTTCGCCGCCGGCGACGTGCAGGACCACATCTACCGGCAAGCGGTGACCAGCGCAGGAACCGGCTGCATGGCCGCCCTCGACGCCGAGCGCTACCTGGACGCGCTCGGCAAGGCCTGAGCCAGCGATGGGCAAGCGCGCCCGCGCAGCGCGCGAGGCGGACGCTCAACGCCCGTTCGCCGGCCTGAAGGCGGCCCTGCGCGACAGGGGCCTCGCGCCGACGGAGGCCCCTGCACGCGCTGCCCGGTCGGACAGGGCAGGCACGCCGCCTCCGGCGCCTGCCCAACCGGACGCCGAAGCAGCGCTCTTCCGCCGTGAAATGGAGGGCTCCCGCCGCCTTCGCGACACCAATCGCGCCGAGCTGGATCGCCCCCGGCCGGCCCCCATCCCGCGCCCCCGGCTGGCGGCAGACGAGCCGCTCGCGACGACCACACGCCGACGAACGCCACGCAACGATGCGGAACTCTTCGCCAATGCGATGGCGGATGTCCAGCCGCTGGCCGACGGCAACCGGGCCGACCTCCTGCCGTCGACCCGCTATCGTGATCCGGACGGCACGCCCAGGCCAACGCCCGACCGCCCGCCCGATGACAGCTCACCCCCCGAGGCGTGGCTGGACTGGGCGCAGGCAGGCGCAAAACCCCTCAGGAACAGCGGGCGTGCCGATGTGGATCGGCCGAAGCCGGCACCCCACCCCCTGCAGCGCGAGCTCGACGAGGCGTCGGTGCTGCGCGAATCGATCGAGACGCCGCTCAGCTTCGAGGACCGCCTCGATATTGGCGACGAAGCCGTCTTCCTTCGGCCCGGCCTGCCGAGGCGCGTCCTCAGCGACCTGCGTCGCGGCCGCTGGGTGGTCCAGCGAGAGCTGGACCTTCACGGCCTGACCCGGGATGAGGCACGCCAGGCGCTCGCGACCTTTCTCGCCGCTTGCCTTGCCGACGGCAAGCGGTGCGTCCGACTGATCCATGGCAAGGGGCTCGGATCACCGGGCGGGGTGGGCATTCTCAAGCAGTTGTCGCGCGGCTGGCTCGCACAGCGGGAGGAAGTCCTGGCCTTCTGCCAGGCGCGCCCGCACGAAGGGGGGAGCGGCGCCCTGCTGATCCTGATGCGATCGGGCAAGGCGCGCAGCGGTGGCAACCGCGAACCAGCCGGTGCCACCTGAGCGTTCAGCGCGCGGTCAGATGGCCGACTCGTCGGTTTCGCCCGTTCGGATCCGGACCACCTGATCGACCGGCGTCACGAAGATCTTGCCGTCGCCGATCTTGCCTGTCCGGGCCGCCTTGATGATGGCCTCGATGGCCTGCTCGACCACCGCGTCGCCCACCACCACCTCGACCTTGACCTTCGGCAGGAAGTCGACAACGTACTCGGCACCTCGATAGAGCTCGGTATGGCCCTTCTGGCGGCCAAAGCCCTTGACCTCTGCAACGGTCAGGCCGGTGATGCCCACTTCCGACAATGCCTCGCGGACCTCGTCGAGCTTGAAGGGCTTGATGACAGCTTCGATCTTCTTCATTACATCGTCCTCTGTAGCAAATCGTTGTTGGTGTCAGTATTCGTCGCGATAGCGGGAGGTAATCGGATACCTCCAGTCCTTGCCAAAGGCCCGCTCGGTGACCCGGATCCCCACCGGCGCCTGTCGGCGCTTGTACTCATTGCGACGGAGCATGCCCACGGTGCGGCGCACGTCCTCTTCCGAATAGCCGCGCGCGATGATTTCGCGCGGCGATTCGTCCTGCTCCATGTAGGCTTCAATGATAGCGTCGAGCACCTCGTAGGGCGGCAGGGAGTCCTGATCGGTCTGGTCGGGCTTGAGTTCCGCCGACGGCGGCCGCGTGATGATGTTTTCAGGGATCACGGGACCGACCGTATTGCGCCAGCGCGCCACGCGATAGACCAGCGTCTTGTAGAGATCCTTGAGCACGGCGAATCCACCGGCCATGTCGCCGTAGAGGGTTGCATAGCCCGTGGCCATCTCGCTCTTGTTGCCCGTGGTCAGAACCAGCCGGCCGGTCTTGTTCGAGAAGGCCATCAGGAGGTTGCCGCGAATCCGGGACTGCAGGTTTTCCTCGGTGGTATCCGCAGGCAGGCCGGCGAAGTACGGCGCCAGCATCTCGGAATAGACCTGCATGGCCGGTTCGATGGGAATCTCGTCGTACGCCACGCCGAGGTTCTTCACCAACTCGCGGGAGTCGTCGAGGCTCATCTGCGCGGTGTAGGGCGACGCCATCATGATGGCGCGCACGCGCTCGGCACCCAGGGCATCCGCCGCGACGCAGAGGGTCAGCGCCGAATCGATGCCGCCCGACAATCCGATCAAGGCACCGGGAAAACCGTTCTTGTCGATGTAGTCCCGCACGCCGACGACAAGGGCCTGATAGACCTCGCCGGCTTCCGGATCCGGTTCTCGCAGAACCCCGCCGGTCCAGCGGCCCGCCTCCCACTCGAGTACATCCACGCGGGACTCGAACATGGCGCCGCGGTAGGCGAGCTGGCCGTCGTTGTCCAGCGCCATCGAACCACCGTCGAAGACCAGTTCGTCCTGCCCCCCGACCATGTTGACGTACAGGACCGACAGGCCCGATTCAGACACCCGGTCTGACAAGACGCGCTGACGCTCGACGACCTTGCCGACATGGTAGGGCGATGCGTTCAGGGTGAGGAGCAGGTCGGCGCCCGCCCGACGGGCCTCCTCGACCGGCCAGGCGTTCCAGATGTCGGCACAGATGTTGATGCCGCAGCGCACGCCGCGCACCGTAAACACACAGGCGGCGTCCCCCGCATCGAAGTAGCGCTTCTCGTCGAACACCTGGTAGTTGGGCAAGCGCATCTTGCGATACGTCTCCACCACCAGCCCGTCGCGTAGCACCGACGCGGCGTTGTAGAAGCCACCCTGGCTCTCGGTGGGGTGCCCGACAACCAGGACGACCCCCTGGGCTGCGCGGGCGAGCTCGTCCAACTGCTGCGCGCAGGCCCGGTAGAAGTCGGCCCGCAGCAGGAGATCTTCGGGCGGGTAGCCGCACAGGGCGAGTTCCGGCGTGACGACCACGTCTGCCCCGGCGGCGCGGGCGATGTCGACAGCTTCGAGGATGCGACGCGCATTCCCGGTCAGGTCGCCGACAACGGGATTGATTTGCGCAACGGCGATTTTCAGGCGGTTTTCCATAGACTGCTAACTATACCTGCTCGCTGCCGAAGCTTCACCGGGGAACCCCCTGCCGGCGGCGATGATCCACGCTTACCCACAGACGCTGTGGGCACGCCTGTGTATAACCGGTGGACAGGCGGCTGCCTGCCGGGCCGCTGGCGGGCATTGCCCGATTGACTCATTTCGCAGCAGTACCGAAACCCGTGATACCAACCGACACGCCCATCGAGTTCGAACTCGCCGAGTCGATCCTCGCCATCGACGCATGCGCCTGGGACGCCCTGGCCCAGGGACACCCGGCCCTGAGCCACGCCTTTCTGGCCGCGCTGGAGCGCCATGACTGCATCGGAGAAGCCAGCGGGTGGTGGCCACGCTATCTCGTTGGCCGCCGCGGTGGTGTGCTCGTCGCCGCAGCCCCGCTGTTCCTCAAGACCCACTCGTACGGCGAGTATGTCTTCGACTGGGCCTGGGCCGATGCCTATCACCGAAATGGGCTCGAGTACTACCCGAAGTGGCTGGTCGCGGCGCCGTTCAGCCCTCTGCCCGGCCCCCGCCTCCTCGGAAGTGACCACAGCTGCCGCCGCGCCGCGCTGGTCGCGCTGCTGCGGATCGCTGAACAGAGTCAGCTGTCGTCGCTGCACATCCTGTTCGCCACGGCCGAAGAGCAGGCCTGGATGCGGGCGGCCGGCCTGATGATCCGCAGCGGCGTGCAGTTCCACTGGCAATCCCGGGGGGAATCGGATTTCGAGGGTTTCCTCGCCCGCCTGAACCATGACAAGCGCAAGAAGATCCGCCAGGAGCGCCGGAAAGTCGCCGCTCTGGGCCTGCAGACCCGCTGGCTCGACGGCGACAAGGCATCCGACGACGACTGGCGATTCTTTGCCACATGCTACGAGGGCACCTACCACGCGCACCACTCCACGCCCTACCTGAACGAAGCCTTCTTCCGCGACTTCGCCCGCCGGTCGCCATCGGCCGTGCGCCTGCTGGTAGCAGAGCGAGACGGCAGTCCCGTCGCCAGTGCGCTGTTCCTGGTCTCGCAGGACACCTTGTACGGTCGCTACTGGGGCAGCCAGGAGGCCTTGCCCGGCCTGCATTTCGAACTGTGCTACTACGAGCCGATCGCCTACAGCATTCGCCAGGGCCTCAGCCGCATGGAGGGGGGTGCGCAGGGCGAGCACAAGCTCTCGCGTGGACTCGAGCCGGTCGCGACCGGCTCCGGCCACTGGATTGCCGACCCGCGCTTTCGCGACGCGATTGATCGCCATCTCGACCTCGAGGCGATCCACATGACGGAATACCGCGAACACCTCGAGCGTCGAAGCCCGTTTCGCCACACCGAGGCACCGCCAGAATGAAAACGGGCTCCCGAAGGAGCCCGCTGCGATCAAGACGGATGTGCGGCCTTATTTCTTCGCACTCTCGATGCCGGCGAGGATCTCCTGGCGCGCGTCATCGACGCTGCCCCAGCCGACCACCTTGACCCACTTGCCCGGCTCCAGGTCCTTGTAGTGCTCAAAGAAGTGCGAGATCTGCTTGAGCAGGAGTTCCGGCAGGTCGTCGGTCGTCTGGATCTTCTCGTACAGCGGGGTCAGCTTGGTCACCGGCACGGCCACGACCTTGGCGTCCTCGCCACCCTCGTCCTGCATCTTCAGGATGCCGACCGGACGGCAACGGATAACGACACCCGGCTGTAGCGGGAACGGCGTGACAACCAGCACATCGACCGGATCGCCATCGCCGGCGACCGTGTGCGGCACGTAGCCGTAGTTGCACGGGTAACGCATCGTCGTGCCCATGAAGCGGTCGACGAAGACGGCGCCGCTGTCCTTGTCCACCTCGAACTTGATCGGATCGCCCTGCG
Source organism: Rhodocyclaceae bacterium (assembly GCA_050303815.1). Taxonomy (GTDB): domain Bacteria; phylum Pseudomonadota; class Gammaproteobacteria; order Burkholderiales; family Rhodocyclaceae; genus Cognatazoarcus. Next base: position 5,711 of record JBNLCM010000141.1, read on the forward strand.
CGGAGATCTCGATGATCACGTTGATGTCGTTCGGTACATCCTTGCCTGCGGCTACGAGGTCGAAACCCATGTTGTCCTCCCTGATTAAGTCGGCCGGATTATAAAGGGTTTTCCCTGATTTTCGCGGCCGACCGGACGGACGCATACGCGGTTGCGCTATAATCCGCGATTGAGATTGACGTACCGGCCCGGTGCCCACCGCAGGAAGGTGGGTGCAACGGGAAACAGGTGAGATCCCTGTGCTGCCCCCGCAACGGTAAGCGCCACGCGCGAGCCCGGAGACCGGCCAGGCCGGCCGACGACTGCACCGCGGGTGGCGGCTGACAGCGGCTCCGCCACGTGCCGGCCCCGCGCTCCCCTCCCGCCAGAGGACTTGCGCGCCCTTGGCCGAACCGTTCAGCTTCTCGATGCCCTCCCTCGCCCCACTCGGGCGGACGGGACTGTTTGCGCTCGTGGCCGGCTGCCACCTGGTCGCGATCGCGGCTATCGCCGGCCGCGGACAGGCACCGACCCCCCCCGCGCCCCAACCGGTCATCCAGGCCATGCTGCTGGCACCGGCACCGGATCCGCTCGAGCCATCCCCCCCAGTCTCGCCGCCGCCCCGGTCTCCGGCCGTGCCGCGGACAGAACCGGCAAGCCCCCCCGTGATCCCCGAACGCATGCACCCGGCACCGCGAGCGATCGCTCGCACGGCGCCGCCATCCGCGGTCCAGGCGCGGCCCCGCATCAGGCCGAAGACGTCGCAACCTGTCACCGCCACGCGGCCGGCGCCGCCGCCCGCCCTCGCACTGGCCCGGCCCGCCCGGGTCGAGCTCAGTGAGCCGCCCGTGACCGAGCCACCCGCGTCACCTGCCCCGCTGGCGCCACCGAGCGCCTCGCCGGCCCTGCCCCAAGGGGAGGCCACAACGCCGATCCGCATCGACGTGGCCTACCGGAGCAACCCGGCCCCGCGTTACCCCCTGGCCTCACGCCGCTTGGGTGAGCAGGGCACCGTGATCCTTCGCGTCGAAGTGACTGCGGACGGCACCGTCAGCCGGCTCGACGTGGGCCTCTCGAGCGGCTCGGACCGGCTCGACCGCGCCGCCCTGGCAACCGTGGCAAACTGGCGGTTTGAGCCGGCCCGGCGCGGCCACCTGGCCGTGGCTGCCGCGGTCGAAGTGCCGATCATTTTCCGGTTGGAGAACTGAATGCCTTTTGAACACACCGGCTTCGCCCAGCTCTGGGCCGAGGCGGATGCGATCTCCCGTGGCGTGGCCGTGCTGTTGCTCGCCATGTCCGTGACCAGTTGGTACCTGATCGCCGGCCGGGTCATCCGCGGCATCGCCCGACGCCGTGACCGACACGCCGTCGAACGCTTCTGGCAGGCCAGCAAGCTCGAGGACGGGCTCGCCACCCTCGGCGCCTCAGGCCCCGACGGCAGCTTCAATCAGCTCGCCCGAGGCGCAGCCCGCGCCGCAGCCCACTACGACCAGCATCGTACGGATACGCTGGCCAGCCATATGGAACGGGGCGAGTTCCTGACGCGGGCGATGCGCCAGTCGATCGCGATTTCCACGGCCCGCATCGAGTCCGGTTTGACCGTGCTCGCCTCAATCGGCTCGACGGCGCCGTTCATTGGGCTCTTCGGCACGGTCTGGGGCATCTACCACGCACTGATCCGCATTTCGGCCACCGGCTCTGCAACCCTCGACAAGGTCGCTGGCCCGGTCGGTGAAGCGCTGATCATGACGGCAGCCGGCCTGTTCGTCGCCATTCCTGCGGTGCTGGCCTATAACGCGTCGGTGCGCGCCAACCGCCTGGAGCTCGCGGCACTCGACGCCTTTGCCCATGATCTCCACGCCTACCTCACCACCGGCGCCCGCATCGAACAGCGGATGCCGCTGAAACAGGCATCGGGGGGCAACTGAGGTGGCCTTCGGAGACTTCAACCAGGGCAACGGCGGCGCCCCGATGAGTGAGATCAACACCACCCCGCTGGTGGACGTGATGCTCGTGCTGCTGATCATCTTCATGGTGACCGCGCCGCTGATCACCCAGAACATCAGCGTCGACCTCCCGAAGGCCGATGCCGTCGCCCCACCGCAGGAAGCTCCGAAAGTTGCCCTGGAGATCGACGCGGACGGGCAGATCCGCTGGGACAAGCAGGCGATCGATGCGGCCGAACTCGACCGCAGGCTCGCCGAGGCCGCCACGGCCCGGCCGCAGCCGGAACTGCACTTGCTGGCCGACCGCCAGACCGACTACGAGCACGTGGCCAAAGCGTTGGCCGCGGCACGGGCGGCCGGACTGGAGAAGGTCGGCTTCGTGACGTTACCGGTCGCCCGCTGAGCGGGTCGGCCTCGAGCTAGGTCGCGTCGAAGCCGGCATCCTCGATGGCCGAGCGCAACTGCCCCAGCGCCACCTTGCTGCCGTCGTAGCGAACCGTGGCCTCGCCGTGCTCGAGGGAGACATCGACCTGCTCCACCCCAGGCTGCGCCTGCAGGACACCGGTCACGTTGCGCACGCACCCCTGGCAGCTCATGCCGCCGACCTTGATCACTGCACTATCCATCAGCTCCCGCTCCTTTCTGTGGTTCCGGATTACCAGAAGGTCGCCAGCGCCGCAGCAGCAGCGAGTTGCTCACGACCGAGACCGAACTCATGGCCATCGCCGCCGCGGCCACGACCGGATTCAACATGCCCAGGGCAGCCAGGGGAATCCCAAGGACGTTATAGACAAAGGCGAAGAACAGATTCTGACGGATCTTGCCGAGCGTCGCACGTGACAGCTCGACCGCGTCGGCGACGCCACCGAGATCGTTCCTGACCAGCGTGACATCGGCAGCCGCCACGGCCACATCCGTGCCCGTCCCGATCGCAAAGGAGACATCGGCGGCGGCCAGTGCCGGCGCGTCGTTGATGCCATCGCCCGCCATGCCGACCCGCCCTTCGGCGGCAAGCCCGCGCACGACCTCCGCCTTGCCGTCCGGCATGACGGCCGCGCGGTAGCGGGTGATGCCGCAGGCCTCGGCCACTGCGCGGGCGGTCCGTTCATTGTCGCCGGTCAGCATCACGACCCGGACGCCGAGCGTGTCCAGGCGCCGGAGCGCCGCCGGCGTGCTCTCCCTGAGGCGGTCCGCCACGCCAATCAGTGCGGCCGGCACGTCGTCCACCGAGACGGCCACGAGGCTCCGCCCCCGGGCCGCCATCTCCGCGGCCTGCGATTCGTCCCGCCAACCTGCGAATGCCGGCGAACCGACGCGGATCCGGTGGCCATCGACCCGCCCCTCGACCCCCGCACCGGCGGTCGCGCGCATCTGGTCGGCCTCGAGCGTCCGGCCGGCCGCCTGGACAATCGACGCCGCCAAAGGGTGGGAGCTGCCCTGCTCGACCGCCGCCGCCAGGGCCAGAACCCGTTCGGCCTGGAAGCCAGCGGCAACCGCTGTCTCGACAACCACGGGCCGACCCTCGGTCAGCGTGCCGGTCTTGTCCACCGCAAGGATCACGAGCCGCTCCGCCAACTCGAGCGCCTCGGCATTGCGGACCAGGACGCCGTGGCGCGCCCCCTGCCCCGTGCCCACCATGATCGCCGTTGGCGTGGCCAGCCCCAGCGCACAGGGGCAGGCGATCACCAGCACCGCCACCGCATTGACCAATGCCTGCTCGAGCGGCGCGCCGGCCAGCAGCCAGCCGCCAAAGGTCAGCACCGCCAAGATCACGACCGCCGGCACGAAGACTGCCGAGACCCGGTCCGCCAGCCGCTGCACGGGCGCCTTCGAGCCCTGGGCCTGTTCCACCAGGCGGACGATCGAGGCCAGCATGGTCTGGCTGCCGACGCCGGTGGCACGGCAGCGCAGCAGCCCGTTGCCATTGATCGTCGCTGCAAAGACCGAATCACCTGCGCGCTTGGCCACGGGCAGGCTCTCACCCGTCAGCATCGCCTCGTCGACGCCCGATTCACCCGTCAGGACCTCGCCATCCACGGGCACTGCGTCGCCCGGTCGAACAACGAAGATGTCGCCGGCCACGAGTTCCGAGACCCGTAGCTCGACTACTTGCCCGCCCCGCTCGACGCGCGCCGTCGTTGGCTGCAGCTTGAGCAGGGCCTCGATGGCCGCGCCCGTGCGCGCCTTTGCGCGCGCCTCCAGCAACTTGCCCAGCAGCACCAGCGTGATGATCGTGGCGGACGCCTCGAAATAGACATGTTGGTCATGGCGCCCCGTCAAGGTGACCACGGTGCTGAATAGCCATGCGATGCTGGTCCCGAGGGCCACCAGGACATCCATATTAGCGGAGCCTCCCCGCAGGGAGGCCCATGCGCCGCGATAGAAACGGGCACCGATCCAGAACTGCACCGGCGTCGCCAGCAGCAGTTGCAGCCAGCGCGGAAGCAGGTCGTGGGTGGTGCCGTCGCCGATCCAGCCAAACATGGCCGGCATCTGCGCCAGCAGCGGCAGCGAGAGCGCAGCGGCGAATCCGAATTGCCGGAGTTCGCCCTGGTAGCGCGCTTCGCGACGCGCCTTCTCGGCCTCGTGCTCGCCCTCCCCGGATTCGGATGCAGTGAATCCCGCCCTGGCAACGGCTTCGATCAGCGCCTCGACGCTCGACTCGCCGGGCTGGAAACGCACCCGGGCTCGCTCGGTCGCCAGATTGACATGAGCCGACTCGACGCCAGCGCTTCTCCCCAGCACTTTCTCGAGGCGGGTCGAACAGGCGGCGCAGGTCATCCCCACGATAGCCAGTTCGACCTCCCGAGCGGGCACATCGAAGCCTGCCTTGCGAATGCAGGCGATGACCTCGCTCGCACCACGCGAAGCCTCACCGGACAGCTCGACATGGGCCCGTTCGGTCGCCAGGTTCACCGTCGCCTGGACACCCGGCAGGCGATTGAGAACCCGCTCGATGCGCGAGGCGCACGCGGCACAGGTCATGCCCACGACCGGGAGGTCCAGCATTCGCGGTGAGTCGGTGTTCGTCATTGGCGCAGCGCAACAATCGTCCTGTACCGATTTTGGCACGGCTTGCCGCCGATTGTTCAATCGTGGCCTCAGACCACGCAGACGACGCCGCCCCAAAGCTTCTCGCCGAGGTTCGACGCGTTGAACAGGCCGAACACACCGAACGCCAGCACGGTCAGGCCGGCAACCAGCCTTACGGCCCGATGCCGTGTGATGTCCTTGAGGCGTTTCAGGAGCATGCCGGCCAGCAGCAGATTGGGAAGCGTGCCCAGTCCGAACGCGAGCATCAACGCGCCACCCCGCCAGGCCGAGCCGGTGACGAGCGCCGTGGCGAGCACGCCATAGACCATGCCGCAGGGCAGGAAGCCCCACAGCAGGCCGAGCGGAAAGGCCCGCGACGGCGAACGCGCCGGCAGGTAGCGGCGTGTGAGGGGCTGGACCCTCTGCCACAGCCGTGCGCCGACGCGCTCGACCGGGAGCATCAGGCGGGTGAAGCCGGTGAGATAGAACCCCAGTGCGATGAGCATCAGGTTGGCGAGCACGTAAAGGCCGATCTGGACCGGCATCACGTTGTTCATCAGCATGCCAACGGAGCCCAGGGCGCCCAGCACGGTGCCCGCGACCGTATAGCTGGTGATGCGGCCGATGTTGTAGGCCAGATGAAGCGGCCATTGGCTACCGCGCTGTCCCGGCATCTGCACCGACAGCGCGCTGACAATGCCGCCACACATGCCCACGCAATGCGCGCCGCCCAGCAGGCCGATCAGGAAAGCCGCGATGTATCCGGTTTCAGGCATCAATGCGGGCGGACCCGCGGCGCGAACCGCGGGTCCGTACAGAAAAGGAAACGAAGATCAGATGACCTTGGAGTAGCGCGTTCGTTCGCGGTCGGCGCGAATGTACTTGTCGAACACCATCGCGATGCCACGCACCAGCAGCCGCCCTGGCGGCAACACGCTGATCCACTGGTCGGTGACCTTGACCAGCCCGGCCGACTCCATTTCCTTGAGGTCGGCGATCTCGTCGGCGAAGTACTCGTTGAAGTCGATCAGGTGGGAGATCTGGATTGACTCGATGGAGATTTCGAAGTGGCACATCAGGGCCTGGATGATCGAGCGCCGCAGAAGGTCGTCCGAGGTGAGTTCCACGCCCCTCAGGATCGGCAGCTCGTCCCGATCGAGGACGTCGTAGTACTCGTCCAGGGTCTTCACGTTCTGCGCGTACGACGGGCCCACCTTGCCGATCGCCGAAACGCCGAAGGCCAGCAGGTCGCATTCGGCATGAGTGGAATAGCCCTGGAAATTGCGGTGCAGCCGGCCCTGCCGTTGCGCGATCGTCAGTTCGTCGTCCGGCTTGGCGAAGTGGTCCATGCCGATATAGATGTAGCCCGCCTCGGTCAGGCGGCGGATGGCGAGCTGGAGAATCTGCAGCTTGGTGTCCGCCGACGGCATGTCGCCCGCGTTGATGCGCCGCTGCGGCTTGAAAAGGCCCGGCAAGTGCGCATAGCTGTACAGCGAGATCCGGTCCGGCGAGAGCGCCAGCACGCTCTCCAGCGTACTGTTGAAGCTGATGACGTTCTGCTTGGGGAGGCCGTAAATCAGGTCCATGCTGATCGACTTGAAGCCCAGCTCCCGCGCCGAATCGAGCACCAGCTTGGTCTCGTCGAAGCTCTGGACCCGATTGACCGCACGCTGCACCTCGATGTCGAAATCCTGGACACCGATACTCATGCGGTTGAATCCGAGCTCGGCGAGCATGGCCACGGTCTCGAAATCGACCTTGCGCGGGTCCACCTCGATCGAGAATTCGCCGTTGGGCACCAGCGTGAAGTGCTTGTTCACGGTGGCCATCAACTGTCGCATTTCATCATGGGACAGGAAGGTCGGCGTGCCGCCGCCCAGATGCAGCTGCAGAACCTCACGCCCGCCATCGAGCGCCGCGGCCTGCATCTCCACTTCCTTGTCCAGATATTTCAAGTATTTGGCGGAACGGCCGTGATCCTTGGTGATGATCTTGTTGCAGGCGCAGTAGTAGCAGATCGTGTTACAGAAAGGGATGTGGAAGTATAATGACAGGGGTCGATTGATCCCCCCTACCGTCCGCTTGCCGAGCCAATGTTTGTACGCATCGGCGTTGAACGCCTCGACGAATCGGTCGGCCGTCGGGTATGACGTGTAGCGAGGGCCATTGACGTCAAAGCGACGGATCAACTGCGGGTCAAATACGATGTCTCTGCTGGTCATGGTCTTGTTCACCTTACAGGCGGCTACCATCTCAAAAAGCCGCGGTCGCAGGGTTGACGTGGATCAAAGTAGGACAACCCCGTACGAAGGGAAAGGAGTTAGGACAGCGTGGAAATGAAAGCAACGGCGGTCACGCCGACCACTCTTAAGGCCGCCTGCTCTCAGTGTAATCTCCGTGAACTCTGCTTGCCATTCGGATTGACAGGACACGAGATCGACCGACTCGACGAACTCGTGGGAAGCAAGCGGAAGATCCGTCGGCAGCACCAACTCTATCGGGCTGGCGACGAGTTCGAGGCCATCTACGCGATCCGCGCCGGGTCGTTCAAGACCGACGTGCTGCTTGAAGATGGGCGGGAACAGGTCACCGGCTTCCAGATGACAGGCGAAATCCTCGGACTGGACGGTATCAGCTCCGAAGCCCATTCGTGCAATGCCACGGCCCTCGAGGACAGCGAAGTCTGCGTCATCCCCTTTTCGAAGCTCGAAGAACTCTCCCGCGAGGTGGAGTCGTTGCAGCACCAGTTCCACAAGGTCATGAGTCGCGAGATCGTGCGCGATCACGGCGTGATGATGCTGCTCGGCTCGATGCGCGCCGAGGAACGCCTCGCGGCCTTCCTTCTGAACCTCTCCAAGCGTTTCATGGCTCGCGGCTACTCCCCTGCCGAATTCCACCTGCGCATGACCCGCGACGAGATTGGCTCCTACCTTGGTCTCAAGCTCGAAACCGTGTCCCGGGCCTTCTCGAAGTTCCAGGACGAAGGACTCGTCGCGGTCCACCAGAAGCATATTCGCATCATCGATCTGGAAGGCCTCAAGCAGCTTCTGACGCACTGCGCCAAGCACACCTGAGGCCCTTTCCTCGCCTTCACCGTTCGAGCACGTACGTTCCCGGCGCGTTGCACAGGGCCGGGTAGCCGGCGCTGGCCACTGCCGGAGCGTCGCCCAGCGCACCACAGCGCGGTTTCAGCCAGGCCATCCAGTCTTCCCACCAGCTGCCCGGCGCGGTTTCGCCACGGTGGTGCCAAGCCTCGTGCGAGTCACCGGCCTTGACCTCGGCGGCCACGAACTCCCGCTTCGGCGGACGTGTCGGCGGGTTGACGATACCGAGGATGTGGCCGGAACTGGAGAGAACGAAGCGCCGCTCCGCGCCGACCAGTTCCATGGTCCGGAATGTCTGCCGCCATGGCGCAATGTGGTCATCCTCGGCCGCCACGGCATACACCGGCTGACGAATGCAGCCCAGGTCCATCCGCTCGCCGGCGACCTCCAGCGTATTGGCCTTGGCAAGCCGGTTCTCCAGATACAGCTCGCGCAGATACCAGGCATGCATGCGCGCGGGCATCCGGGTGGTATCCATGTTCCAGTAGAGCACGTCGAAGGCTGGCGGCTTTTCGCCATACAGCCAGCCATGCACCACGTAGTGCCAGATCAGGCTGTTGGATCGCAGCAAGCGGAACGAGGTGGCCATTTCCTGGCCATCGAGGTAGCCCTTGCGGGCCATGCTCTCGGACAGGTACTCCACCGTCTGCGGGTCGATGAAGACTTCGATGTCGCCCGGGCGATGGAAGTCCACGAGTGTCGTGAACAAGGTCCAGTCACGCACCGGAACACGGTCCTTGCCGAAGTGCCGGTTGGCCCAGGCCATGTACATGGACAGCGCTGTGCCGCCAATGCAATATCCGACGGCATGGACCTTGTCGGCGCCGGACAGGTCACGTGCAACGCGAACGATCTCGCCGATACCCTCGGTGAGATAGTCGTCGAACGCCACGTCGGCCATCGACTCGTCCGGGTTCTTCCAGCTCGTGATGTACACATCCAGCCCCTGCTCGAGCAGGTAGCGCACCATGCTCTTTCGTGGCGTCAGGTCGAGGATGTAGAACTTGTTGATCCAGGGCGTGACGATCACGACAGGTTCCTGATGTACCTGCTTCTGCGTGGGTGCGTAGTGGATCACCTCAAGCAGGCCATTGCGGAACACGACCTGACCCGGCGTCGTCGCCAGGTTCTTGCCGACATGGAAGTCCGATGGATCGGCCAGGCGTACCGACCCGGCTGCTATGTCATCCAGGAAGTTGGCACAGCCTTGTCGCAGCGACTCGCCCTGGGTCTCGACAGCCTTGCGCAAGGCAACCGGATTGGTCCAGAGAAAGTTGGTCGGCGCCATCATGTTGAGCCAGGTCCGCCACCAGAACGCGACCCGACGACGCTCGCGCGCAGACATGCCAGGCGTCTCGAACAGCATGTCCTGAACGCTGCGCGTCAGCAGCAGGTAGCTGTCCTTCACGGTGTCCCAGAACACCTGATCGCGCCACACCGGATCGGTAAAGCGCGTATCGTCGCGGTGGGGAGCAATCGGTTCGGGGCTGTCGATGCCGAGGCTGCGCTTCAGCATGTGCAATTGCAGCGCCACGCTCTTGTCCAGCAGGCGCGCAGCCGCCGCGGAAAACTCGACAGGGTGGGAGAACCAGGCCAGTTGCGCGTGGATCAACGGCATCATCATCCCGATCGGATCGAAGGCACCTTCGAAAGCGCGCCCCGCATTCTCGATCGTTCTAAGGCCCGCCACGAAGCTCCCTGCCCCCTCGGACGGGTGCCTGCCATTCGATGCATGTGACGTCATGACTTGCCTCCATCAGGCATCTCGCAACGGGCCTCACCGGAGCGCACGACCCGCGCAACTCCATTCTGGTGGCAATCGAGACTGCAGTGCAGCAAACGCGAACGACTATTGACGCGCATCAATCGGGGCGTCGGGCGATCGGCGGATATAATGAATCATC
>JBNLCM010000142.1:0-3429 GCA_050303815.1 Rhodocyclaceae bacterium
CGGCCGGGCGTGCTGATCATCGGTGCACTGGCCATCGTATCCACGCTGATGGCGCTGCGCAGCCGGGTTTCCGAAGAAGGCGCTGTGACCAAGGAGGCCCGTGGCGAGGCAAGCGAGCGCCCGGTGCTGGGCGGCGTCGACAAGGCGGAGCGTCGACCGCAGGTCGTGTTTGCCGTGTTCCTGCTGGCGACCTTCCTCTACGGGGTGATCAGCAGCGCACCGCTCACCTTCCTGGGCTCGGTGTTTCCTTTCTACACCTCGGCGCTGATGGTCGCATTCACCGGCTACATGGTGATGATGCTGGTGGTGGGCAGACCCGGTGACCCGGCCCACTTCGACCAGGAACTCGCCGCGAGGGCCAAGGGTTCGGACGATGGCACCACGGTGTGGCCATCGGTGGGCTGGTTCGTGTTCCTGTTCGGCATGACTTCGGTACTCGGTTTCATTCTCTCGATCGCGATCTTCATCACCACCTTCCTGATCGTGCGGACCCGGCTCGGCGTGGCCCGCAGCCTACTCTACACCGGACTGTGCATCGCCTTCATGAGCACCCTGGGCCACTACCTGACGCTCGACTTTCCCGCCGGCGTATTGCAGCACTACGTCGAGTTGCCCTGGCCGCTGAAGTGAGCGCCGCGATTTGAGCCCGCAAGAGCTTTGCATAGGCACCGCCATCGCCCCCTGAGCGCCGCCCCCAGGAGGCTGCGGCCAGGGCGGCGGCGGCCCAAGACACGACACGAGGACCCTGAAAATGAACCTGAAAGACTGGATCGGCCGTTCGGAAGAAGTCTCCGACATCGCCACCGCCACGCCCTACGCTGCGCTCTCGGCGACCTTCGATCGCCCCGCCGAGCGCCCTGCAGTCGGCACGCCGCTGCCCGGCCTGTGGCACTGGCTGTACTTCCTGCCGCTGCACCGGCAGTCGGAGATCGGTCCCGACGGCCACGCCAAGCGCGGCGGCTTCCTGCCGCCGGTGCCGCTGCCGCGGCGCATGTGGGCCGGCAGCCAGTTCACCTTCCACCAGCCGCTGCGCATTGGCGACGCGATGACGCGCACCTCGACCATCCATGACGTCACCGAAAAGAGCGGCCGCAGCGGCCCGCTGGTATTCGTCAAGGTCCGCCACGAGATTCGCCGCGCCGGCGAAACCGACATCGCGCTGACCGAGTTCCACGACATCGTCTATCGCGAGGCCGCCAAGCCGGACGACGTCGCCCCGCCCCCCAAGGCTGCGCCGGATAACGCGACCTGGGAAAAGAAGTGGGTGCCCGACGACGTGCTGCTGTTCCGCTACTCGGCGCTGACTTTCAACGGCCACCGCATCCACTACGACCGCAAGTACGTGACCGAGGTGGAGGGCTACCCGGGCCTGATCGTGCACGGCCCGATGGTCGCCACGATGCTGCTCGACCTGCTGCGCCACCAGTTGCCCGATGCGGAGCTGGCGAGCTACGAATTCCGCGCCGTGCGCCCGGTATTCGACATCAACCATTTCTTCGTCTGCGGCGCCCCCGAGCCCGATGGCAAGACCTTCCGCCTGTGGGCCAGGGACCACGAGGGCTGGCTGACCATGCAGGCCACCGCGGTCATCAAGTGAGGAATGAATCATGAGACCTCTTGAAGGCATCACCGTCGTCACCCTCGAGCACGCCATCGCGGCACCCTTTGCCACCCGCCAGCTGGCCGACCTCGGCGCCCGCGTGATCAAGGTCGAGCGCCCCGGCGTGGGCGACTTCGCCCGCGGCTACGACGAACGCGTGCGCGGCATCGCCTCGCACTTCGTGTGGATAAACCGCTCGAAAGAGAGCCTGACGCTCGACGTCAAGCACCCGGAAGCGCAGAAGGCGCTGCTGCGCCTGATCACCGAGGAGGCCGACGTCGTGGTGCAGAACTTGGCGCCGGGTGCCGCGGCACGGCTCGGGCTGTCCTACGAGGCGCTCTCGGCGATCAAGCCCGACATCATCGTCTGTGACATCTCGGGCTACGGCGCCGACGGCCCCTACCGCGACAAGAAGGCCTACGACCTGCTGATCCAGAGCGAGTCCGGCTTCCTCTCGGTCACCGGCACCGAGGAGCAGCCTTGCAAGGCGGGTCCCTCGATCGCCGACATCGCGGCCGGCATGTACGCCTACACCAACATCCTGGCCGCACTGCTGCACCGGCAGAAGACCGGCCGCGGCCAGCATATCGACGTTTCGATGCTCGAGAGTCTGGTGGAATGGACCACCTACCCGCTCTACTATGCCTTCGACGGCGCTGCGCCACCCCCGCGCACCGGTGCCAGCCACGCCACCATCTACCCCTATGGGCCCTTCCCGGCCGGTGACGGCAAGGTCGTGATGTTCGGGCTGCAGAATGAACGGGAGTGGGCCGGCTTCTGCGCCAAGGTCCTGCTCCAGCCGGAACTCGGCCAAGAACCGCGCTTCTCGAGCAACTCCAGGCGCAGCGCGGCGCGAGTCGAGTTGCGCCAGATCATCATCGACGCCTTCGCCGGCCTGACCGCCGAGCAGGTCATCGAGCGCCTGGACGAGGCCAATATCGCCAACGCCCAGGTGAACGACATGCCTGCGGTGTGGGAACACCCGCAGCTCAAGGCGCGCAAGCGCTGGCGCGAAGTCGGCACTTCGGTCGGCACGGTGCCCGCGCTGCTGCCGCCGGGCTCGTGGGAAGAGGGCGAGCCGCGCATGGACCCGGTGCCGGCGCTGGGCGAGCACTCGGCGGCGATCCTCGCCGAACTCGGCTATGCGGCCGGCCAGGTGGCCGAGCTGAAGCGCGCCGGCGTGATCTGAGGCCGTCGCCATGAAGCTGCCCATCACCTACCTGTTCGTCCCGGGCAACCGCGCGGAACGCTTCGACAAGGCACTGGCCACCGACGCCGGAATGATCATCCTCGATCTCGAGGACGCAGTCATCCCTGCCGACAAGGCTGGCGCCCGCGATGCCATCGCGCGCTGGTTCGCGACGCATGGCGAGGCCGCGAACCGGATCGCGGTGCGCATCAACGACAGTCAGTCCGAGTGGTTCGGTGACGACATGAGGATGATCCGCGAGGCAGGCATCCGCCAGGTGATGCTGCCCAAGACCGAGTGGCGCGAGCAGATCGACCTGGTTCGCGGTGGCGCCGACTCGGTGCAGGTGCTGGCCCTGGTCGAGACGGCGCGCGGCATCCGCAACGTGGACCAGATCGCGACCGGCGACGGGGTGGCGCGCCTCGCCTTCGGCACGCTGGATTACGCGGTCGACCTCGACCTGTCCGGCGACGAAGCCGGCCTGGCCTACCCCTCGGCACGCATCGCGATCGCGTCGCGCTGCGCCGAGCTGCCGTCGCCGATTGCCGGGGTGACCCCGTCGGTCACCGATGAGGCCCGCATCCGTGCCGATTTCGCTTTTGCGCGTGCCTTCGGCTTCGGCGCAAAACTGTGCATTCAC
>JBNLCM010000143.1:0-10779 GCA_050303815.1 Rhodocyclaceae bacterium
CTCGAGTGCGCGTTGCAGGATGCGTTCTACTGGGATGACGTCGCCGGCGGCCGCCTGGTCGCGCTGCACGAGGCCGAAGGCCTGCTGGCCCGGGGCGACGGCGAGATGCTGCCGGTGACCAAGTCGGTCACCGTCCATGAGGGCGAGGGTGGCCCCTTCCTCGTCCTGCGCGCCTCCGATGCCCGGGCCTCCGCGGCAGCCGCCGACGAGCTCGAGGCCTCGACGTCGCTGCTGCGGGCGATCTTCGAATCCACTGCAGATGGCCTGCTGGTGCTCGAGCTCGACGGGCGCATCATGAACTTCAACCACCGCTTCGCCGAGATCTGGTCCCTCCGTGCCGAGAGCATGCGCGACGACCGCAGCGTGTTGCGTCACATGATTCGCATGTGCCGCCTGGCCAGCGGCGAGCGTTCTCCCTGGCGCGCCTTGCTGTCGCGCGACGAGGACGAGGTCGAGGCGCAGCTGTCCCTGCGCGACGGGCGGACCATTCGGGCGCGCGCCCGCCCCTTGCTGATGCAGGACCAGGTGCGCGGGCGCGTGCTGACCAGCATCGACATCACCGAGCGGATCCGGCACGAGCGGGAGCTGGCGGCGGCGCGCGACGCCGCGGCGGCTTCCGAGCGGGCCAAGGCGTCCTTCCTGGCCATGATGAGCCATGAAATCCGGACCCCGATGGCCGGCATCCTCGGCATGACCGAGATCGCCGCCGAATATGCCACCGATGGGCAGCAGAAGCGTTTCATCGAGATGGCACACGCGTCGGCCGAGGGGCTGCTCGTGATCATCAATGACCTGCTCGATTTCTCGAAGATCGAGGCAGGCAAGTTCGTCATCGAGTCGATCCCCTTCGATGGTGAGGCCCTCTTCGACGAGACGCTCCAGCCGTTGCGCTGGCAGGCCGCCAACCGGGGCCTGTCTCTCGAGCTCGACGTCGCGGCGGGGTTGCCGCGATGGCTCGTCGGCGATCCGACCCGCATCCGGCAGATCCTGATCAACCTCGTGGGCAACGCCCTGAAGTTCACCGAGCAGGGGGGCGTCACGGTGCGGGTGGCCGCCACGCCAGCGGGCGACGCGGGTGTGCTGCTGCGGATCGGGGTCTCCGATTCGGGGATCGGTATTTCGCCGGAACGCCAGCGCTCGATCTTCGAGGCCTTCACGCAGAGCGACGCACAGATCGGGCGGCGCTTCGGCGGTACGGGCCTTGGCCTGACCATCTGTGCGCGACTGTGCGAGCTCATGCACGGGCGCATCTGGGTGGACAGCGAGCCGGGGCACGGCAGCACCTTCAGTTTCGAGCTGCCCCTCGGCCTCGCGGACGAGCAGGCCGCCGCGGAACTCGCAGTCCAGGCACCGGACACGGTCCGAAAGACCTTTCGCGTTCTGCTGGCGGAGGATACGGAGGTCAATCAGGTCTTCCTGACGCATACCCTGCGCCGCGCCGGCCACGAAGTGTCGGTGGTCGACAACGGCGCGTCGGCGGTCGAAGCGGTGCTGGGCGGCGACTACGACGTGGTGCTGATGGACGTGCAGATGCCCGGCATGGACGGCTTCGAGGCGACTGAACGGATTCGCGCCGCCGGCCAGCGGCTGCCCATCGTCGGCCTGACTGCCCACGCGATGGAAGGCATCCGCGATGAATGCCTGTCCCATGGCATGACCGATTACCTGTCCAAACCGGTCCGCTCGCCGACGCTGCTCGCCATGCTGGTGCGGGTGGCAGACCCCGACGCCGGGCAGGCGTGGGCGAGCCGGGACGGGGACGCCGAGGCCATCGCCCCCGCGTTGGACGACGCGCCGGCAGCGATCAACCGCGTACAGGCCATCGAGAACCTGGGCGGCGATGAGGGCCTGTGGCGCGAGCTGCTCGACATGCTGTGGGATCAGGCGGATACCGACATCCCCCTCATCCGGGGCGGGCTCGACGGCGCGGATGCGCTGCAGGTTCGCGACGTGGCCCACCGCCTCAAGTCCAGCCTTGCGGTGGTGGGGGCCGAGCAGGCCGCGGCGGCTTGCGCCCGCGTGGACGACTGTGCCCGACAGGCGGATCTCGGCGCGGCGCGGGAGGCGTTCGAGAGGCTCGAGCGCTGCTATGCGGATCTTTGCGCCCAGGAGCGGCGTCCCGCGTCTCCGGCGGCCCAGGCGTGAGGGTTCGGTCGGTTGTCTTGCCGCGTCGGATGACCTTTTCGCGTGCCCGAGCCTTGCGCGACCGCCGGACGGCGACCGGCAGGCCCTAAAGCGGCAGACCGCGGGGTTTCCGGCCGGCGCGCTCGAAGAGACGGTCGAACAGGGGGTTTGGCAGCAGTCGCAGGAGCTTTGCGACGATGCCCATCTGCCAGGGGATCACGCAGTAGCTCCGCTGCTGTTCGATGGCCCTGACCATGCGCTCGGCGGCAGCGTCGGCCGCCATCAGGAAGGGCATCGGGTAGCGATTGACGCGGGTCATCGGGGTGTCGATGTAGCCGGGTGCGATCGTCACCACGCGGATGCCCGTGCCGCGCAGCTCCGCCCGCATGGACTCGAGCAGGGTGATCGCGGCCGCCTTCGATGCGCTGTAGGCACCCGAGCCGGGCAGGCCACGAATGCCCGCCACCGAGGCGATGCCCACCAGGGTGCCGTGCCCCCGCGCGCGCATGGGGGCGACAAAGGGCTGAAGGGTGGCGGCAAGCCCGACGACGTTGGTCTGAAGGATCCGCTCGAGGGTGCGCAGGTCGCCCCGGTCGCCCGCGAGGGTGCCGACGGACACGCCGGCATTGGCGATCACGATGTCCGGGGGCCCCGATTCGAGGATTCGCCCGGCACAGGCCTGCATGGCCGCCACGTCGCCGACATCGGCCTGCAGGCAGTGCGCGTCGCTGCCCGACAGGGCCGCGACCGACTCGAGGCGGTCGCGATCCCGGCCGATCAGGAACAGCCGGTCGCCCCGGCGTCCGAAGCCCTTCGCCAGGGCCGAGCCGATACCGCTCGACGCACCGGTGATGACGACCCGCCGGGCAGTGGGCATGGAAGCCGGGCAGTGAACAGGGCGTGGGGTCAGCCGCGGGACTTGCGCACCTTGGCCATCAGCTCATCGACGACCTTGAGGGTGTTCTCGTGGCTGCCGGTCAGCGAGGCCGACGTCGTGTACTGACCGTTGACCGCGACTGTCGGCACGCCCTGGATTCGGAAATTGCGCGCCAGCTGGTCGGCCCGGCTCAGCTTCGACTCGATGCCGAAGGACTTGTAGGCGGCCATGAACTTGTCCGCGTCGATGCCCTTGCCTGCCACCCAGTCCTTGACGCCTTCCGGGGTGTCGAGCGGTACGTGCGCCGTCTGGAAGGCCTCGAACACGTCGGCGTGCAGGGCGTGCAGGTCGCCGGTGGCTTCCGCGGCATAGTAAAGGCGCGCCAGCCCCTTCAGCTTGGGGTTGCCCCAGATGGCCGGCACGCGCTTGAAATAGGCGTCCTTGGGCAGGTTGACCAGCCACGCCTCGAGCAGCGGATCAAAGGCGCGGCAATGGGGGCAGCCATAGTGGAAGAACTCGACGATCTCGATGCGAGACGGGTCTTCGGTGCTCTGCGCAGGGTCGAGCGTGTTGAATGGTTCGCCCTGGGCGAAGGCCTTGTTTCCGATTACGGCCAGGCCGGCAACTGCGGCCACGTGCTTCAGCGCTTGACGACGATCCATTCGAGATTCCTCCGTGATTGATTCGAGTTCGGTGAGTGGGAGTCTGCAGGCGGCCAACGGTTCCGCGTGACTGCGGATGCTAACGCGGCTTTACCCGACTTTTCGAATCACTGCACCTTGATCGGGACCGTCGCGATACCGGCATCGGCCAGCTCCCGGCGGGCTTCGTCGAGCATCTGCTCGTCGTCGTAGGGGCCAATGCGAACCCGGTGGACAGTGCCCTTGCCGCTGACCTCGGCGCGCGACACGCTCGCCTCGACCCCCATCAGCGCGAGTCGCGCCTTGACGTTGTCGGCCTCCGACGGATTCTCGAAGGCGCCCGCCTGCAGGAAGTAACGCTGCACGACCGCGGGTTTCGCAGCCGGTGGGTTGGCGGGGGCGGGTGCCGTGCCCGACTCGCCCTCGGGCAGGATCTTGTAGAAGTCGAACTGAGGCTTCTCGACCGGCTTGCCGCCGGGGCGACCGGGCAGGGCGATGGGCTTGCCGTCGTTGCCGGGCACTGGCTCGCGTTCCTGGCTGCGGCCGTCGGTCTTGAAGGGTGCGTTCTGGGTGAAGTACCAGGCGCCCACGACCGCGACGACCGCACCCAGCATCAGGCCGATGAAAAGGCCGACCAGCATGCCGCCGGCGCTGGACTTCTTCGGTTGCTGCTTGGCGCGTGGCTTGCGCTTTTCACTCATGGTGGATTCCGTGGATTACATGCTTTCGGGCGCGGACACCCCGAGCAGGGTCAGGCCGTTGGCGAGCACCTGGCGAACCGCCGCCGCCAGGGCCAGGCGCGCCAGCATCAGGCCCTCGTCCTCGACCAGCATGCGCTCGGCGTTGTACCAGCTGTGAAACTCGCCGGCGAGGTCCTTCAGGTAGAAGGCGATCTGGTGGGGCGCGTAGTCGGTCGCGGCCGAGGTCACGACCTCGCCGAAGGCGGCCAGACGCCCGCACAGGGCCATCTCGCGCTCGCTGGCGAGCGGCGACAGGTCGACGCCAGCGAGGTCGGCCAGGCTGCCGCCCCACTGCTTGAGCACGCTGGCGACGCGGGCGTGGGCGTACTGGATGTAATAGACCGGGTTCTCGTTGCTCTGGCTCTTGGCGAGGTCGAGATCGAAGTCGAGGTGCTGGTCGCTCTTGCGCAGCACGTAGAAGAAGCGGCAGGCATCGTTGCCCACCTCGCGGCGAAGTTCGCGCAGCGTCACGAACTCGCCCGAGCGGGTGGACATCGCGGCCTTCTGACCGTTGCGGTAGAGCACGGCGAACTGAACCAGGGACACCTCGAGCTTCTCCGCCGGCAGGCCGAGGGCCTGGATGGCCCCCTTCACGCGGGGGATGTAGCCGTGGTGGTCCGCGCCCCAGATGTCGATCATGCGGTCGAAGCCGCGCTCGAACTTGTTCAGGTGATAGGCGATGTCGGAGGCGAAGTAGGTGTATAGCCCGTTGTCGCGCTGGACCACGCGGTCCTTCTCGTCACCGAAGTCGGTGGACCGGAACCAGCGCGCGCCATCCTGTTCGTAGAGGTGCCCGCGCTTTTCTAGCTCGCTGACCGCCCGCTCCACCAGGCCGGTGTCGAACAGGCTCTTCTCGGAGAACCAGCGGTCGAAGCGGACGCCGAACTCTTCCAGATCCTCGCGGCCGTCGCCGAGCTGCTCGGTCAGCGCGAAGCCGTGAATCCAGTGCCAGTCCTCGCCAAGCAGGCGCTTCGCGTTGGCAATCAGGGCGTCCAGGTGGCCTTCCTTGTCCTGCCCGGCGTCGGGGGCGTCGGCCAGCACCTGGGCGGCGCTGACGCGCGCGAAGCGGTCGCTGTGGGCCGACTGGATCTCGCGCGCCATGGCGACCACGTAGTCGCCCTGGTAGGCATTGACCGGAAAGGGCACCAGGATGCCGAACTCGGCCAGGTAGCGCAGCCACGTGGACAGCCCGAGGATGTCCATCTGTCGACCCGCGTCATTGACGTAGTACTCGCTCGTCACGTCGAAGCCCGCGAAATCGAGCACCGCGGCCAGCGATGCGCCATAGGCGGCGCCACGGCCGTGGCCCACGTGGAGCGGGCCGGTCGGATTGGCGGAGACGAACTCCACCTGCACCTTGCACGCCTTGGCCTCGCCACGGCCAAAACCGGAGCCTTGCTCCAGGACCCGGGCGACGACCGAGGTCTTGGCCGACTCGGCGAGCCGGAAATTGATGAAGCCCGCGCCCGCGATCTCCGCACTCGTCACCAGCGGCGAGGCCGGCAGTTCCGACAGCAGCATCGCGGCGAGATCGCGCGGACTGCGCCGCAGCGGCTTGGCGAGCTGGAGTGCGAGGTTGCTCGCAAAGTCACCGTGGCTGGCCTGTTTCGGGCGCTCGAGAACGATCGGAGTGTCGGCGTGGTCGGGGGCCACGCTGGCGAGGGCGCGACGAAGCAGTTCGGCCAGTTGGGTCTTGGAGTCGGAGCTCATGGGGTGGGGAGGGCTGGGAAATTCGGAAAACCCGAAATTATACAGCAGCCTGTCTGCTGCCCGGAGAGCATACGGCGGTCAGCCTGCCACGGGGGTTACGGTTTGCAAGGGCCGCCGGACGGCAGATGGCGCCGCGGCTCCGTGGCCGGCGATTTCCCGTCTCCGGTCTTTGCGGGCACAATCCCGGCTTTGTCTCCGCCCGGAATGCCCGTGCGCCTGCTGCGTCTCGCCAAGATCGTCACCGTCGGCCTGCGGTTCGGCCTCGATCAGGTCGTGCTCGATGCCGACTCGAGCGGGCGGCTGCCCGCGATCTGGCGGACGTTCTTCTTCTGGCGGCGCTTTCGCGAGCCCCGTGCGGTGCGCCTGCGGCGGGCGCTCGAGTCCCTCGGACCGATCTTCGTCAAGTTCGGCCAGATGCTGTCGACACGCCGCGACCTGCTGCCGCCAGACCTGGCGGACGAGCTGGCGGCGCTGCAGGACCGGGTGCCGCCGTTTCCGTCGGCGCAGGCGGTGGCCGTCATCGAGGCGTATTTCGAACGCCCGGTCGACGAGGTCTTCGTCGGCTTCGAGCGCACCCCGGTGGCGTCGGCCTCCGTGGCCCAGGTGCATTTTGCCGCGCTGCCCGACGGCACCGAGGTGGCGGTCAAGGTGCTGCGGCCGGGGATCGAGCGCGTCATTGCCCACGACCTGTCGCTGCTCGAGGCGGCGGCCATCCTGCTCGAGAAGCTGTGGCCCGAAGGGCGGCGCCTGAAGCCCCGCGAGGTGGTTGCCGAGTTTGCCAAGTACCTGCGCGACGAACTCGACCTGGGCCGCGAGGCCGCCAACTGCTCGCAGTTGCGGCGCAACTTCACCGACTCCGACCTGTTGATCGTGCCCGAGGTCTACTGGGACTACTGTGGCCGGTCGGTCATGGTCATGCAGCGCATGCGAGGGGTTCCGATCTCCCAGATCGGCGCGCTCCGGGCACAGGGGACGGACCTCTCCGCGCTGTCGCGCGCCGGGGTCGAGATCTTCTTCACCCAGGTGTTCCGGGATGGCTTCTTCCATGCCGACATGCATCCCGGAAACATCTTCGTGCACCGGGATGGCCGCTACATCGCGCTCGACTTCGGCATCATGGGCACCCTCAACGAAACGGACAAGAACTACCTCGCCCAGAACTTCCTGGCCTTCTTCAAGCGCGACTACAAGCGGGTCGCTCAGGCCCACATCGAGGCCGGCTGGGTGCCCGCCGGCACGCGGGTGGACGAATTCGAAGGGGCCATCCGGGCGGTGTGCGAGCCGATCTTCGACAAGCCGCTCAAGGACATCTCCTTCGGCAAGACCCTGCTGCGCCTGTTCCAGACTGCCCGGCGATTCGAGATGGAGGTCCAGCCCCAGCTCGTGCTGCTGCAGAAGACCCTCCTCAACATCGAAGGCCTGGGTCGCCAGCTCGACCCGGATCTCGACCTGTGGAAAACCGCCAAGCCCTTCCTCGAGCGATGGATGAACGAGCAGGTGGGCTGGCGGGCCCTCATTCGCCACGCGAAAGAGGAGGCGCCCGGCTGGGCGGCCACGCTGCCGCAGATGCCGAGACTCGTTCACAAGGCGCTGGCGACACCCGAGGCGCTCAACGCGACCCGGGTTGAGCTGGCCCGGCTCACGGCCGTGCAGCGCCGCCAGTCCCGGGTGCTCACCGTGGTGGGCCTGCTGCTGGTGGTGCTGGTTTCCCTCGAAGTCTGGCGCCTGCTGTCCGGCGCGTGAGGCCGCCAGCGAACGTTTTTTTCCTCCGCATCATCTAAGCTGCAGTAAGTGCCGGGGTTTCGGGATTCTGTCATGCATCCGGCATGGCATCGCCCCGGTGGACTGGACAGCGCAACGGGCGGAGGTGATCCGATGGCCGAGGCAATCGTCAGGGGCGGCCGGGGGCCGCGAGAGGTCCTGCTGGTGGAACTGGCAGGGGAGAGCAGCCGGCTTCACGGCCACCTGCTGCGTGAGCTGGGGCGGGCCGGCGTCCGCGCCCGCTGGCACGGCAGCCTGGAAGGGCCTGGCAGCCGTCCCGCCACCCTGTCGGTCCTGCTGCGCCACCTGGCCGGCGTGTGCGCCTCCGCCGTCGACGGCGGCGAGCTGCCCCTTCTGCTGTCGCCTGACCAGACCGCCACCGCCAGCGCCTGGCAAGGCGTTGCCCGGGCTCGCGAGGCGCACGGCCGAATCGGCCTGATCCTGATCGATGCCCGCCTTGACGCCGCCACGCCGGACGATGGCCCCGCCATCGCGGACGAGCACCAGCTCCTGCCCCGGCTGCTGGGCGAGTGCGCCGCAGCCGAGGACACGCCCTTCCCGTTCCTCGACCCGGGCTGTGTCTGCGTGGTGGCCGCCCGGGACTGGTCCGCTGCCGAGGTCGAGCGGGTCTCGCGGCTCGGCGTGCGGGTCTTCGGGCTTTCCGAGGTGCGTCGCCGTGGCTTCGCGGCGACCTTCTGCGATGCCCTCTCGATCGCACGGAGCGCGGCGGGTGGCTTCGTCGTGAGCCTGGACCTGTCGGCGCTCGACGCCCTCGCGCTCGCGCCGGAGCCCCTCGCCACAGCCCTGTACGCGCTGCGCGAGTGTCCGGATCTGCTGGCGTTCGAGATTGCCCGGGCGCAGCGGGCTCCCGACTGGAGTGCAGAGTTCGCTGTCGCCGCGCTGGGCCCACCGGCCCAGGTGCTGCGTGCCCTCGAGGATTGCCACGGTGCCCACAACTACGATCCGCTGCCGGTCGTCTTTGCCCGCGGCGCGGGCGTCTGGCTGTGGGACGTGGCGGGCCGCCGCTACCTGGACATGATGAGCGCGTATTCCGCGGTTAGCCTGGGTCATGGCCATCCGCGCCTGCTTGACGTGCTGTCGCGCCAGGCGGCCCGCCTGACACTGACCTCGCGCGCCTACAGCAACGACCGGCTGCCGTTGCTGCTCGAGCGGCTGTGCGAACTGTTCGGCTATGAGGCGGCGCTGCCGGTCAACACCGGGCTGGAGGCGGTCGAGACGGCGCTCAAGGCGGCGCGCAAGTGGGCATACCGGGTCAAGGGCGTGGCGCCCGACCAGGCGCGCATCATCGCCTGCGATGGCAACTTCCATGGCCGTTCGATCGCGATCGTCGGCCTGTCGTCCGAAGCCCAGTACCGGGATGGCTTCGGCCCCTTCCCTGCGGGTCTCGAGCGGATTCCCTTTGGTGACGCGGACGCGCTCGAGGCCGCCATCACGCCCGAAACGGCGGCCTTCCTCGTCGAGCCGATCCAGGGCGAGGGTGGCATCCGTCTGCCGCCGGCCGGCTGGCTGGCCCGGTGCGCCGAGATCTGCCGCCGCCATCAGGTCCTGCTGATCGCGGACGAAGTCCAGACCGGCCTGGGGCGAACCGGCAAGCTGCTGGCCTGCGCCCACGAAGGCGTCCGGCCCGACGGGGTCATCCTCGGCAAGGCGCTCGGTGGCGGCCTGTTGCCGGTCTCCGCCTTCCTCGCCGACCGCACGGTGATGGACGTTTTCTCGCCGGGCGACCACGGCTCCACCTTCGGCGGCAATCCGCTGGCTGCGGCAGTCGCGCTCGAGGCACTGGACATCATCACCGACGAGAACCTGTGCGAGCATGCCGCGAGCGCCGGCGAGCGTTTTCGCCGCCAGCTTGAGCGCCTGGCGGGCGGCGCGGTGCGAGAGGTAAGAGGGCGCGGGCTGTTCATCGGCATGGACCTGGACCCCGCCCGGCTGGACGCCCATGATGTGGCCGGGCGCTTGCTCGCGCGTGGCATCCTGACCAAGGATACCCATGCCACCGTGCTACGCTTCGCGCCGCCGCTGGTGGTCGAGCAGGAAGCGCTCGATTGGGCCGCGGAGGTGATCATCGACACAATGGAGCGCCTGCAGCGCGGCGAGGTGGTGACGGGCTGAGGCCGGCCGCCGGCTCCCGCTCGGCGCGCGAGGCAACCGGGGACCTTCGGAATGGGTGAGCGCAAGCGGTACCGGAAGCGGGCCGATCAGTTCGTCGTGGCCGTGCGGCTGGCCCTGGAGGGCGCCAGCTTCCGCTACCAGAAGTGGGGTGGTGAACAGCAATGCAAGGCGGGCGACTGGCTGGTGGATAACGCCGGGGAGGTCTATACGGTGGATGCCGACTCGTTTGCGCGCACGTATCGCCGTGTCGGACCCGGTCACTACGTGAAGTCCACGCCTGTCTGGGCCGAAAAGGCCGAGACGGCCGGGCAGGTGGCGACGAAGGAAGGGCTGTCGGCCTATGGCGTCGGGGACTATCTGGTCTCGAACGGGGCCGACGGAAGCGACGCCTATTGCATCGCGGCCGACCGGTTTGAGGCCATGTACGAACCGGACGACTGAGGCGAGCCCGCCGGAGTGTACGCGCATGGCGCACTGCGGTGGTGCATAAGTGTCGGTCGAATAAGAGAAAAGCGGCGTTTTCCGGCGCGGGGATCATTGGTACAATCCGCCGGTTTTCGGTCCGGGCTGGCGGATGCCGACAGGTCGCCGGGACCTGCTCGATCACTGTCGGCCTCGCCTGAAAGGGCCCCGCCATCATGCTGCTCTGGCTCGTCGTCGCCTACCTGCTGGTCTCCATCGGCATCGGCCTCTATGCCGCCACCCGCGTCCACAACGCCCGCGACTACATCGTCGCTGGCCGCAATCTGCCGATGGCGATGGTGCTGGCCATGGTCTTCGCCACCTGGTTCGG
>JBNLCM010000144.1:0-20840 GCA_050303815.1 Rhodocyclaceae bacterium
CGCAACGGCGTGGCCGTGATCGCGCAGCAGAGCGGCGATCCGGCCGCGGTGATGTTCGATGCGGTCAACGCCGCACGCGCCCGCGGGATCGACGTCGTGCTGGCCGATACGGCCGGACGGCTGCCCACCCAGTTGCACCTGATGGAGGAAATCGCCAAGGTCAAGCGAGTGATCGCCAAGGCCGATCCCTCGGGTCCCCACGAGGTCCTGCTGGTGCTCGACTCGAACATCGGCCAGAACGCCCTCGCGCAGGTCAAGGCGTTCGACGCCGCCATCGGCGTGACGGGCCTGGTCCTGACCAAGCTGGACGGCACGGCCAAAGGCGGCGTCGTGGCCGCCATCGCCAGGCAGTGCCCCAAGCCGCTGCGCTTCATCGGCGTCGGCGAGAGCATCGACGACCTCCAGCCCTTCAAGGCGCGCGAATTCGTCAATGCGCTGCTGGACATCAAGCCGGTGACGGGGCGCTGAGCGCGGATGATCGAGTTCGATCAGGTATCGCTGCACTACCCCGGCGGCCAGGGCGGTCTGAGCGACGTCAGCTTTCGCCTGGCGCGCGGCGAGCTGGCGGTCCTGAGCGGACATTCGGGGGCCGGCAAGACCTCGCTGCTCAAGCTGATTGCCGCGATCGAGCGCCCGAGCTCGGGCAAGGTGACCGTCGGAGGCGAGGACGTCGGCGCCCTGCCCCGACAGGCCATCCCCTACTTGCGGCGCAACATCGGGCTGGTCCTGCAGGAGATCCGGCTGCTTCTCGACCGCAACGTCTTCGACAACGTGCTGCTTCCCCTCACCATCACCGGTCACCCGCCGTCCGACGCGAGTCGGCGTGTCCAGGCGGCCCTAGAGCGGGTCGGGTTGGGCGGGCGCGGTGACGAGATGCCCCTCGCGCTCTCGGGCGGCGAACAGCAGCGGGTCGCGATTGCCCGTGCCGTGGTGAACCGCCCCTCCATCCTCGTGGCCGACGAGCCCACGGCACACCTCGATGCCGACTACGCGGGCGATATCGCGGCCCTGTTCCGGTCCTTTCATGCGGCAGGCGTGACGGTGCTGATCGCGACCCACGACTCGAGCCTGTTCGATGACGCCACTCCCCGCCGGCTGGTCATGAGCCACGGCCGCCTCTCGGAGGTTGCATGAACGGCTGGTTGCACCACCAGGCAGGCGCGATTTCGCGCGCGCTCCGTCAACTCGCGCGCAACCCGCTTGGCAGCCTGCTGACGGCCATCGTGATCGGCATCGCCCTGGCCCTGCCCGCTGGCGGGCTGCTGCTGCTCGAGAACGCAAACCGCGTCGTCGGCGACGTCAGCGAGAAGCCGGAGATCAGCATCTTCATGGACATGCCGCCGGACGCCGCGCTGTCAGCCGACGTGGAGCGCCGCCTCTCTGAGACCGCGGGGCTATCCGCAGTCCGGTTCGTGCCACGCGAAGAGGCACTGGAGCAACTGGCCGCGGGTGGCCTGCAGGATGTGGTCAGCGATCTGTCCGAGAACCCTTTGCCCGACGCCTTCGTCGTCACCCCGGCAGGCAACGACCCGGCCGCATTCGACCGCCTGGCGGAGGCCTTCCGGTCGTGGCCCGGCGTGCATACCGTCCAGCTGGACTCGGCATGGGTAGAGCGTATCCACGCCCTGATCGACCTGGGCCGCCAGGCCTTCACGCTGCTCGCGGCGATCCTCGCCGCGGCGCTGGTGGTGGTCACCTTCAACACCATCCGCCTGCAGTTGATGACCCAACGTGCCGAGATCGAGGTCAGTCGCCTGCTGGGCGCCACAGACAACTTCATTCGCCGGCCATTTCTGTGGTCGGGCATGTTCCAGGGGCTGCTCGGCGGCCACGTGGCCTGGTTGCTGGTGAGCGCGATGGTCCACACCCTGCGGGATCCCGTTGCCACCCTGGCGACCAGCTATGGGGCCACCTTCGCGCTGGGCCAGCCCTCGCTGCAGGATATTGCGACCCTGCTGGCTGTCGCCGTCGCCCTGGGCTTCGTCGGCGCTGCGCTCTCGGTGGACCGCCACCTGCGCGATGCAGCCTGAACGACGACCGGGCGCGCGCCGCCAGGGTCTGCGGGCAGGTGTATGGCGGATCGCGCCGAGGTTGTAAGCCTAAGCGAGGAGGGGCGGGAGGAAGCCAAACCGCGTCGGCGCGCCTTGTCCCCAAACCCGGCAGACCGCCAGACGTACGGACACAGACCCTAGGTAGCCAGGGCCTCGTAGCGCGTGACCACCAGATCGAGCTGCTGCAGGATGCGCTCGCTGGTTGTGGCGATGTTCTTTGCCGCCTGGTCGCCAGCCGGCTCCTTGATGGCTGCATCAAAGAAGAACCACTGCTGGTCGGCCAGCGCCAGCTCGGCGGCAATCGACTCGGTGGTCTCGCTGGATTCACGCAGCACCTTCATGGCGTCGACAAATTCGCGAACCGCCTTTTCAAGCGCCAGCCGCGACGCGTCCGCCTCGATGCCAAGCCGCTCAAAGAAGTAGAACTTGGCCATGCGCTGCGACAGCATGCGCTGGCGCCCCGCGATGTTGATCAGGTTGCCCACGTTGTTGGCCGCCTGTGCCTCGTAGGCCTTGGTGGTCTGGTGGGCACTCGTTAGCACCTGATCGCTGCCCTCGAAGATCGCCCGGGCATTGGCCTTCGACGGCGTCTGCCGCAGGCTTGCGAGATACGGCTTCCAGGCCTGCTCCAGCTGTGCCAGCGAATCCCGGATGTCCGGGCTGGGCTGAAGGGTCCGGAGACTGGCGAGCCCTTCCTCGAAGAGGGCGATGGATTGTGCCAGCCACTTGTTGGCCCGATCGGTCAGGATGCCTTCCGACTGCATCAGCCAGCACTTTGCGCTGCGCTGCGACAACATGCGCTGCCGACCCGCCTTGTTGATGGCCGAGGCCAGGCTGATCGGCGCCGCCCCAGGGGCAGCCGCGCCGGTTTGCGCCCACGCGGACGGCAGTGCGCAAGCGAGCCCTGCGCCTGCCAGGCGGGACAGGAATGCTCTTCGGGGGTTCCGTGTTTGCATGACTTTGAAATCCTGGGTCAGGACAGATGCAACCATCATCCTTTCGGGCCGTCATTTCATTAAGGCAAGTCAAACTTTTTCATAGTCGCCCGGCTCAGGCCGTACCACCGACCGTGAGCCCATCGATGCGCAGCGTGGGCTGCCCGACGCCGACGGGCACGCTCTGGCCATCCTTGCCGCAGGTGCCGACTCCCGGGTCCAGCGCCATGTCGTTGCCAATCATCGACACGCGGGTCAGGGCATCGGGACCGTTGCCGATCAGCGTGGCCCCCTTGACGGGCCGCGTCACGCGGCCGTTCTCGATCAGGTAGGCTTCCGCCGTCGAAAAGACGAACTTCCCCGAGGTGATATCCACCTGGCCGCCACCGAAGTTGACCGCATAGAGTCCCTTCTCGACCGACTCGATGATCTCGCCCGGCGCCTTGTCGCCATTGAGCATGTAGGTGTTGGTCATGCGCGGCAGCGGCAGGTGGGCGAAGGACTCCCGGCGGCCGTTGCCGGTCGGCTTCATCCCCATCAGGCGGGCATTGAGCGAATCCTGCATGTAACCGGCGAGCACGCCGTCCTCGATCAGCACCGTGCGGTTCGTCGGGTTGCCCTCGTCGTCGATCGACAGGGAACCGCGCCGATCGGGCAGCGTGCCGTCGTCGACGACCGTGACGCCCTTGGCCGCCACCTGCTGGCCGATACGGCCCGAGAAGGCCGAGCTTCCCTTCCGGTTGAAGTCCCCTTCCAGGCCATGGCCGATCGCCTCGTGCAGCAGGATGCCTGGCCATCCCGGGCCCAGCACGACCGTCATGGTGCCCGCGGGTGCGGGGTCTGCCGCGAGATTGACGCTGGCCTGGTGAACGGCGGCACGGGCATAGCCCCGCAGCCGCTCGTCGTCGAAATAGGCGTAGTCGTAGCGACCGCCTCCGCCGGCACTGCCCTGCTCGCGACGTCCGCCATCCTCCATGATGACGGTCACCGATACCCGGACGAGCGGACGCACATCGGCCGCGAGATGGCCGTCGCTGCGCGCAACGAGAATGACTTCCCAGCTGCCCGCTACATGGGCCATGACCTGGGACACCCTCGCGTCCTCGGCTCGCGCGAAGCGTTCGACCCGCTCGAGCAGACGCACCTTCTCGGCCGCCTCCAGCGTGGCGATGGGATCCTGCTGGGCATATAGCGCTCGCCCGGGCGCCGCTGCCGCGACCGGGACGGCGCCATTGCCGCCGACCCGCCCGATCGCCCGCGTCGCCTCGGCGGCCGACAGGAGGGCAGGCACGCTGATATCGTCGGAGTAGGCAAAGGCCGTCTTTTCGCCCGAGATGGCTCGCACGCCGACACCCTGCTCGATGTTGAAGGTGCCCGCCTTGACGATTCCCTCCTCCAGACTCCACGCCTCGCCCCGCTGATACTGGAAATACAGGTCGGCGTAGTCGAGATCGTGGCGGTACAGGGCGCCGAAGACCTTGTCGAGGTCGGCACGACCCAATTGGTAGGGCGTCAGGAGAAGCTGTTCGGCGAGGCCGACGGGCTCATGGGGTGCATTCATCAAATGGCTCTCAGTGGATCTTTCGGTGTTGAAGTGCCGGCAGGCTGGCACGGACACTGGCCAGTCGGTCGGGGTCGATGTCGGCGACCACGACGCCCTCGCCTTCCTCGCGGCGTGCCAGCACCTCACCCCAAGGGTCGATGATCATGCTGTCACCGAAGGTGCGGCGTCCACCCGGATGGCGGCCGCCTTGCGCCGGCGCGAGCACGTAGCATTGGTTCTCTATCGCGCGGGCGCGCAACAGCACTTCCCAGTGGGCGCTGCCCGTCGTATATGTGAAGGCAGCAGGAACCACGATCAGTTCCACCCGGCCCATCGCGCGGTACAGCTCCGGAAACCGGAGGTCGTAGCAAACGGACAGCCCCACATGCCCGAACGGTGCCTCGAAGTTCACCACTTCGCGGCCGGCCATGATCGTCTGCGACTCGTCGTAATGCTCCTCACCCTTGCTGAAACCGAAGAGGTGCATCTTGTCATAGCGCGCTACGCGCTCGCCCTGATCGTCGAACACGACGCAGCTGTTGAAGACCCGGCCTGGGTCGGGGCATTCGAGGGGCACGGTGCCACCAACCAGCCAAACGCCGTGCCGGCGCGCTTCCTCGCGCAGGAAATCCTGGATCGGCCCATCGTTGTCCCGCTCCCGCACCGCCACCTTGGCCCGTTCGTCCGGGCTGATCAGGGCGAAGTACTCGGGCAGCGCGACCAGGCGGGCGCCCGCCTGCGCGGCCTCGGCCATCAGACGCGAAACCCGTGCCATGTTCTCCTCCGGATCCGGACCGGAAACGGTCTGGATGGCGGCCACACGGTACGTGCCTGGGCTGGACATCTCACTCATCTTTGCACTCCTTGGGGCAGGGTTCGCCAAGGGTATCGCACTCGACGCGGCGTCTGCGCGCCCGTCCGGCACAGGGAGCCCGGCGGCAGCCCGCGAGGTGCCAGCGGACACCACCCCACACGGGGTCTATTGGGCGGATACCGCTTCCGAGGACAGCTTCGCGACCTCCGGGTTGCTCCACGCGCCCGTCACGGCGTACTCGTAGGAGAAGAGTTTTTCGATGGGGTCCTGCATCAGTTTCTGGGCCAGATAGGTCACCAGGCCCGCCACCGGATTGATCAGGCCGGTCGCGGAGTTCGCCAGCGCGGCGCCGACCGCCACGGACTCGGTCAGCGTGGGCTGCACCGCCACGCGTAGAGCCTGCGACTCGCCATCCAGATCGACCGTCCCCGTCAGCCGGATCCGAGCCGCCGGCCCACGGATGTCGAGGCCGTCCGAGCGCATCACGCCCGCGGACACGTCAACGCCACCGGCGATGCTGTCGAAGGCAAAGCCATCGCTGAACACGTCGCGGAAGTCCAGGGTGACCCGCCGCGGCAGCGCCTGCAGGCTCAGGACGCCCAGCAAGCGCCCCACGCCGGGTTCCAGCTTGCTGAACTGCCCCTCCGCCACGTTGACCTCGAGCCGCCCGTTGAGGCTGGGGTAGTGGACCTCCGTGGGAGCCCCCTGCCAGCCAAGCTTGCCCTCCAGCGTGGCGCGCCCCTGCCGGACCGCCTCCGGGTAGCCGATGGACGACAGATACTCGCCCACGTCAGCGACCTCCGCCATAAAGGCCAGCTCGGTCTTACCGCCGGGCTGCCAGTGCCCCTCGGCCAGGATGGCGCCACTCGGCTGGCGCATCTCCAACGCATCGAGCTGCCACTCGCCATCGACGTTGCGCGCCCGCAGGACCAGTTGTCCGAGGCGCATGCCGCGCAACTCGAACCGCTCCGCCACCACGTCGAGTGCCGGCAGCGCCTCGAGGGTTTCCGGCTCGACGTCGTCCCAGCCGCCGGGCTCACCATCCCGGCTGCCGATCAGGAGTCGCTCGAACCGCGCCGACAGGGCCCCTTCGTCGCGGCTCCGCCAGTCGAATTCACCCGCCACTGCAGGACTCTCGAGCCGGCCTTTCCAGCCCCCCGCATCCGCGATGCCTCGCAGATCGACCCGCTCGAAGGACTCGCCAAACAAGCGCAGGCGATCTGCCCGCAGCGCGATGCCGGCGAGCAACGGCCCGCCACGGCCGCCCCTGCCGAACCGGCGCCAGGCATCGAGATCCAGTTCGGGCATGTGAATCGCGGCCATCAAGCCCCGTTCTGCCTCGCGCAGCGGGGCGTCCACCGCGAATCCTCCGCGTAGCAGTCCCCAGTGCCCGGCGTCATCGCGCCTGACGTCGAAACGAGCGCGCCGATTGTCCGCAAGCTGGACGGCCCACCGCTGCAGGCGCCAGTCGTCAACCAGATCCAGGTCGATGCGCAAGGGCATCGGGTCGTCCGCGCGCTTCGCCAGGGGCAGAGGCAGCGACGAGCCGATGCCGACCAGGTCGCTGCGCACCTCGACCCGTCCGACGCCACCGACGAATGCCACCTGAGCGGTCCAGCCAGTCAGTCCGTCCAGCCTTTCGAGGATCGGCAGGCCCGTCTCGCGGGCGAAAGCGGCGGCCGTCGCGGTGCCCGCTGCACGAATCAGGATCCGCCCGTCCGCGTCCGTACTGGCCACGGCGGCGACGGGCTGCCCCATGAGGACGGCGTGGCCGTCATGGATCGCAATGCCGTGCTCGGTGAAACCCAGCCGACCTTCCGCACGCTCGAGCCCTGGCAGGCCGGGCACGAGATCGAGGTCGTTGTTCGCGAACCGGTACTCACCGGTGACCGAGCTGTCTCGCAAGCGGTTCAGTGGCAGCGCCAGAGACAAGGACAGCGTGCCGTCCCCGCTGGCACGGAAATCCTGGGTCGCGCCGCCGATCCAGCCACCGATCGGCGTGTCGAGCAGATACTGCAGGAAGGCCCGGCTCGGCCCGCTGGCCTGCCCTCGAATGCCAAGCGTGACATCGGGGTCGGCCAGGTCGGGGATCTCGGCGACGGTTCGCCCGATCTCGGCACCCGCGGTGCGCCCACGCCGCGCTTCGATCCGCATGCGACGCCCTTCAAAGCGCAGCTTGCCGTCGATCTCGGAGATCTCCGGCCAATCGGGCGCAAACGCCAGGCGAGCTGCAACGACGTCGAAGTCCACAAGGAACCGGCCACTGTCCTTGCGGGAGAACGGGAAGTCGGCCAACGCCCCCTTGATCTCGACCCGCCCATGACGGCCCGTACCTGCCTGCAAGGCGTCCTTCAACCAGGCGCGGGTCTGGGGGCCGACGATCTTCGGCAGGTAGCGCCAGACAGCCCGCGCATCCGCGCGGCTGACGTCGGCCGCCAGGTCGATACGCCCCGGCGTCCCCGCTTCGGGCCAGTACGTGCCGCTCGCCGTGCCCGCGACATCGGCGTTCTCGAACGTCGCGTTCGCCACGTGGATGGAGAGATCACTGGCGTCCGCGGCCCAGCCTCCGGTGGCCTCCACGATATCGAGCGGTATCTCCGGCTCGTCGAACAGGTCCGGAAAGCGCAGTACGGAACCGCGGCCTGCCAGCGAAAAACGCCCGCTCGTCTGGTCACCGTCGAAGTGCGCCGAAATGCCCGCCAGTCCGGGCCAGCCGCCGGTGGGATGGAGGGTCAGGCCATCGACCTGTCCCGCGATCCGCCAGCCGCTTGGCGCGTCTGCCGGCCCATTCCAGTGATAGGTCAGGGACTCGATCACACCCTCCGGCGCGTGCTCCGCCAGTTGCGCGAGGGCGTCGGTGTCGAAGGGCAGGTGCGCCGCCAGCCGCGCCAGCACACCGATATCCAGCCTGCCAGTCTCGACACGCCCCTGCCCCGCCACCGCGTCGCGGTCGGGCCGGTAATTGGCCCGCGCATTCAGTACGGTCTCGGTCCGAGCCTTGTCGACCAGGCGCAGGTTCTGCAATTCGACCGACATCTCGTCGCCGTCGCGCGACGCCAGCAACGTGCCTTCGAGCCGGTCAAGCTCGAGTTCCCGGAGGTCTTCCCGCAGACGCGTGCGAGCATCGCGCAAGGCGAGATCGGCGTGCGCCGAGTAACGCCCCGGACCTTCCAGACGCAACCAGACGTTCGCGCCACCCAGGCCCGCGAGGGGTACCGGGTAGTCCACCCAGTTGCGCCAGATCGAGAGATCGGCCCGCTCGAGCCGCACGAAGATCTCCCCGGTCGGAAGGACCTGATCGCCCGCGAGGCCCCGCAGCTCGCCACGCAACTCGAGGGCCGAGGCGTAGCTCTCCGGCGGCGATGCGGTGAGGCCGAATCGGTGGCCCGCGCCATCCCGCACGAACCGGAGATTGGCACGGTCCAGCACCAGCGGCGGCACATCGCGGGTGGCATCGGTCCAGGCCACGGTCGCATTGACAATGACGATCTCGGGCTGAGCCGCCAGCCAGCGGCCGAACTGCCCGTCCCCATCACCGGCACCGATCGGCATGCCGGCGACCAGCAAGTGTCCATCGCGCTCGCGGCGGATATCCAGTTCGGGGCTATCGACGACGAGCCGCCGGAATACCGGATAGCCCCGTTTCACCGACTGCCACGACAGGATCGCGTCCACGCGGGTCAGTGCCAGCGCGTTGCGGCCGTGCGCATCGCGCAGCACGACGCCCGACAGGCCCAGCCGGGGCACCAGACCGTCCCACTCGGCATCGACCCGCGCGATATCGACCGGCATCCCGAGCGCGGACGAGACCGACTCGACGATCCACGGTCTCAGCGCGTCGGCGTTCGGCAGCACGACGTAGCGCAATAGAAGGACCGCAGCACCGACCAGGAAATAGCCGATCATGGCCAGCGCGAGGAGTCGCCGCCCGACGCGGGATCGCCCCCCGGCGACGTTAGCGGGCGCTTCGCTCATGCGCGCGCACCCGACGCAAGTTCGATACTTGCCCGGACGCCGAGGTGCGTGCTGGTTACATCTGGAACGGGCATCGTGAGACGATATCGACTGAGTTTTCCGGCGGGCTTCGCTGACCGCCGTCAAGGCCTTCCATTCTAGCAGTCGGACCGCACCATGCCCCTGTCAGCCGCGCTCGCCAAAGATCGTCTCCAGCACGCCTGTCGTCACTCCCGCTTCCTCGAGCGACAGCTCGCCTCACGGAGCTGGCTCGAGGCACAACTCACCGCCCACTGGGACCAGCCCCTCGATGCAGCGGCCATGCAGGTGTGGCTCGATGAGCAGGGCCCGGACGAGCGGACCTTTCCGGACCTCCTTCGGCGGCTGCGGGCCTGGGTGCTCTGCCATCTGGTGGTCCGCGACATTGGCGGCCTCGCCGACCTCGCCGAGGTGACCGAAACCATGACCGCCCTCGCGGATGTGGCCGTGCGTGCCGCTCATGATGCCATCCTGCCGGAACTCGTTGCACGCCACGGCCAGCCGCGTGGTGCTGACGGGTCGGTGCAGCAGCTCATGGTGATCGGCATGGGCAAGCTCGGCGGGCGTGAGCTCAACGTTTCGTCCGACGTCGATTTCATCTTCGTCTTCGCCGAAGACGGAGAAACGGACGGACCGCGACCCACCAGCAATTTCGAGTTCTTCACCAAGCTCGGTCAGCGCCTGAACCGCTCGCTGAACGAGATCACCGCCGAAGGACAGGTGTTTCGTGTCGACATGCGCCTGCGCCCCAATGGCGAGTCGGGCCCGCTGGTCTGCAGCCTCGACATGCTTGAGAACTACTTCATCAGCCAGGGCCGCGAATGGGAGCGCTATGCCTGGATCAAGGCGCGGCTGATGATTGGCGGCCACGAAGACGCCCTGCTCGCGGTCTCGCGGCCCTTCGTTTTCCGGAAGTACCTCGACTTCGGTGCCATCAACGCGATGCGTGAACTGCACGCCCAGATCCGGCGCGAGGTATCGCGCCGGGAAATGGCCGACAACATCAAGCTCGGCCCGGGGGGTATCCGGGAAATCGAGTTCATCGCACAGGTCTTCCAGTTGATCCGCGGCGGTCGCGATCCCGGGCTACAGATCAAGGCAACGCTCCGTGTCCTCGAGCGCCTTGGGGCGAGGGAACTGCTGGGCGAAACGGCCGTGGCAGAGCTCAGCGCCGCCTATGATTTCCTGCGCCGGCTCGAGCACCGCCTCCAGTACCTCGACGACGCCCAGACACACATGCTGCCCGAGGGCGATGATGACCGCGCCCTGCTCGCCGAGTCGATGGGTTTCCGCGACTACGGGGGCCTGCGCGAGGCACTCGACGCGCATCGGGCGCGCGTTGGTGCCCGCTTCGATGCGGTGTTCGAGGACCCGACCGAAGCCGACCACCCGCTGGACGACACCTGGGGCCAATGCGAGGACCAGGACGGTTGCACCGCGGGTCTCGCCAAACTCGGTTTCCGGGACGCCGAGCGCGCCGCGGCGAGTCTCTCGGAACTCAGGGCAAGCGGTCGCTATCGCCACATGCCCCCAAGCATCCGCGCCCGCTTCGACGGTGTGATGCCACGTGTCCTCGAGGCAGCCGCCGCGACCGAGAACGCCGACCAGACCCTGGCACGCCTGCTCGACCTGCTTGCGGCCATTTCGCGGCGCGCCTCGTACCTGGCCCTGCTGCAGCAATATCCCCAGGCGCTCAGTCGCCTGGCGGACCTGGTCAGCGCGTCCCAGTGGGCCACCAGCTACCTGATTCGGCACCCGATCCTGCTCGACGAGTTGCTCGACGGGAGACAACTGGACGCACGTCCGGACTGGGAGGCCTTCCGGTCCGGCCTCGTCCGGGAGATGGACCAGCATCGCGAGGACATGGAACGCCAGATGGACGTGATGCGGGAACTGCACCACACCCAGGTCTTTCGCCTGCTGACCCAGGACCTGGGCGGAAAGCTCAGTGTCGAGGCCCTCGCCGACCACCTCTCGGCGCTGGCCGACATCGTCCTCGAGGCGACTATCCCGGTGTGCTGGTCAAAGCTGCGCAAACGCCATCGCGACACGCCGGCCTTCGCCGTCATCAGCTATGGCAAGCACGGTGGCAAGGAACTCGGTTATTCGTCGGACCTCGACCTCGTCTTCCTGTTCGAGGACGAGGCGCCCGACGCGGCAGAGCATTACGCGCGCCTGGGCCAGCGGATCAGCACCTGGCTGTCCAGCCAGACCGCGTCCGGCCAGTTGTACGAGACCGACCTCCGGCTGCGGCCGAACGGCGATGCGGGCCTGCTCGTCACGTCGATCGAGGCGTTCCGGAAGTACCAGCTCGAGTCAGCCTGGACCTGGGAACACCAGGCCCTGACCCGTGCCCGCTTCAGCGCAGGTGACATCCGGGTCGGGACGGCTTTCGAGGCCATCCGCAACGAAGTCCTGTGTGTGCCGAGGGACCTCGATACCCTGCGCGCAGACGTGATCGAGATGCGCCAGAAGATGTTCGACGCCCATGGCGGGGACCGCGAAGCTTTCAACCTGAAACATGATTTCGGCGGCCTCGTGGATGTGGAGTTTCTCGTCCAGTACCTGGTGCTCGGACATGCCCACGATCACCCGGAACTGGCAGACAACCTGGGCAACATCGCCCTGCTGGCCCGAGCGGCCAGCCTGGGTCTGATCGCTGCCGACAGGGCCGGCGCTGCGGCCGACGCCTACCGCAGCCTGAGGCGACACCAGCACGCCATGCGCCTGGCCAATGGACAATCGAGCCTGCCGCGCGAGCGGATCGGCCCCGAGATCGAGGCCGTCCGATCTTTGTGGCAGGCCATCTTCGGCGAAGATGGCCACCGCCAGGGGCACTGAGCCACCGGTCGGCGGCGCGTCGGACATCGCCGGCTCAACCGGTCCGCGTCTCGTCAGCGTGATGTCTCGCTCACGATCCGCCAAGCATCAGGCCCCTTCACCCACTCCAGTCGCTTCTCGACCACGTCGCGATAGTCGCCCGAGGTGTAGCGCTGACGGAACTCGGTCACGGCGCGCTCGGGCCCGGCCCCGCTGACACGAATCGCTTCGATTTCCACCCGGATCGGGCTCGCCTTGCCCACCAGACGGCGGCGGTTGGCTTCCCAGGCGGCACGACTCAGTCCGCCTTCGGGCGCGAACCCGGAATCGTAGAACGCCAGATACGCCGACACGTCCCGAGCCGACCAGGCCGCCGCCCAGGCCCGCGCGCGGTCGACAAGGGCCGCTTCCGGAGCGGCAGGCGCCTTCGCGGCAACCGGCACGACAACGGGCGCGACGGCCGGCACGGTGCCACGCCGCATCCCGGCCAGGAGCGCCTGCTTGTCGACACGCTGGGGCAGCGGGGCCGTCGCCGGGCAGGCCGACGACACATCGATGGTTTCGTCGTCCTGGCCCAGCTCCTCGCGGGTCGGAAAGTCCGCCCGGCTCAGCGACAGGGCCTTGAGCAGTTCTCCCATCGATGCCAGCGTCCGTGCCTTGGCGATCTCCCGGTCGTGCAGCGCGTTCACGTAGGCCCGGCGCGACTCGAAATACTCGTTCTCGGTGTCCAGCAGGTCGAGCAGGGTTCGCTGCCCGATGTCGAACTGGCGACGGTAGGCCTCGCGCGCCTTCGAGATGGACAGTTGGTGCTGGTCCAGGTATTCGAGCTGCTCGCCGAGCCGGCCCACGTCGTTGTAAGCGATGGCCAGGGTCTGCCTCAGGTCACGACAGCTCTTGTCGCGCAGGTCCTGGGCGACCCCGATCTGTTCGGCATACTGCTTGACGAGGGCGCTATCCGCCCCCCCCCGGAACAGATTGACGTTGAGGACCAGTTCGACAACCCGGTCGCGGTGGCGCCCCTCGATCCCGTCCGTGTCGAAGCCCACCTGCTCACTGGCGCGCAGGTCGAGGCGGGGATGAAACCCGGCCCGCTTGCCACGGGCTTCCGCCTTGGCAGCGCGCAGGTTTTCCTGCGCCGCGGTGAGCGCCGGACTGGCCTGGTAGGCCGCGTTCAGGGCGAGCTCGACGGTGGGCGGCAGGCCGGTAGCCGGCACGTCCCCGATGCCCAGCGTCGCTGGCGGCACCTCGCCAACCACGCGCTGGTAGCGTGCGCTGACGTCATGCAGGTTACTGGACTCCGTCAGCAGGTTGGCTTCCGCCAGCGCCAGTCGCCCACTGGCCTGCTCGAGGTCGACCCGCCGCCCCACGCCCGCCGTGACGCGCTGCTCGATCTGGTCGTAAACCTGCCGGTGCTGCACGTAATTGTCCTTGGCCAGGTCGGCCAGTTCGCGATAGCGCAGGACGTCAATATGGGCGCGGACCGCTTCGAGGGCGGTGTTCTCGGCCGCATCGAGCAATTCGTAGTAGCGCGCGAGGCTCGCATAGCCCAGCCGTGAGACCTCTGAATGGGTCGCAAAGCCATCGTAGAGCATCTGATTGAGGGTCAGCGCCGCGCCGTGCCGATTGAAATCGTTGTCTTCGACACTGGGCCGCTTGCGCCACTCGGCCCCGACGTTGGCGCTGAGATTGACCTGCGGCATGAAGCCGCCGCGTGCCACCTGCTGTTCCTCGCGAGAAGCCCGGAAGGCGTGCCAGCGCGCCTCGACCTCGGGGTTGGTCGCGATGGCACGCGCTGCCCCGTCGGCCAGTCCGATTGGCGCGCCCTGCCCTGCCGCCATGAGCGGCACGGTACAAAGTAACGCGGCCAGCGCACCGCTCAGTGTGAAACGCATCCCTTTATCTTCCCCTGGCACAGCCGTTAAGCAATTGATCAATTTGGCCGAGGAGGCTATGCCCAAGGCGATAGCCGAGCAACCATTGCGGGGCAAAAGATTGTGCTCTTGTGCGGCAAACCGCACATGGGCAACGAATGCCTGCGAGCCCCGAGGTGCTTGCGCCAACGCGCACCCGTTCCTGGACCCGATCGGGCGGATTGGCAGGCATTTCGCCGCGCATGCACGCTGCATCCTGCTGGCCTCGTGCGTCACGCTCGCAACCCTGGCCACGGTCGCGGCGGATCTCGGCGGGCTGGTCGCCCTAGCCACGCAGCGTTTCGGCGCCCAGGGCGGCCAGGCCCTGACCGACTGGCAACAGCTCATCGCGTACGCGGAGGGTCTTGAGATCCCCGAACAGCTGGCCCTCGTGAATGATTTCTTCAATCGGCGGGTACAGTTTACGGACGACCTCACCCTGTGGCAGCAGCCGGACTATTGGGCGACCCCCCTCGAAACCCTGGGCCGGGGAGCCGGCGACTGCGAGGACTTCTCGATCGCCAAGTACACGACGCTCAAGCTGCTGGGGGTCGCGCCGGATCGCATGCGCCTGATCTACGTGAAGGCCCGCACCGGAGGGCCGTCGAGCAAACTATTTCAGGCGCACATGGTGCTGGGCTACTACCCGACTCCGACCGCTGAACCGCTGGTCCTCGACAACCTCATCAACGAGATCCGGCCGGCCTCACGGCGCTCGGATCTGTCCCCGGTATTCAGTTTCAATGGTGAGGGGCTGTGGGTCGGCGGCGCGGGCCAGTCCAGCGCCGACCCGACCGAGCGCCTATCCCGCTGGCGTGACTTGCTGGCACGAATGCGCGAGGATGGCCTTGATTAGGCCCTCGGCAAGAGGATGACTGTCTCATGTCCATGATCAAACAACTCTGGATCGCCACGGCGATCGTGGCACTTCTGGCCCTCGGTGGCAGTCTGGTCGTCAGCACCCTGTCGGCACGCCACTACCTGGAACAGCAGCTTCACGTAAAGAACATCGACAATGCCAATTCGCTGGCGCTGTCCATGTCCCAGTTGCCAAAGGACCCGGTCACACTCGAGTTGCTCGTCTCGGCCCAGTTCGATGCGGGCCACTACGAGTACATCCGCCTGACTGACCCCGAGGGGAGCACCCTCATTGCCCGGGAGAGCACGGCACCGGTCACCGAGGTTCCTGACTGGTTTACCCAGATGATTCCGATCGACGCGTCGGAAGGCGTTGCCCAGGTTCAGGACGGCTGGAACCAGTTCGGCACCCTGCGCGTGCGCAGCCACAGCCGATTTGTGTACCGCAGCCTGTGGGACGGCACCCTCAGCCTCCTGAAATGGTTCCTGGCCGGGGGACTGGCCTGCGGCCTGCTGGGCAGCCTGATGCTGCGCCGCGTCGTCGGCCCCCTCAACGACGTGGTCAAGCAGGCCGAGGCCATGGGCGAAAGGCGCTTCCTTACGGTTCGCGAGCCTCGCACGCGCGAACTGAAGGCTGTCGTTCGCGCCATGAACTCGCTGTCCAATCGCGTCCGGTCGATGCTCGAGGAGGAATCTGCGCGGCTCGACACCGTGCGGCGCGAGGCCCAGGTGGACAACCTGACCGGCTTGCCCAATCGGGAGCACTTCCTCGCCCAGGCGGCTGCGATCATCACCGACGAGAACGCGGCTTCAGATGGCCATCTTGCGGTCATCCGGGTACCCGACCTGGCGGCAATCAACGCGAGCCAGGGGCGTGAAGCCGGCGACGCCGTTCTGCGCCGCCTCGCCGACGCGATCGAACTGCTGAGGGGTGACGACGAACGCCGGATCACGGGCCGGCTGGGCGGCAGTGACATCGCGCTGCTGGTCACCGGCGCCATCGACCCGTCACGCCTGTCGGACGAGATCTTCTCCGCCGCCGACATCGCGGTCGGTCGCCTGGTCGAAGAGACCGGCCAGGCGATGCCGATCGGAATCGCCGCCTATCGCAGGGGCGACACCTTGTCCCAGGTCCTGGCCCATGCCGACCTCGCGCTCGGCAAGTCGGCCCAGAACGGTGACGGCCAGCCGGTCGTCGAGAACGTGGATATCGAAAATCACCCGCCGACGGATCGCATGGCCTGGGGCGAAGCCATTGGCGCGGCGCTCGAGGCCGGTCGCCTGACCCTGAAGACCTTCCCGGTCGTGCAGTCCGACGGAACCCTCCTGCATCTCGAAGCGCCGG
Source organism: Rhodocyclaceae bacterium (assembly GCA_050303815.1). GTDB lineage: Bacteria > Pseudomonadota > Gammaproteobacteria > Burkholderiales > Rhodocyclaceae > Cognatazoarcus. Next base: position 16,270 of record JBNLCM010000144.1, read on the forward strand.
CCCGCCTGAAGCTCTCGGACGAGGGCGAATGGCTCACGGCGGGTGAGTTCATGCCCTGGGCCTCGCGCTCGGGCTTCATCGCGCGAATCGACGAGGCGGTCCTCGAGCGGGCCCTCCAACTGCTTGGCGACGGCGCGGGCGGCATCTGTATCAACCTGTCCTCTGAGTCCGTCTGCGACGAAGACACCGTAGGGCGCCTGGCCGCGCGGCTCCAGCGTCAGCCCGGAGCGGGTCCACGCATCTGGCTCGACCTGCCCGAGTCCGCCGCCTTCAAACATGGTCCCGCGTTCCGACGCGTCTGCGATCTGCTGAAGCCACTGGGCTGCCGGATCGGACTGGAGCATGCCGGCCAATACATCTGCCGGCTAGGCGAACTCCACGACGTGGGTCTCGACTATCTCAAGATCGGCAGCGCGGTGATCCGGGGCATTGACGCCAACCCTGGCAACCAGACCTTCCTGAGGGGCCTGGCCACGATCTCGCACGCGATGGGGATTCTGATGATCGCCGAAGGCGTCTCCAGCGAGAGCGAGGCCAGCCAGCTGAAGTCCATCGGCTTCGACGCGCTGACCGGCCCGGCGATCCGCCTCGATTGAGCCCAGCGAACCGGGAACTCGCTGCGCGCCCGGCGCGCACCCCGTGGCGACGCGTCCCGGCCGAGAGCGGGGCCGGCGCCAGCCGCCCTACAGGATTTCGTTGTCGCCCGTGATGAGGTCCAGAGAGCCCGCGCTCTTGCGCATCGAGCGCCGCTCCATCAGTTTTCCCTGCGCGGCATCCGGCAGGTCGGTAAAGCGGATCAGGTCGCGGGCAATCAGCAGGTCGATCAGGTCTTCGATCACGCGCACCAGGCCGAGGTCCGTCTCGGCGAGTGGGTTCGCATCACCGAGCCTGGCGAGGAAACGCTGGACGTCCGGGGCGGCGGCATCCGCCGCCTCCCCATGCAGGTCGTCACCCTTGAGGCTGACCGAAACGATCTCACCCGACTCGTCCCGCCTGACATAGACCATATACGCCTCCCGTGGCGTGAAGTGGCCGGGGCGACCTGTCGGGCCGCCCCCCGCCCGCCGACGCATCAGTCGGTGATGAGCTTGCCGCGCGACAGCAGGTCCTGGATAACCTGTTGATCCGTCGAAAGGCCCCCGCTGAACACATCCACGCCCTCGAGCGTGATGCTCTGATTCTCCTGCGCCGTATTGTAGCCGCCAGCAAATCCACCATTGCTGCTGACATGGACGACGGTGCCCGCATCGGTCTGCTCGAAGTGCAGGTAATTGCCGAGATTACCGCTGTTCTCGCCCTGCAGGAGGTCGCGCAGGTCGAGAACATCGCCGCCGCTCGCGGTATTGAAGTCGACCACCGCATCCCTGGCCGGGGCGCCCGCCGGGCCGGCATCGGCCAGGCGCCAGACAAAGGTGTCGGAGCCGAGGCCCCCGAGGAGGGTGTCATCGCCACCGCCACCGATGATGGTGTCGTTGCCGCCACCGCCTTCGATCCACTCGTCGGCCCCCGTACCCGTCAGGGTCTCGCCACTGCTGCTGCCGAGTAGCTCGACCTTGACGCTTTCGGTGACCGTCGCGGAACCGCCCGCCGCCTCGCTGGCCGTGACGCTGGCAGTGATGCCGTTGATGTCCTCGACACTGAGTTCGGCCGGCGCATGCACCGTGACCGTCGTTTCGATACCAGACGTCACCGCAATCGTGGCCATCCCGCCCGACACCGGCACGAGGGTCCCGTCGGGCGCAGTAAGGGTTACCCCATCTGGCAGGTTCGCCAATGTGACCGGCGACAGGCTCTCGCTACCGTCGGTGTCGTTCAGGAAGGCCTGGAGATCCAGCTGGTAGGTGTAGTCGATCGAGTTCACTTCGATGTTGTCGAAGGCCACGCCGGCATCGTTGTCGAATACCCAAAGCCCGATCGTGGACAGCGCCGGGGCCGTCGTCGCGCCACCCGATACGGCACCATAGGCGTAGGTGATCTGGGGGTTCGTGCCGTTGTAGGTAGTCGTGCCGTCGTCGACATAGACACGAATGCCCTGGCTCGTCACCTCGACCCGCAGATTGAACCAGGACGCCGTATTGAAGTTGTCCAGTGCGCCGAGGTCGACTGGCTGCCCATTGACCATCTGGACCAGCGAGAGCTGGTTCGCCTGGCCGGGGTAGCTGTCGAACAGCGAGCCGCCCGGCTGGTACTCGCTTCCCATGTTCTCCCAGCGCACGAGGAAGTAGTTCTGCGCATCCTGGTAGCCGAAGACCAGTCCGATGCCATTGTTTTGCTGCGATCCGGTGTTACCCCACAGGTCGGCGGACAGCGAGTAGCTGGTCAGGGCACGATCGGCCGCGGACAGGTTCTGGTAGGCGAGCATGCCATGGGCGTCCTCGGAGCCGTTCGCGCCATTCCGGTTGAAGTGCAGCGAATTGGCGGAGATCGACGACTGGCGGACAGTCCAGAAGCTGTTCCACTCGGAGCCACTCGTCTGACCTGCCCAGGCGATGGCATCGAACAGCTCGGCCTCGGTCTGGCTCTTGCCCGACGCGGGTTGGTCGGTGAAGGTGTTGTCAAACAGCTGGACGCGCGTCCAGGCCGGCGAGGTGAAGTTGCCGTCGGCAAAGGTCTCGGTGAAGAGCGACTCCCCGCTTCCCTGCAAGGCACTGAGATGCGCGTGGAGCGTCGGCGTGTCGGCAACCGGCGACACGTCGATCATGATGCTCGCCAGTCCGCTGGTCGCCTCACCGTCGCTCGCAACGAACGAGAAGCTCGCGTAGTCGCCCGACGTATTCGATTCATCGGCACCCGGGACGAAGCGCAGCGTGCCACCATCGATGTCCGACTTCGAGAAGGCCTGGTTGGCCGAAACCGCCACCCACACTCCCCTGTCAAGGTACTGCAGCTGGCCATTGGCGGGCAGCGCGCCGATCTGTACCTGTAGCGAGGCGCTCGCGGAATCGACATCACTGACCGCGAAATCGCTCCACGCAAAGACGTGCGGCGCGTCTTCGGCCAAGTTGATCGCGCTCCCGCCTGCGACGGGCGCGTCATTGACCGGAAGCACCGTCACAACGAGGGGCAACACAGTTGTCGCAATATCGTCGTTCGACGTCTCCGTCGCTGTCGCCGTGACGTCCAGCGTGAAGGAACCCACGAAGCTGTCAGGCGGCGTGACGGTGAGACGCGTCAGATCCCAGGCAGTGACGTCCACCGACGTACCGGCGGCGCCCGCGGTGAAACTGTTCGAGCCATCGCTCAATACCGCGCCAGCCGGCAGGTTATCGATGGAGACGGCCAGCACTTCGGAGCCATCAACGTCGACCAACGCGGCGGACACGTCCTGCAATTGGATCGGTGTGTCTTCGAGGCCATCATTCAGGCGAACCGGATAATACCCGCCGTCATCGGTGCCAACGAAGGCAGAGAACTGACCACCGGCCGCCGCGACGGACTGGGTGTCCGCGAACAGGAGGTAGTTCGAAAGGGTCTGGGCAGCGCCGCCGTCCTCGGCGATCAGCACGCTGACATCGCCCACCCCGTCCCCGTTGTATACATACATCTCGAACGTGTAGTAGCCGGTCTCCGTCGGGACGAACGGGGTTGCCGTATAAGCCCCCCAATTGTTGTGGCCTTGCGAATAGACGGTCGTGCCGCCGATCTCGACATGGAAGGTATCGTCCCGGTATCCGGAAACGACGTAGCTGTGACCTGCCTCCATATAGATGAGGCCAGTCAGGCTGAAAGCGCCATCGAGAGGCACATCGGGCGCAGCCGCCGCCGTGATGCCAGAACCGAGATCGCTCACCAGGGTGGAACTGTCCGGCGTGAGCGTCGGCAGGATCGTCTCGAGGATGCCGGCATTGGCCGCCGTCGTGCGATCAACGCCTGGCACGTTGGTGTAGGCATCGAGGCGCAGGCCATTGCCGTTTGGCAAGGAGAAATTGCCGTCCAGATCGACATTCGTGGGACCAAGCGTCAAGGTCGGAGCATCTGCAACCGGACGAATATCTATCGTTGCCGCACCCGGCGCACTCCCGCCCGAGCCATCGTGGATGACGTAATCAAAACGCGCATAGTCGGACAGTTGGTCACCCGTGCCAGCCGTTCCAAACCCGTCGTCGCCCGACTCATGCCCATCCGGCACGAAACGCAGGTTGCCCGCGTCGACGTCGGCGCGTGAGATGACCTGCCCGACCGCGACGATGTTCCAGTCCGCACCGTCAAACAGCTCGAGAACGCCGTCGGAAGGCAGCGATCCGAGCTCGACCGACAGGTCGCTGGCGGCCGAATCCACGTCCGTCGCCCCAAAAACACTCCAGCCAAGGATCAACGGCGTGTCCTCAACGCCCTCAGCGATCCCGCCTACGACGACCGGTGGATCGTTCTCGGGGGTCACCGTCAGGCTCACCGTAGCCACGTTCGAGACATTGCCTTCGTCGTCGGTCACCGTGTAGGTGAAGCTGTCGGGCCCGTTGTAGTTCAGGGCCGGCGTATAAGTCACCGTGCCGTCGGCGTTGACCACCACCGAGCCGTTGGCCGGACCAGTCACGATCGTCACCGAGCCGACGACCAGGCTGCCGTCCGGG
>JBNLCM010000145.1:0-9626 GCA_050303815.1 Rhodocyclaceae bacterium
AAGAGAGGGAACCATGTCCGACACCCAGGACAAGAGCGTCGCGGTGGAGGTCACCGCCAAGGACCTGCCGCTGCACTGCCCGCAACCGGGCGCCCCGCTGTGGGCCCGCCATCCGCGCGTCTTTCTCGACGTGCTGGCCACCGGCGAGGCGACGTGCCCGTACTGCAGCGCCCAGTACAAGTTCACCGGCGAGCGCCCGAAGGGCCACCACTGAGCCCCGCGCCGGGCGGCCCAGCCCGCCCGGCACACAGCATGTCCAAGTCCGGCACGCTCCAGAAACCGATCTTTACCTCGGCCAAGGATGTCGAGGCCGCGTTCTATGACGCCCTCGCCCGCTCCGACCTCGACGCCATGATGGCCGTATGGTCCGAGGACGAGGAGGTGCTCTGCATCCACCCCGGCGGGCCTCGCGTCCAGGGCCTGGCCGCCGTGCGCGAGAGCTGGCGCGAGCTGTTCGCCGGCGGGCCGCGCCTCGACGTGCGTGTCAGCCAGGGCATCATCCAGAACTTCATGATGGTGGCTGTCCACAGCGTGCTCGAGTTCGTCACGCTCGAGGGCGACGACCAGCTCGGTCCGCCGATGATCGCCACCAACGTCTATAGCCGGGGGCCCGACGGCTGGCGGATGGTCGTCCACCACGCCTCGCCCGCGCCCGACGAGCGCAGCCTGATGATCCAGGACGCTCCCCGTACCGTTCATTGAGCCGCTACGTCCAGCCACGCTGGCTACCGGGGCCCCACCTGCCGACCCTCTGGCCGCTGCTGCGCCAGCCGGCCAAACCGGCCTTCCGGCGTGAGCGCTGGGATACGCCCGACGGTGACTTCATCGATCTCGACTGGTTGCCCCACCGACCGGGCCGGCCGCTCGTGGTGCTCTTCCACGGCCTCGAGGGCTCGAGCCGCTCCCACTACGCCCGCAGCATCATGGGCGCGGCCGCGGCAAGGGGCTGGAATGGCGTCGTGCCACACTTCCGTGGCTGCTCGGGCACGCCCAACCGCCTCGCGCGGGCCTATCACTCCGGCGACAGCGACGAGATCGCCTGGATCCTGTCGCGCTGCCGTGCGCGGGCCGCCGGAGCGCCGGTGTTCGCGGCGGGAGTCTCCCTCGGCGGCAACGCCTTGCTCAAGTGGCTGGGGGAGCACCCCGGGGCCGCGCGGGACACCGTGGCCGGCGCCGTTGCGATCTGCCCGCCGCTCGACCTCGCGGTATCGGGCCACGCCCTGGCCCGCGGCTTCAACCGGGTCTACACCCGCCACTTCCTGGCCACGCTGAAGGCAAAGGCCGAGGACAAGCTGCGGCGCGGGCTGGGCGACTTCGACCTGTCGCGCATCCGCCGCGCCTCGACCCTGTACGAATTCGATGACGCCTACACGGGTCCGCTGCACGGTTTCACGGGCGCCGACGACTACTGGCGACGCGCCAGCGCGCGCCCCTGGCTGCAGCACATCCGGAGCCCGGCCGTGCTGCTGCTGGCCGACAACGACCCCTTCGTGCCCCCGGCGGCGTGGCCCGACCCCGACCTGAGCGGCAGCACCCTCGAGGTACGCATCCTGCGCGGCGGCGGGCACGTCGGCTTCACCAGCGGCGGCTTTCCCGGGCACCAGCACTGGCTCGGCGGGCAGGTGCTCGCCGCGTGCACTGTCCTTCTCGAGTTCGACATTACGTGACAATTCGGCCATGACTGCCGCGGACCGTTTGCGATAATGCGGCGTCACCCACTGCCCGACAGCGACTTCGACCCCATGACATCGCGCTACCCGACTCCTGCCCCCGAGATCTTCAAGGCCTACGACATTCGCGGCATCGTCGACAAGACGCTCACGCAGGAGGCCGTCCGCGCCATCGGCCACGCGCTGGGCTCGGAGGCCCGCGACCGAGGCCAGAAGGCCATTGCCGTCGGGCGTGACGGCCGCCTGTCCGGCCCGGCACTGGCCGGCGCGCTGGCCGACGGCATCCGCGCCGCGGGCATCGACGTGATCGACATCGGCTGCGTCCCCACCCCGCTGACCTACTTCGCCGCCTACCACCTCGGCACCGACTCGTGCGTCTCGGTCACCGGTAGCCACAACCCCCCGGATTACAACGGCCTGAAGATGGTGCTCGGCGGCCAGACCCTGTTCGGCGACCTGATCCAGGACCTGCGCCAGCGGATCATCGACGATCGCCTCCACGACGGCGCTGGCGCGCTGGGCACGGCCGACGTGGTGCCGGCCTATGTCGACCGGATCGTCGGCGACGTCACGCTCGCTCGCCCGATGAAGGTCGTGATGGATTGCGGCAACGGTGTCGCCGGCGCCGTCGCGCCCGAACTCTTCCGCCGGCTCGGCTGCGAACTGGTCGAGCTCTACTGCGACGTGGATGGTCACTTCCCGAATCACCACCCGGACCCCTCCAAGCCCGAAAACCTGAAGGACGTGATCCAGGCGCTGAAGGACACCGACGCCGAGCTCGGCCTGGCGTTCGACGGCGACGGCGACCGGTTGGGCGTCGTCACGAAGGACGGCCAGATCATCTACCCCGATCGGCAGCTGATGCTGTTTGCCGCCGACGTGCTGTCGCGGGTACCGGGCGGGCAGATCATCTACGACGTCAAATGCACCCGCAACCTGGCCGGATGGATCCGCGAGCGCGGTGGCGAGCCCGTGATGTGGAACACGGGCCACGCCCTGGTCAAGGCCAAACTGAAGGAGACCGGCGCCCCGCTCGCCGGCGAGATGAGCGGCCATGTATTCTTCAAGGAGCGCTGGTTCGGCTTTGACGACGGCCTCTACACCGGGGCGCGGCTGCTCGAGATCCTGTCGCGCGAGGCCGACCCCAACGCGACCCTGCGCAACCTGCCGGACGCGACCAGCACCCCCGAGCTGAACATCAAGATGAACGAGGGCGAGCCCTTCGAACTGGTCCGGCGCCTGAAGGAGGCTGCGCCATTCGACGGCGCCCGAGAGCTGATCACCATCGACGGCGTGCGGGTCGAGTACGCCGACGGCTTCGGTCTGGCGCGTCCGTCCAACACCACGCCGGTGGTGGTGCTGCGCTTCGAGGCCGACAGCGAGCCGGCCATCCGGCGCATACAGGAAGCCTTCCGCCAGGCCATTGAATCGGTCTGGCCGGGCATCGATCTGCCGTTCTGAACGGCCCGCTTCCGCGCGTCGCGGCGGGCGACCGCGCCTCAGCGGCCAGGCGTGCCCAGCACTTCGGCCGCCACGTGGCCGCGCTCGTACTCCTCGGGGAAGCGCCCCGCAGCCTCCGCGTCGAGCGGCCGCGAGACGAAATAGCCCTGCACGAGATCGCACTCGATCCCGGCCAGGGCGATGAGCTGCGCTTCTTCCTCAACCCCCTCGGCGATCAGCTCCAGCCCCAGGCCATGGGCCAGCGCGATGGTGGAGCGCACCACGTGGGCGCCCTTGGGCTCAAGGATCGTGTCGATCATTGTCTTGTCGAGCTTGAGGCAGTCCACCGGCAGATTCTGCAGGTAGGTCAGCGAGCTGTAGCCGGTGCCGAAATCGTCGATCGCCAGACGCACGCCCAGGCTGCGCAGCCGCTCGAGCAACTTCCGGCCATCCTGCAAGTTGTCGATCACCATCGATTCGGTGATCTCCAGCGTCAGCGCGGCCGCGGGCAGGCCCGCTTCGGCCAGCACCTCCGCCACCGTCGTGGCCACGTCAGACAGCAGCAGCTGGCGCGCAGAGACATTGACGCTGATGCGCAGGTCCGGCCGCCCGGCCTCCTGCCAGACCTTGAGCTGGCGGCAGGCGGTCTCCAGAATCCATCGACCGACCTCGACAATCTGCCCGTTGCGTTCGAGCAGCGGCACGAACTCGAGCGGCGACACCGACCCCAGCTTCGGGCTGTGCCACCGCACCAGCGCCTCGAACGAGATGATGCGCTCGGTCTTGAGATCGAGCTTGGGTTGATAGACCAGGCTGAACTGCCGGCCCCGGACCGCCGCCGGCAACTCCCGGATCAAGGCATTCTGCCGGTCCGCGCGGCGTCGCATCGCGTCGTTGAAGACGTAATAGTGGCTGGTGCCCTCCGCACTGGCGTGGCGCAAGGCCTGCTCGGCGCAGATCATCAGGTCGTTGTCGTTCCCTGCATCGTCGGGATACACGGCCATGCCCGCCGAGAGCGACACTTCGACGGCGTCCTCTCCCAGCTGGAGCGGGTCGCGGAAGGCGGCCAGGAGGCGCTCGGCGACGATCGTGACGTCTTCCGGATGGGACAGGTCTTCGAAGATCAGCGTGAAGTCGTCGCCCGAAAAGCGCGCCAGCGTGGCGCCCTGATCCCGCACCACGGCGCGCAAGGTCACCTCGTCGCTCGTCCGCAGCGTCTCGCGCAACCGGCGGGCCACCGCCACCAGCAGCTCGTCCCCGGCTTCGTGGCCGATCGCATCGTTGATCGCCCCGAAATTGTCGATATCGAGGAACATCAGGCCAAGCCGTGTCTTGTGACGGCGCGCCCGCGCCAGCGCCTGCTCGAGGCGCTGCATGAACAGGCGGCGATTCGGCAGGGAGGTCAGGCTGTCGTACAGGGCCAGCCGGACCAGCTCCGCGTGGTGGTGGCGCTGGTCCCGGATGGCGCGCCAGAACACGATCATCAGGCCGAGCAGCAGCACCACCCGCGACGCAAGCGCGTTGTAGCGTTCATTGCGCAGGGGCGTCGCCAGCCGGGCAATCTCTTCCGGCGAGAGGTAGTGGTGCAGCGTCATGATCCCGTCGTGCCGGGTGCGCAGCTCCACCTCGCTCCATCGGCCCGCCGTGGCCTCCGCCTCGGCTGAGGCCAGTCCGCCGGACAGCAGCGCGTTGCGGCGGTCCGCGATCTCGATGCCGTAGTTCTCGTGGCGCAGCACGAAGCTCGCGGGTTCGGCCGGCATCCGGAAGCCGAGCCGGTTCGCCGATGCGCGATCCGCTTCGGTCAGCACCAGGTGCGGCACTCCGACAATCTGCGCCTCGAGCACATTGGCACGCAGCACGGCGGAGACGAGGCCCTTGAATCGCCCGGTCGCGCCGTCATAGACCGGCACGGAGTACAGGATGCCTTCGGCGTCACGATGGTCGGGCGCTTCGCGCGAGGTGACCTGTGACAGGTCGCAGGTCTGCAGCAGCGGCGAGAGGGTCGCCGGGATCCCGTCGATGTTGTCGTCGAATACCCAGTTGGGATAGCGCCGCTCGAACCAGGACAGCTGCCGGACGTAGTAGGCGTACTCCTCCGCTTCATAGGCCAGGTCATGCTCGCCGCCATAAGCGCCGTGATGGCCGCCGCCTTCATCGATCAGCTCGTCGTACATGAAGAACGGTACCTCGCCGAGGCTCGGATCGAAGCCGGCGAGGACGTAATAGATCTCCGATACCCGGATGTTGCGATAGAGGTTCTGGTAGATCTGCTGGACCGTCTCGTGGATGTCGCGGGAGATCCTGCCCTGCTGCTCGACGCGCTCCGCGGCGCTCTGCCGGTTGCCCCCCTCGACGGCCCGCACGGCGGGAATCAGCGAGATCGTGCGGGTACTCTGGTACAGCACCCGGAAAACGTCCTCGAATTCCTCGCGCTTGCGCTCGAGCAGCAGGGCCTGATGGCTCGACAGCATGGCGGCTTCGCGCTGGGCATAGTCCAGCCAGACCTGGCGCAGGTTGATGGCACCCAGCCCGACGATCACGAGCGCCATCGCCCACACCAGGTAGGAGTGGGCAAAGCGATCAAAGGTGCGAGTCCACCAGTCCTGCAGAGAAATTCGGTGACGCAGATCCAATAGCGGGCTCTGGTTCTTGGGCAATGGTCCCGATTGTCCTTCGGGCAACACATTGACACAAACGGGATTTGGGCCCGTCCGTGACATTTTGTGGCCCCACGCATGCGCACCCGGATGGGATGCCGTTCGGGCGACGCCCGCCTCGCGACGGCGAGGTCTCCGGACGGCTGGCCGGCGCACCGGGCAGCCCCCGACCCCGAGGCCTGGAAGGCGTTCGAATGCCGAACGCTCGTCGGTTTCCCGAGCGCCCCGACCGGGTCACGTGGCATGGCCCGGCGCAGCACGCCAACACCATGAGACCCGTGACGAAGCGGTTTTCTTCCTGTGGCATTGCAGCAATCCAGCCGTGGCACAGGCGTTGCGATGAATACCGTGGTGCGACGCCCAGCGCGCACCGCTATCGACAACAAGCAATGGAGACACACATGGAAGTCCAGACAGCATCCCGCGTGGAGGTCATGGGCATCGATGCCGGCGGCACGATGACCGACACCTTCTTCGTGCGCGAAGACGGCCGCTTCGTGGTCGGCAAGGCCCAGAGCAACCCGGCCGACGAGTCCCTCGCCATCTTCAATTCCTCCGAGGACGCCCTCGCCCACTGGGGTCGTCAGGTCGACCAGGTCTATCCCGAGCTGGTGACCTGCGTGTATTCGGGCACCGCCATGCTCAACCGGGTGGTCCAGCGCAAGGGCCTCGACGTCGGCCTGATGTGCAATAAGGGCTTCGAACAGGTCCATTCCATGGGCCGGGCGATCCAGAGCTACCTCGGCTACGCGCTGGAGGACCGCATCCACCTGAACACCCACCGCTACGACGAGCCGCTGGTGCCGCTGTCGCGCACCCGCGGAGTGACCGAGCGTACCGATGTGCAGGGCCAGATCGTAATCCCGCTGCGCGAGAACGAGGTACGCCAGGCCACCCGCGAACTGGTCGAGTCCGGCGCCCAGGCCATCGTGATCTGCCTGCTCCAGTCTCACAAGAACGAATCGAGCGAGAAGCGCGCCCGGGACGTGTGCCGCGAGGAGCTCAAGTCCATGGGCGTGGACATCCCCGTATTCGCCTCGGTGGACTACTACCCGTCGCGCAAGGAAAGCCACCGCATGAACACCACGGTGCTCGAAGCCTATGCCGCGGAGCCCTCCCGCCAGACGCTGAAGAAGGTCTCCGACCGCTTCAAGAAACACGGCGCGAAGTTCGACCTGCGGGTGATGGCCACCCATGGCGGCACCATCAGCTGGAAAGCCAAGGAGCTCGCGCGCACCATCGTTTCCGGTCCCATCGGCGGCGTGATCGGCTCCAAGCTGCTGGGCGAGACCCTGGGCTACGAGAACATCGCCTGCTCCGACATCGGCGGTACCTCCTTCGACATGGCCCTGATCACCAAGGGCAAGTTCTCCATCCATTCCGACCCGGACATGGCGCGTCTGGTGCTGTCGCTGCCGCTGGTGGCGATGGATTCGGTGGGCGCGGGCGCCGGCAGCTTCGTGCGTATCGACCCCTACAGCGGCGGCATCAAGCTCGGTCCGGATTCGGCCGGCTACCGGGTCGGTACCTGCTGGCCCGACAGCGGGCTGGACACCGTCTCGGTGTCCGACTGCCACGTGGTGCTCGGCTACCTGAACCCGGACAACTTCCTGGGCGGGGCCATCACCCTGGACGTGGAGCGCGCCCGCCAGCACATCAAGGCGCAGCTCGCCGACCCGCTCGGGCTGTCGGTGGAGGATGCCGCTGCCGGCGTGATCGAGCTGCTCGACCTGCAGCTGCGGGACTACCTGCGCGCCAACATCAGCGCCAAGGGCTACAACGCGGCAGACTTCGTGTGCTTCTCCTACGGTGGCGCCGGGCCGGTGCACACCTATGGCTACACCGAAGGCGCGGGCTTCAAGGACGTCATCGTGCCGGCCTGGGCGGCGGGCTTCTCGGCCTTCGGCTGCGCCTGCGCCGACTTCGAGTACCGCTACGACAAGAGCGTGGACGTGGCCGTCGCCCAGCATGGCAGCGACGAGGAGAAGGTGGCCGCCAGCCAGACCATCCAGGCGGCCTGGGAAGAGCTGGCCACCAAGGTGATCGAGGAATTCGTCATCAACGGCTTCAAGCCGGAGGACGTGATCCTGCGCCCGGGCTACCGCATGCAGTACATGGGCCAGCTGAACGACCTGGAGATCGACTCCCCCATCACCGGCGCCGCCACGGCCGAGGACTGGAACCAGATGGTCGAGGCGTACGAGGAAACCTATTCCCGCGTCTATGCCAGCTCGGCGCGCTCGCCGGAGCTGGGCTTCTCGGTCACCGGCGCGATCATGCGCGGCCTGGTCACGGTACAGAAGCCCTCGCTGCCCGAGGACGAAGAAGCCGGCCCCACGCCGCCCGCCGACGCCCGCCTGGGCACCCGACCGTTCTATCGCAACAAGCGCTGGGTCGACGCGGTGCTGTGGAAGATGGAAGCCCTCAAGCCGGGCAACGAGATCACCGGCCCGGCCATCATCGAATCCGACGCCACCACCTTCGTGGTGCCCGACGGCTTCGCCACCCGGCTCGACAAGCACCGCCTGTTCCACCTCAAGGAAGTGAAGGCGTAAGCGCCTCGCAAGGAGACAAGACCATGAACATGATGAGCCACAAGGAAACCGGCTTCGCCAACCTGCTCGGCACCGGACAGACCCTCAAACAGTACCGCGACGCGATCCTCGAGCGCACCGCGGCCACCGGCCACTACAACGGCCTGGCGCAGCTGGAACTGCGCGAATCGGACCCGATCCGCTACGAGAAGCTCTTCTCCAAGCTGCGCGGTGGCCTGGTGCATGCGCGCGAGACCGCCAAGAAGATCGCCGCCAGCCCGATCGTGGAGCAGGAGGGCGAGCTGTGCTTCACCCTCTACAACGCCGCCGGCGACTGCATCCTGACCTCCACCGGGATCATCATCCACGTGGGCACCATGGGCGCCGCGATCAAGTACATGATCGAGAACAACTGGGAGGCCAACCCCGGCATCAACCCTGGTGACATGTTCACCAACAACGACTGCTCGATCGGCAACGTGCACCCCTGCGACATCGCCACCATCGTGCCGATCTTCCATGCCGGCAAGCTGATCGGCTGGGTCGGCGGCGTGACCCACGTGATCGACACCGGCGCGGTGACCCCGGGCTCCATGTCCACCGGCCAGACCCAGCGCTTTGGCGATGGCTACATGATCACCTGCCGCAAGACCGGGGTGAACGACACCCCGCTGCGCGACTGGCTGCACGAGAGCCAGCGCTCGGTGCGCACGCCCAAGTACTGGATCCTCGACGAGAAGACCCGCATCGCCGGCTGCCACATGATCCGCGAGCTGGTCGAGGAGGTGATCGCCGAGGACGGCCTGGAAGCCTACGAGAAGTTCGCCTTCGAGGTCATCGAGGAAGGCCGTCGCGGCCTCGCCACCCGCCTCAAGGCCATGACCCTGCCGGGCACCTACCGCAAGGTGGCCTTCGTGGACGTGCCCTACGCCCATGAGGACGTGCAGACCTCGAACGCCTTCGCCAAGCTCGACACCATCATGCACGCCCCGGTGGAGATGGAGATCCGCAAGGACGGCACCTGGCGGCTCGACTTCGAGGGCGCCAGCCGCTGGGGCTGGCACAGCTACAACGCCCACCAGGTCGCCTTCACCAGCGGCATCTGGGTGATGATGACCCAGACCCTGGTGCCCACGCAGCGGATCAACGACGGCGCGTACTACGGCACCGAATTCCACATGCCCAAGGGCGGCTGGAACAACCCGGACGACCGCCGCACCGGCCACGCCTACGCCTGGCACTTCCTGGTCTCGGCCTGGACCACGATGTGGCGCGGCCTCTCCCAGGCCTACTTCAGCCGCGGCTACCTGGAGGAGGTCAACGCC
>JBNLCM010000146.1:0-12830 GCA_050303815.1 Rhodocyclaceae bacterium
TGGGCGCCTCGCGCTTCGTCGCGCCGCCGGAGATGTCGCGCGACATGCTGTCCCGGCTCGCGGCCGCAGCCGCGCAGAAGCCCGAGATCGAGATCTTCGCCTATGGAAGGGTGCCGCTGGCCTACTCGGCCCGCTGCTTCACGGCCCGCCACTTCAACCTGCAGAAGGACGACTGCGCGTTCCGTTGCATCGACTTCGCAGACGGCATGACGCTGAACACACGCGACGGCGAAGCCTTCCTGGCCATCAATGGCATCCAGACCCAGTCGGCCCGCGTGCACAACCTGATTGGCGACGTAGACAGTCTGCACGACTGCGCGCGGTTGTTGCGCATCAGCCCCCAGGGGCAGGGCACGCTGGCGATCGTGGCGCTGTTCCGCGAAGTGCTGGACGGCCGCCGCGCCGCCGCTGACGCTCTGGCCGAATGCCGCGGACTGATGCCGGCCGAGGCCTGCAACGGCTTCTGGCACGGCCGCGCCGGGGTCGAAGAGTACGTTGCCTGAGGAAACCGACATGGAACGCAAGCTCCCCGCCTTCACCGTCCCCGCCCGCCTCAAGACCCTGGTCGGCCGGCTGCCCCAGCTGCCGCCCACGCTGGGCCTGATCGCCGCGCTGAACCTCGCGCTCGATCGCGTGCTGCCCCGCGACCAGCTCGAGCCGCTGCTCGGCAAGCGCCTGCTGGTGGTGGTCACCGACGCCGGCCTGCGGCTGCGCTTCGCCCTCGGCCCGCGCGGCTTCCGCCCGGTCTTCGACCGCCAGCCGGAAGACCTTCGCATCTCGGCGACGCTGCGCGACTTCATCGCCCTCGCCCTGCGCGAGGAAGATCCGGACACCCTCTTCTTCAGCCGCCGCCTGCTGCTCGAGGGCGACACCGAGCTGGGCCTGCTGGTCAAGAACACCCTCGACGCGGTGGACTGGGACGCCCTCGGCGAGCGCCTGCGGCCCGCGCGCGTGCTCGAAGGCCTGCGCCTGCCCGGCCTGCGCAGCCAGTCCGGCGCCTGATCGGCACGGCACGGCCGCGCGAGCGGCCCGCTCCGCAGCGCTCGCCCACGCTGCCACCGCGCACCGGGTGACACGGCCCTCGGCCGTGACCGATTCCCCGGCCAGCGCGGCGGATTGACCACACCGCCGCCCTCAATCGTCCTCGCGCGCGCCCGCTGGCGCCGACATCCGCCTGACAGCCCCTAGAATGGACGGTCCAGCCGACGCGCCCGAGGAGCCGATCCCGCGGTGTACCGTTCGACCACCCACCTGCCTCGCCACCTGGCCCTCGCCTACGGCCTGCTGGTGGTCTATGCCTGCCTGCATCCGTTCGCCGACTGGCACGAGAGCGGGCTCGCCCCGCTGGACTTCCTGAGCGCCCCCTGGCCCCGCTACTACCGGGTCAACGACATGGTGCTCAACGTGCTCGGCTTCGTGCCGCTGGGCTTCCTGATCGTGCCCGCGCTGCCCCGTGGCCTGCGGCTGGCGGCCTGCGTGGTGGTCGCGCTGGCGCTGTGCTTCGGCCTCAGCCTGTCGCTGGAAACCCTCCAGAACTACCTGCCCACCCGCGTCGCCTCCAACGTGGACCTGGGCTTCAACACCCTTGGCGCGCTCATCGGCGCGCTGCTCGGCGCCTGGCTCGGACCCCGCCTGTTCGCCCGCGAGGGGGGCCTGCACCGCTGGCGCAGCCGGCGCATCATCGATGGCCACCTGGGCGACGCCGGCCTCTCGCTGCTGGCGCTGTGGCTGTTCGCCCAGCTGACCCCCGAGAGCCTGGTGTTTTCCACCGGCGACCTGCGCCGCCTGCTGGCGCTGTCGGCGCCACTGCCCTTCTCGCCGCAGGAGTTCCTCCGCCTCGAGGCCGCCGCCACGGCCGGCCACCTGGTGGCCGTGGTGCTGCTCGCGCGCTCGATGATGAAGGAGCCGCCCGGCTACGCCTCGATCTCGCTGCTGGTGCTGCTGGCGCTGGGCATCCACGTGCTCGCCAGCGTCAGCTTCCTGGTGGCCGCCGACCCCTTCGCCTGGGCCACCCCGGGCTGGCGCGCCGGCGTCGTCGCGGGGATTCCGCTGGTGGTGCTGGGCCTGATGCTGCCCCGCGCCCTGGCCCACGGCCTGGCCGCGATGGCCCTGCTGGCCGCCACCGTGCTGATCAACCTGGCACCCCAGAACCCCTACCTGATGTCCTACCCGCAGCTGATCGGGCGCGGGCACTTCCTCAACTTCCACGGCGCCACCGGCCTGGTCTCGAGCCTGTGGCCGTTCCTGGCACTGGCCTACCTGTCCATCCTCGGCGCGCTGAACCCCGCGATGCGGCGATAATCCAAGGCGAGACACCGCCGCCCGCCGGCGCCACCCGACCCGGAGTCATCGATGAGCTACTTCAAGCACCACGTCTTCTTCTGCACCAACCAGCGCGCCGAGGGCGAGAGCTGCTGCAACGACCACAAGGCGGTCGAGATGCAGACCTACGCCAAGGACCGCATCGGCAAGCTCGGCCTCAAGGGCAAGGGCAACGTCCGCATCAACAAGGCCGGCTGCCTCGACCGCTGCGACGACGGCCCGGTGCTGGTGGTGTATCCCGACAACGTCTGGTACACCTATGTGGACAAGGAGGACATCGACGAGATCATCGAGAGCCATCTGGTGAAGGGCGTGATCGTCGAGCGCCTGCGCCTGCCGTAAGCCGCCCCGGAGACCACACCATGACCCGCCCGCTGCCCACCGAGAAGGCCCTGCTCAACGGGCCCGATGGCACCATCGAGGTCCTCATCGACGCGCCGGCCAGCGTGCGTGGCATCGCGCTGGTGGCCCACCCGCACCCGCTGTTCGGCGGCGCCAACACCAACAAGGTGGCCCACACCCTGGCCCGCGCCTTCCGCGACATGGGCTTCGCCACGCTGCGCCCGAATTTCCGTGGCGTCGGCCAGAGCGAGGGCCAGCACGACCACGGCGGCGCCGAGACCGAAGACCTGCTCGCCGTCATCGCCTGGGCCCAGTCGCGCTGGGGCGGCCTGCCCATCGGCCTGGGGGGCTTCTCGTTCGGGGCCTTCGTGCAGACCCGCGTCGCCGCCCGCCTGATGCCCGGGGTCACGCCGCCGGAGCGCGTCGTCCTGGTGGGCACGGCCGCCGGCGAGGTCACCGGCGCGCGCAGCTACACCACCGAGGCCGTGCCGGCCGGCTCGCTCGTCATCCACGGCGAACTCGACGAGACCGTGCGCCTGCAGAACGTCCTCGACTGGGCGCGGCCCCAGGAGCTGCCGGTCATCGTCGTGCCCGGCGCCGACCACTTCTTCCATGGCAAGCTGCACGTCATCCGCGACATCATCGCCCAGCGCTGGCAGCCGCTCTGAGCGCGCTGCCCGGCCTGGCCACCCCGCCCCACAGGAGTCCTCGATGCGCCTCGTCTGCTCCCTCACCAGCCCGTATGCCCGCAAGATCCGCGTCATCCTGGCCGAGAAGAAGCTCGATTTCGAGCTGATCAACGACATCCCCTGGAACGCCGACACCCACGTGCCGGACTTCAACCCGCTGGGCAAGGTGCCCGCGCTGGTGGCGGACGACGGCCGCATCTGGTTCGACTCGCCGGTGATCGCCGAGTA
Source organism: Rhodocyclaceae bacterium (assembly GCA_050303815.1). GTDB lineage: Bacteria > Pseudomonadota > Gammaproteobacteria > Burkholderiales > Rhodocyclaceae > Cognatazoarcus. The sequence goes on from JBNLCM010000146.1 coordinate 3,582, forward strand.
CCTCGACACCACCTACCCCTCGCCCGAGATGATCCCCGCCGACCGGGCCACCGCCCTGCCGGTACGCCAGAGCGAGGCGCTGGCCGACGGCATCACCGATGCCGCCGTGCTCACCTTCCTCGAGAGGAAGCGCCCGGCCGAGCAGCAGAGCGCCGACACCATCGCGCGCCAGCTCGGCAAGATCGAGCGCGGCCTGGCCGCCATGGCCCGGCGGGTCAGCGAGGGCGACGGCCTCAACCACGGCCAGCTGTCGGTCGCGGACGTGGCCGCGGCCTGCGCGCTGGCCTACCTGGATTTCCGCTTCGGCGACATCGACTGGCGCGGCGCCCATCCCGGCCTGGCCGAGTACGCCGCGCGTCTGCTGGCGCGGCCCAGCTTCCAGGCCACGATCCCGCCGGCCTGACCCACTCCCCCAGGGCATCCCCCCACAGCGACCCGCCCCGCCGGTCCCGGAGGATCGGCGGGGCGGGTCGCGTCCTGGCCCTGCGAGGCGACGCTCAGCGGCGCTCGACCACCACTTCCAGGTAGGCCGAGGGGGCGACCATCGTGCCGTCGGTGGCCACGTTGTACTGGTCGATCAAGGCCATCAGGTCATCGTGCAGGCTGGCCTGCTTCTCGGCGTCCAGGGCGGCAAAGGCCTTGTGGACCGGGCCGTAGTAGGTGCGGAAGATGTCCATGAAATGGGCCGGCGAGCGGTAGCGGAAGACAAAGTCCTTCTCGGTCACGCGGATCTCGCGGGCTCCGGCGCCGAACAGGGTGTCCAGATGCTGGCGGGTGCCCCACATGGCCGGCGACTTCACACCCTGGGGCGGCGCGATGTAGCGACCGATGGTCTTGAAGATTGCGCCGACGAAGCCGTCCGGCGTCCAGTTGGCGAGGCCGATCCGGCCGCCCGGACGGCACACGCGCAGCATCTCGGCGGCGGCCCGCTCCTGGTTGGGCGTGAACATCACCCCGTAGGTGGAGGCGACCACGTCGAAATGGGCGTCGGTGAAGGGCAGGTCTTCGGCGTCGGCGAAGTGGAAGCTCACCGCCAGGCGGTCAGCCTGGGCGCGCTCGGCGCCGCGCTCCAGCAGGGCGGGCACGTAGTCGGTCGAGGTCACCTCGGCCCAGCGGCGGGCGGCGGCCAGCGTGAAGTTGCCGTTGCCGGCCGCGACGTCCAGGACCGACTGGCCGGAGCGCACGTCGAGGGCTTCGGCCAGCGCCTCGCCGACGATCTGGAGCGTGGTGCCGACGATGGCGTAGTCGCCCGAGGACCAGGCGGCGTTCTGCTTGGTCTTGATGGCCTCGAAATCGGGGGTCTGGGCGACGAGGGTGGCGGTAGCATTCATGATCAACTCTCCTGTGGGTTTGGTTTCGGTCCTGCGCCGCGCTTTGTCTTTCGCGGCCTTGCGACCTGGGTCCAGATTGCGCCTCATCGCCGATCGAGACTTGCAGGGCCCCTGCATAAGTCCTGCAGTTTCGTGGGAGCTTTTCCGCCACCCGCGGGGCGGATTCCTGCAGACATAGCCAGGCGGCCCGCGCGCGGGTACATTGATGGGCATCGGGTCAGGACATCGACGGCGCAGGCCACCGGATGATTTTTCGCTTCGAGGACATCGAACTCGACACCGACCGCTATGAGCTGCGCCGTGGCGGGGCCGTCTGCCCGGTGGAGCCCCAGGTCTTCGCGCTGCTCGAGCTGCTGTGCGCCAATCCGGACCGGCTCATCACAAAGGACGAGCTGAACGAGCGGATCTGGAAGGGGCGCATCGTCTCCGAGGCGGTGGTCAACAGCCGCATCCGCTCTGCCCGCCAGGCGATCGGCGACGACGGCAAGGCCCAGCGCCTGATCAAGACCGTCCACCGCCGCGGCTTCCGCTTCCTTGCCACCCCCGAGGTGGAGCACGCCGCCGCGCCCCAGATCGTGGTCATCACGCCGGCCGAGGCGCCGCCCCCCGATCCCGCCATCGCCATGCCACCGGCAGAGCCCGGCGGCGCCCCGTCGATTGCCGTGCTGCCCTTCCAGTGGCTGTCGGCCGACGGGCTGCAGGCCACGCTGGCCGACGCGGTGGCCCACGAGCTGATCGTGGAGCTGTCGCGCCTGCACTGGCTGACCGTGATCGCGCGCGGCTCGTCCTTCCAGTTTCGCGGCCCGGGCGTCGACCTCACCGCCGCCGGCCAGCGCCTCGGCGCCCGCTACCTGCTGACCGGCACCGTGGCGGTGGACGGCAAGCGCAGCGCGGTGGCTGTCGAGCTGGTCCGCGCCGCCGACCAGCACCTGCTGTGGGCCGACCGCTTCGAGGGCCCGGTGGAGGACCTTCTCGGCCTGCGCTCGACGATGGCCCGCGACATCGTCAGCACCATCGACTACCGCATCCCGATCGCCGAGGCGACGCAGGTCGCCGGCACGCCCACCGAGAGCCTCGACGCGTGGGGTGCCTACCACCGCGGCCTGTGGCACATGTACCGCTTCAGCCCCCGCGACAACGCCCAGGCCATGCAGCTCTTCGAGCGCGCCATCCAGGGCGACCCGCACTTTGCGCGCGCCCACGCCGCCCTCTCCTTCACGCATTTCCAGAATGCCTTCCTGGCCTACGGCAGAGACGTCTCGGCCGAGCGCCGGCTGACCCGCGAGTTTGCCGAGAAGGGCCTCGCCCTCGATCCCCTCGACCCCTTCAGCAACCTGTGCATGGGGCGGGCAGACTGGCTGGACGGCGACATGGAACGCGCCTTTCCTTGGTACGACCGCTGCATCGAGCTGAACCCCAATTACGCCTTTGCCCACTACAACCGCGCCCTCGCGGACGTCATCGTCGGCCAGGGCGACCGCTGTGAAGACGGCATCGGCAAGGCCATGTCGCTGAGCCCCATCGACCCGCTGCGCTACGCCCACCTGTCCACCCGCGCCTTCTACCACATGGTGCGGGGCGACTACGCCCTCGCCTGCGACTGGGCCGAGCGGGGCGCCCGCGCGCCCAACGCCCACGTGCATATCTACGTGATCGCGGCCCTCGTGAACGAGCTCGCCGGCAACCGCCAGGCGGCCGACGCCTGGGCCGCCGAGGTTCGGCGGCGCATGGACGGCTACCGGCCGGATCGTTTCTTCAAGTCCTTCCCCTTCCGCGACAGCGGCACCCGCGCGACCATCGAAGGGGCCTTTGCGCGGCTCGGCTTCTGAGCACGGCCAGCGGCACGTCGCCGGGCATGTCGTCCGCCCATGCGGCTATAGTCTGGGGACAGCCTGGAAACCGACCCACGTTCACGCGGAGATCCCGACCATGCCCCGCCGACGAATCCTGCGCCGCTGCGCCCCCTTCGCCCTCCCGCTGCTGCTCGCTGCCTGCGGCGGCAGCGACAGTGACAAGGACGAAGCGATGGCCCCGTCGGGCCTCGCCGAGGCCCGCATCGGCCCGTCCGGCGGCACGGTCGCCAGCAGCGACGGCCTGATGACCCTGTCGGTGCCCGCCGGGGCGCTGGCCGCCGACACCACGATCACGGTCGAGCGCGTCAGCCCCGAGGGCGGCACCCTGATGTACTACGAACTGCTGCCCTCCGGCCTGCAGTTCCAGCTGCCGGCGACCATGACCGTGGACGTCTCGGCGCAGATGGCCGGCTCCAGCGCCGCCGATCTCGACATCAATACCTTGCCGGCCATCGTGACCACCACCGCGGACGGCCAGGCACTCACCGCCCTCGATACCCTGAGCTTCGCCGCCGATGCCGACGCCGGCACCTTCACCCTGAGTGGCACGGTCAGCCACTTCTCGCGCTTTGCCATCGGCGGTGACCTCAACATGGCCGTCGGGGTCGAGAACGTGCCGCAGTTCGCAGCGCCCAACGCCGAGTTCGGCCCGGTTCAGGTCGTGATCGAAAGGGGCGAACACGCGACCGAGAACATCTTCTTCGCCACCTACACCGACAGCAGCCTCGTGCCGGTGCTATACGGCGAGGACAACCCCTTCAACCTGGTGCCCCTGCCCGGACTCAATGCGTCCCGCACCTACCCGCTGCGCTACGCCTGCGGCGACCCCGGCCAGGGCACATTCCGGACCGCGTTGCGCTTCGTTACCGAGCGGGTCACGGGCAGCCGGCTGGTCATCCGGGAGGGCGAGGTGGACATCGCCAATGCCTTCCTGTTCGGCATCACCGGGGAGATTGTCGAGGAGGACCGCCGGGAATACATCCCCATCCGGAGCTTCGAAACCTACAACCTGACCGGGGTGCGGCAGGTCGATTGCAGCGGCACCCCGCCGGTCGAGGACGACGGCGGCGGCGACACCGTGGGCGGTGGCGGTGACCCGGGCGGTGGCGACACCGGGGGAGGCGACAGCGGCGGCGGCGACTCGGGCGGCGGCACGGCCACCGCGCCGACAATCTCCACCGCCACCAGCCAGATCACCATCGACCACATCATCGGCACCACCGGCTGCCCCACCGCCGGCGAGGCCGTCACGATCGTGGCCGACACGGCCCAGGCCCTGAGCCTCGCGGTCAGCGAATCCCTCGACTTCCTGACCGTCTCGCCCACCACGACGACGCTCTCGGGCGGCAGCGCCCAGTTCATCCCGTCCTTCCCCTGCTCCGGCTTCCAGGTGGGTGCCAACGCGGGCGTCGTCACGGTAACGGCGACCGACCCTGCCACGCAGCTCGGCTCCAACACGCTGCAGATCCCGGTAGTGGTGAACGTGAGCAACGGCAACCCCTAAGGGGACAGGCGCGGCGCCGATGCGGCGGCCAGCCGGTCGGCGCCGACGCCGCCGCGCGTTTCCGCGATGAAACGCTCGCGCACGGCAAAGTCGGTTACGCTGACCGGGCGGCCCCCCTCAGTGCATACCTTCATGCACCCGGCGCCCGCCCCGCTCGCGAGCGGGCCCACCCGGAGTCCGCAGCATGAGCACCGAAAAGATCAAGGTCCGCGTCACCAGCAGCGGCAAGGAGATCGACGTCGTCGTCTTCAACAAGAGCCCCGAGCGCATCACCGTAGTGGTCGGCGAAGGCGTCGACGGCGTGCGCTGCACCCTCAACGCCACCAGCAACGGCTCGGCCTACGCGGGCAGCGTCATGGGCCGGGAGCTGGTGTACGAGCGCAGCCGCGATCAGGTCAAGGCCGACATTGCCCGCGTCGCCGGCTATCGGGAGTTCCGCCGCTGAGCGGGCGCCGCCGGCCCCGCTGACCGCTGCGCCGGGGGCGCCCACGCGTCGCCCGCAGGCCGCTACTTCCGACCCAGCTTCTCCGCCAGCCCGGCGAACGGACTGTGCGTGGCCGGCGCGAGCTGCCGGTCCGCCTGCTCGCGGCCGTGCAGGTCACGCTGGCGCGCGTGCTCGGCATCGTGGCAGTACACGCAGAGCAACTCCCAGTTGCTGCCGTCGGGCGGGTTGTTGTCGTGATTGTGGTCCTTGTGGTGGACCGTCAGCTCGCGCAGGCGCGCCCCCGAAAACTCGCGGCCGCAGCGACCACAGATGTGCGGATACAGCTTCAGGGCACGCGCGCGGTACGGGCTCTCGTCGGACGGCTGACTCATGGCTTCGGGTCTCGCGGAAGTTGTGCAGACGGCAGTCTAGCGCGCGCTCGCCCGCCGTAGTCCTGCCGCCGCGCGACGGCCCCTCTCTCCGGATGGAACGACGGCCCGCCCACCTGACGGACCGATGGCGCCGCCCTGCGGGCGGACCGGGCTCCGGCCGACCCTAGCGGTGCGAACCCGGCGCCGCGGCCCCGTCCGCCGGCGGCAGCGGCGGCTTTGGCCGGCTCATGACGTAGAGCACCACCGCGCAGGACGCCAGGAACACCACGATGGCGGCCATGCTGGGCACCCAGGGGTCGGCACCGCCGCGCTGGTCCCAGACCCAGACAAAGCCGCCGATGGCCGGCAGCACCAGCGTGGCGCACAGGGCGGCGCTGACCAGCGCGGCCTTCTGTCCGAAATTGCGTTGCATCGCACGCCCTCGTGATGGTTCCTTCCCAACACGGAGGCGCGTCGAGCCACCGCACGGGATGGGGAAGGGGTATGGCAGGGAGGCAGCACGCCGAGGCTGGCGCGGCCGGCATGCAGGGAGAAGCTGCACCCATCTTACCAGCCGGGGCCCGTCGTTCCTGGTGTTCGGCGAAGGCCGGACCAGTGGCGTCCGTCATCACGGCCCGAGCCAAGCGCGATGCCATGCAAAAGGGCCTCGAGGCCGAGTTTCGATGCCGCGTCCGTTGTGCATCGAACAGCCCATGCGCGTTGTCCGCCCAGGATAGATGGACCGGATGGCTGTCACCTGCTTCTCAACCCAAGCCGCAATCCGGCGCGCAACTGCCCGAGATGCATGAGGGGGGCACTCCTCATCCAATCCGCTCACGCATGCCAGAGACAGCATTGCCCGGCTTCCGCTACACGCCGTATCGGCGGGCCCTTTCACAGGGAGTTCGTGCCAGTAGTCTGCTGCTCGGCCGGAACGGCCGATGGAGGTTTTCCGCGGAAGCGGACGTTGAACGGAACCGCACACCGGTAAGCCGCCATTCGCCTTGCTGCGCCACTTCTTGCGGACGACGGGCAGCTTTCTGAGCGCTTCAGACGTTGGCCCGCGACTTGGTGAGGTCTCTGTCCGGCCATCTACAGACGTTCAAGGTCCCTGACACATAGCTGACGCTCGACAGTACAATCTATGCATTTTTGATGGCTCGGCGGCTCGGGGAAATTGACGTGATAGTGCGCCTGGTTGGCTTTGTAGGAGTCCTCGCGCTCTTGCCCATCAACGTGATCGGGCTGTACTTGTCAGCGCTTGAGCACAACATCAAAGGCGTCGTCCTGATGGTGCTCATGGCGATGATGCTTGCCTTCTTCGTTCGGGTACTTTGGCAAGGCATGCAATGCGATCGCGGTTGTACGGATTCCAGGCTCATTGAGGGCCCGTTGGGTGAATCGGTCAATCATTTCTTTTCGCACGTTGTCCTCCGCTCAGTTGAAGGGCGGATTTATCTTGCGGGTGCTCTGGCGTCCGTGGTCATGGCTGTTTTCTCCTACCTTTGGCCCGAGGCGATCGGGATCCTGCAGCATAGAAGGCTCAGTACCGTCGCGCTTTTCACAATGTGGCCAATTTGCGCTTTCGTTTGGTACGTTAAGGTGTGCGGCCCAGATTTCCGGACTGGAACCAAGAGTGAAGTGCTGGTGGCCCTTGGATCTGCTTTTCCGTTCTGGGTGGTCTTCGTCTAGGCATTCGGCGACCCATCACAGGAAAATTTCGGCCAGAAGCGGCCTGGCAGAGGCTGAAACAATAGCTGCCATTGACCTTACTGGGAATGCTGTTGTAATTGTCAGACCCCTAGTGCTCGACAGCAAAATTTGACGGCGACATGAAAGTTACCTGCATTGTTCCGCCTTTGCACTTTCCCGTGAATGAATTCGGTCACGGATACCAGCCACCGCTCGGACTTCTCGCCATTGCAGGGCCACTAGTGGATGAAGGATTTGATGTCGAACTGCTCGACGCGGACGCAAGACACCTCGTTATCAGCGAAATCATTGAACACGTCCGTTCGGCTTGCCCGGAAGTCGTGTTGATCGGGCATTCTGGTTCAATGGCTGCAAATCCCTCGGCACTCCAGCTCATCTGTGAAGTCAAATTAGCATCACCTGCAACGTCGATTGTTTATGGGGGCGTATATCCAACCTTTGCTTGGCGCCAGCTCATGTTGAACTGCCCTGCTATTGATTTCATTGTATGTGGGGAAGGAGAGGAGACTACGTTGGCGCTGCTTTCCACGTTGCGACTCAGATCGCACGAGTTCCGTGATGTGGCGGGATTGGTCTGGCGTTTAGGCTCGAAGTTGGTGAGGAATCGCAGTCGCGAGCCTATGAAAAATCTGGATGCCGTTCGTGTTGCGTGGGAATTGGTCGATTGGTCTCTATACCCCGGCCGGCATCTCCCTGGGCGTTCCGCCATTGTTCAGTTTTCGCGAGGTTGCCCGCATAGTTGCACCTATTGCGGCCAGTGGATGTTCTGGAGAAAATGGCGCCATCGGCGAGTAGATCACTTCGTGGATGAGCTAGAATTTCTTCGCAAGACCCATGACGTTCGTACGATATGGATCGCGGACGAAAACTGGGCATCCGATCAAGATATTTTTGTTGAGCTGCTCCAGGCCATTTCAGATCGTGACTTAGGTTTGAATATATTCTGTGCGGTTTGCGCTGATGACGTTATTCGTGACGCGAGGCACCTGCACTTGTACCGAAAGGCCGGCATCGTCTGTCTTATGATGGGCGCAGAGTCATTTGATGATGAAGTGCTTGCCCGCATTGGGAAGCGCAATCCCCCCTCACTGACTGCACGTGCAGTGCGCCTGCTGAGAGAGAATAGAATTCTTTCAGTTGTTAATGTCATCTATGGTCTTCGCGATGAGACATTTGGATCGCTCTCACGATCGCTCATGGGGCTGCGTAGTTCGTCGCCGGATTTCTTCAATGCGCTGCATTTCACGCCACTAGGCTGGACTAAGGAGGGGCGCACAGTTTCTCCTCAATCAATCGTGCAGAACGATCAAAAGCGGTGGGATTTCCGCCAGCCCGTTGTTCGGCCGAAGAATTTCTCACCACTTGGCTTAGCGCTAGTGGTCAAGCTGTTGGAGCTATTGTTCTACCTTCGACCTTCGTGGCTACTTAGAAACTTGTTTGAAGAAGACGCAGTCAAGCGGATGATTATTCGTGACGCGACGCCTCGGTTGGTGCGAGTCTACTTGCAAGAGCTATGCGGTCTATTTGGAGCGAAGTTCAGGCGAAACGGATTGTCGGAAACGGGCGACAACGTCAAGTCAGTCCAAATTTTCGATTCCTCAAAAAATGGACTATACCTTCATGACCGGCAAACTGGCGCGCCGGAATAGCTCAATTGAAGGGCGACTTTTGTGCATGATTCGCCTTAAACGCTCACGTAGGTTTGCAGGCGAGAGAGGGGGACTCGCGCGAGCACTGAACGGCAGTTGCTATCCTTCATGACCGACTCCTTTGGGTCGAGGACGGCCGGCCACCTGAATTGGTTGGGCGACAGCTTTCTGAGTGCTACAGACTTCGGCGGTGATGGTTCGCCACGCGACTGCCTGGCGGACCGCTACATGCTGAAATGAGCCGCAGGGGCGCAATGCTCGGCGGACAGCTACCGACCCAAAGGAGTCGGCCAGGAGCCCGAGAAGCTGTCGCTCAACGTCGGCATTTGCCTGAGCACGCAAAGATGGAACGCTTGCCGGCCCTCCGTGCTGCAATGGCTGCGGCGATAGAACCAGCCAGTGAG
>JBNLCM010000147.1:0-5736 GCA_050303815.1 Rhodocyclaceae bacterium
GCACCGCCCTGGCCCGCCCGTAGAGGCGGAGGATCATCGGACTGCCCTCGAAGGCGCACAGCATCAGGGTCATGCGCGGATCCCCCTGAACATGGGCCGCCGATTCGTTGCCGCTGCCCGTCAGGTTCAGCCACGCCACCCGGTTGGGGCCCAGCACGCGCAGCGCGTCCATGCCCTTGGGCGACAGGTTGATGCGGCCGTCCGCCGTGGCGGTCGCCACGAAGAACATCTTCTGCGCCTCGATGAAGGCGCGGTGACGATCGGAGATCCGGTCGAAGAACTGGGCCATGGGCGTCGCTCGCTTCGGGTTGGGAAAGCGCCAGTATAGGGGGCCGGCGACGGGATCAATCCGCCGCGAGCGCCTGCCACACCAGGCGCAGCGCGAGCAGGCTCAGAACAATGTTGAAGAGTCGCGTGAAATCCGCGTCCTTCATGCGTTTCAAGAGCCGCAGGCCGGCCCAGGTACCGACTGCGCCGGCCGCGATCATTGCCGACATCGGCCCGACCCAGTCGACGAGGTCCACGCCGATCCCGACAAAGACGCCCGCCTTGAAGACGTGCTGGACCGACATCGCCGCGGCGAAGGTCGCCACGGTGCGGAAGCGGTCGGCGTGGATCTGCTTGACGAAGGCCGCCACCAGGGGACCGGTCGCACCGATGAAGAGGGTCAGGAAGGTCGTCACGGTGCCGGCAGCGGCCGTGCCGAGCGGGCCGAGCACCAGCCTGGGCAGCTTCGGTCCCCAGCACAGGTAGAGAATCGTCGCCGCGATGGAGAGGTAGAGCACCGACGGCGGCAGGCTCACCAGCAACCACGCCCCGAGCCCGGCACCGAGCACCGCGCCGGGCACGAAGGCGACCATCACCGACCAGTCGATGTGGCGCCATGCCATGATCGCCCGCCCCAGGTTGGAGCCCACCTGGACAATGCCGTGCACCGGGATGATCACCTGCGGCGGCAGCAACTGCGCCATCACCGCCAACAGCATCACGCCCCCGCCGGCGCCGAGCGCCGCCGTGACCATCGACGTGAAGGCCGCGGTCAGCACCAGTGCCGCCCACAGGCCCGGCGACAGCGGACCGAGCAGAATGTCGATCATGCCGCGGCCTCGCGCCACGGCGGGCGCTTGTCCATCACGGCCGCGAACCGCGGCGAGGCCAGCCAGGCGTCCAGCCAGCGGCGCAGCTTGGGCAGCGGCGCGCGGGTGAATGGCTCGGGCTCAACTCCGGCGAACTGCCGCACGAACGGCAACAGCGCCGCGTCAGCGAGCGAGGGGCGCGGCCCGAACAGGTGCGGCCCGCGCGCGAGTCGCGCCTCCAGGTCCGCGAGGTGGCACGCGACGGCAGCCTCGCGCCACTCGGCCGGGGTCCGCTCCGGGTAGCGGGAGGCATACTTGTAGCGGTCGAGCAGCGGCTTGAATTCGTCGTCGTTGCGGCGGATCAGCGCGTCCTGCGCGTCGGCGGGCGCGGCGGCAAGCCAACCCTCCGGGTCGTGCCGGGCGAGCGCCCAGCGCATGATGTCGAGACTCTCGTCGAGCACGCGCCCGTCCGCCAGTTGCAGCACCGGCACCGTGCCCTTCGGCGAGATGGCCAGCAGCGCCGCCGGCTTGTCCTTCAGGCTCACCTCGCGAAGGTTCACCGTCACGCCGGCCACCGCCAGCGCCAGGCGCGCCCGGATCGCGTACGGGCAGCGGCGAAACGAGTAGAGCACCGGCGGGCTCACGGCTTGAGGCGATAGCCGGTGCGGAAGATCCAGGCGACCACGCCGATGCACACGGCAAGGAACAGGAAGGTCATGCCGAGGCTGATCGCGGGGCTGACGTCGGCAATGCCGTAGAAGCTCCAGCGGAATCCGCTGACCAGATAGACCACCGGGTTGAACAGGGTCACGGTCTGCCAGATCGGCGGCAGCATGTTGATGGAGTAGAAGGTGCCGCCCAGGAACGCCAGCGGCGTGATGATGAGCAGCGGCACGAGCTGGAGCTTTTCGAAGCCGTCGGCCCAGATGCCGATGATGAAGCCGAGCAGGCTGAACGTGATTGCCGTCAGCACCAGGAACAACACCATCCACAGCGGATGCTCGATGCGGATCGGCACGAACATCGCCGCCGTGGCGAGGATGATGACGCCGAGGATGATCGACTTGGTGGCCGCCGCGCCGACATAGCTGATGACGATCTCGAGATACGAGACCGGCGCCGACAGCACCTCGTAGATGGTCCCCGTGAAGCGAGGGAAATAGATGCCGAACGAGGCGTTCGACAGGCTCTGGGTCAGCAGCGAGAGCATGATCAGGCCCGGCACGATGAAGCTGCCGTAGCTCACGCCCTCGACCTGCGGGATGCGCGACCCGATCGCGGCGCCAAAAACGACGAAGTACAGCGAGGTGGAAATGACCGGCGAGATGATGCTCTGGGTCAGCGTGCGCCAGGCGCGGGCCATCTCGAAACGGTAGATGGCGCGGATCGCATGGAGGTTCATGCCGCCTCCCTGAGCAGGCCGACGAAGATGTCCTCGAGCGAGCTCTGCCGCGTATTGACGTCCTTGAAGGTGATGCCGGCCGACGACAGGGCGGCGAGGAGGTCCGCGATGCCCCGCTGCTGGTCCTCGGCGTCGTAGGTATAGGTGAGTGCGTGGCCGTCGTCGGAGCGTTCGAGCCCCCATTCGGCGAGAGAAGCCGGCACCGCGTCCAGCGGGTCGGCCAGCTGCACCATCAGCTGTTTCTGGCCGAGCTTGTGCATCAGTGTGGCCTTGTTCTCGACCAGGATGATCTCGCCCCGGTTGATCACGCCGATGCGGTCGGCCATCTCCTCGGCCTCCTCGATGTAGTGGGTGGTCAGGATCACCGTGACGCCATCCTGCTGGAGCGAGCGCACCAGCGCCCACATGTCGCGGCGCAGCTCCACGTCGACGCCCGCCGTGGGTTCGTCCAGAAACAGCACCCGTGGCTCATGGGAGAGCGCCTTGGCGATCAACAGGCGCCGCTTCATGCCGCCCGAGAGGGTCATGATCCGGTTGTTGCGCTTGTCCCACAGGGAGAGCGAGCGCAGGACCGATTCGATATAGGCGGGCTTGGCCGGCTTGCCGAACAGGCCGCGACTGAAGCTGACTGCGTTCCAGACGGTCTCGAAGGCATCGGTCGTCAGCTCCTGCGGCACGAGGCCGATCAGCGAACGGGCCGCCCGGTAGTCAGCGACGATGTCGTGTCCGCCCACCGTGACGGTGCCGGACGATCCACGCACGAGCCCGCAGACAATCGAGATCAAGGTGGTCTTGCCGGCACCGTTGGGACCGAGGAGGGCGAAGATCTCGCCCGCCCGGATCTCGAGGTCGACGCGCTTGAGGGCCTGGAAGCCCCCTTCGTAGGTCTTGGTCAGGCCGGAGATGGAAATCATTGGGTTCATCAGCCCGACGATAGCAGAGCCGGGTGACTCCCTGAAGCCACTCGACCCGTCAGGGTCAGCCTGCTGGACAGGGCCCGGCGGCTGGGGCAACCTGACCGTGACACCCTCAGGGCGCCCATCGAGCGCCGACCCCGACCCGAGACCGACACCCGCATGCAATCCGTCGCCACCCTCGCCGCCCTGCTGGCGGTCGCCGTCCTGCTGGTCCCCCTCTTCAAGCGCGCCGGGCTCGGCACCGTGATCGGCTATCTCGCCGCCGGCGTCCTGATCGGCCCGTCGGGCGTCGGCGTCGTCAGCGACCCGGCCAACCTGCTCCACACCGCCGAGGTCGGCGTGGTGCTGCTGCTGTTCGTGATCGGCCTCGAATTGCAGCCTTCGCGCCTGTGGGCGCTGAGGAAGTCGGTATTCGGCCTCGGCACCCTGCAGGTCGCCGGCTGCACCGCGATCATGGCGCCGGCGGCGTATTACGTCGGGCTCGACTGGCCGCTGGCCATCGTCGTCGGGCTGACCCTGGCGCTCTCCTCCACCGCCTTCGTGCTGCCGACGCTGGCCGAGCGCAATGAGATGGGCTCGCTCTTCGGCCGCGAGACCTTCGGCATCCTGCTCTTCCAGGACCTGCTGGTGATCCCGCTGCTGGCGGTGCTGCCCCTGCTCGGCGCCCAGACACCCGGCCACGAGGGCGCCAATCCGATGATCGGTCTGGGCATCCTGGTGGCGGCGATCCTCGTCGGCCGCCCCTTGCTCGACCTGGTCTTCCGCCACGTTACGCGGATCAACAGCCGCGAGATGTTCACCGCCGCCGCGCTGGCCTCAGCCCTCGGCCTCGGCCTGTTGCTGCAGGCCGGCGGCCTGTCGATGTCGCTGGGCGCCTTCGTCGCCGGCGTGCTGCTCTCGGACTCCGACTTCCGCCACGAGCTGGAGGCCTCGATCCTGCCCTTCCAGGGCCTGCTCATGGGGCTCTTCTTCATCGCCGTGGGCATGGGCATTGACCTCGGGATGATCGTCGAGCATCCGCTCAACGTGCTCGGCCTGACGCTGGCGCTGGTGGTCGTCAAGGGCGGCAGCTTCTTCGCCCTGCGCCGCCTCACCGGCTGCGACACCCGCCGCTCGCGGATGCAGGCGCTGATCCTCGCCCAATGCGGCGAGTTCGCCTTCGTACTGTTCGGCGCCGCCCACGCCGGTGGCCTGCTGGCCGCCGAGGTGGTGGCGCAGCTCAACCTGTCGGTGGCCCTGTCGATGGCGCTGGCGCCCTTCCTGATCATCTGGGGCGACCGCATGGACGCGCGCGACGCCGCCTCGAGCGACGGGGCGCCGCCGCCCCACGACGTGATGCCCGACGACGAGCATCCGGTGGTGATCGCCGGCTTCGGCCGGGTCGGCCAGATCATCGGCCGCGTACTGCTGGCCCGGCGGGTCGGCTTCACCGCCCTCGACAAGGACCACACCGAGGTCAAGATGATCCGCCGCTTCGGCATTGAGGCCTACTACGGCGACGCCGCCCAGCTCGACGTGCTGCACGCCGCCAAGCTCGACCACGCCAAAGTCTTCGTGCTGGCCATCGACGACATCGAGGCCTCCCTGTGCAGCGCCGAGACGGTGCGCAAGCACTTCCCGTCGGTCACCATCGTGGCCCGCGCGCGCAATCGCTTCCACGCCTATCGGCTGATGGACCTGGGCGTCGAGCTGATCATCCGCGAGACTTTCCTGTCGAGCCTGGACATGTCCGCACGCATCTTCGAGGCCCTCGGCAAGTCGCCCGAGAAGGCGCGCGAGATCGTGGACCGTTTCGCCGAACACGACGCCGTGCTGCTGCGCCGGGAGCAGGCGCTCTATCACGACGAGACCCAGTTGATCCAGAGCTCGCGGGAGGCCCTCGACGAGCTGGCCCATCTGCTCGAAGAGGAGGTGGGCGCACCGAGGTCAACGCCTGCCGCCCCCCCAACGGAGGCGCCGCCCGATGTGCCCGACGAGGCCCCTCAGCCCGCCCGGTAACGCGCCGCCAGCGCCTCGACGAAGGCGAGGTACTGGCGATGCCCGCCGGGGAAGGCGAAGTGGATCGTCAGCGGATCGTCCGGGTCGGACAGACCCTCGGCCTGCCGGCCCGGCGGCGCCGCCAGATCGAGCGCCGGCCGGCGCAGTTCGCCGCCGCTGCTGTCGACGAACAGCACCGCGTTGTCGCTGCCGAAGTCCTGCCCGAGGTCCTGCACCAGCTGCAGGAAGCCCCGGTCGCTGCCGCCGCGTTCTACCGCGCCATCCGGCGTTCGCCGGGCAGTGAGGGTATCGCCGACGCCGACGATGCGCGGCATCCGCGCCGGGTCGATGCGCTCGCGCGCCA
>JBNLCM010000148.1:0-22524 GCA_050303815.1 Rhodocyclaceae bacterium
GGGCGGAGATCCGCAGGATGGGTATGCAGTTTGCCTGAGTCCGGAGGCCAACCCAAGACCCGCGCGGGGTGGGGAGGCCATGCCAAGGGGGTGATCGGGTCCGGGCCGCCTGGGCGGCTCGTGCCTCCACCGCCTTGCGCGCCGCTCACCTGCCGACCGCGAGGTGCGTTTGCTCACTGTCGCCGCGCAGGGCCGCGACGATCCCGCCAGCAGAGAGCGGCTGCGACCCCCAATAGAAACACCCCGACCGGGGCGGCCGACAGAGGGATCATGCCGGCCATCTCGTCGAAGGCGGCTCGGCCGCCGTGGGTGGCGAGCCCCCAGCAGGCGAACAGTTCGCATCCGGTGCCGCTCGCGATGAGCACGGCGGGAAGCGGGCGCATGGTCGATTCCCTGACGCCGGGCGTTACAGACGGCCGGGGCGGGCTGCCCGCGGCAGTCCTGGCGTGGCGAGTACCTGCCGGCGTGTCTTGACGAAGCGTCCGCCGCTGCTGCCACGAAAAGCAACAGGCCCCCTCGCGGGGGCCTGCATCACGCGCCCCGGAGGGCGATGGCGGTCGATCAGGTTCAACCGCAGGTGCCGACCGCACCGCAGGCGGTGCAGAAATCGCAGCCGTCCTTGCGGATCACGGAGTGGTTGCCGCACTCGTTGCACAGGCCGCCCTGCATCAGCTTCGGTTCGTTGGCGTCGCGCGGCACCTCGAGGATGCCCATCTCGCGCATCGGGTAGCCCTTCTCGTCGAGCACACCCAGCATCGCGTAGCGGTGGATGATGAGCTGGGCCATGTAGGCAACGGTCGAGGGCCAGTTCTGCTGCTTGCGGCTGCCCGGCACGAAGGCCATGAAGTCGCCCAGCGGCTCGGGGTAGTTCAGCAGCTTGCGCAGCTTCATGCCGATCCAGGCCGGATCCATCACCCGCATGTCGAGGGACAGGATGCGGGTCAGGCCGTCGAGGGCGCGCGGGTAGTTGCCGGACAGCCAGACCGAGTACGGGCGGGTGACACCGTCGGGCAGGGTGATCTCCTTCAGGCCCAGGACGAAGTCCTCGCCAGTGGCCGGGTTGCTGATGTCCACCGTCCAGGACAGCGTGCCGTCGGTGCCGGTCTTGGGCTCTTCCCGGGTGAACATGGTGTCGATGACCGGGGTGTCGCCTTCGCGGTCCAGTGCGTCGAGCTTCTCGCAGCGGTAGCGTACGACCTGGGCGAAGCCGGAAACCACGCCCGGCACCAGCTTCTTCTCGCCATGGGGCGGCAGGCGCATCTCGAAGGATTTTTCACCGACGGTGCGGGCCAGGGTCTCGAGCTTGAGTTTCAGCCAGGCCGGGTCGTTGGCGCGCATGTCCATCGACAGGGTCTTGGCCACGGCACCCAGGCCGCGCGGCTGGTCGGCGCCGTTCACCCAGACCTCGAACGGGAAGTCGCCAGCGCCTTCGGCGTTCTCCATCTGGCCGACGAAGAGCGCGAACTCACCGGCCGGCGTCGACAGCATGTAGGTCCACGCCATGTTGCCGTCGGTCAGGTCCGGGCGGCCGGGCCAGCGCAGGCTCGACAGCACAGGGGCCGGCAGGCTCTTGATCGAGAGCCGCTTGTTGGCGTCGAGCTCGACATCGTGGGGCTCTTTCTTCTCGGTGCTCGGCGTCACTGACAGGACCGAGCCCAGCACGGAGTTCGGGCGGTAGGTGGCGAGCCCCTTCAGGCCGGCTTTCCAGGCGGTGAGGTAGAGGTCCTCGAAGTCCTTGTAGGGGTAGTCTTCGGGCACGTTTACCGTCTTCGAGATCGACGTGTCGATGTACGGTGCGACGGCCGCGACCATGTCCTTGTGGGCCTGGGCCGTGATCTCGAGGGCGGTGACGAAATAGTCGGGCAGGGCGCCGACGTCTCCGCCGCCGTGGCGGTACAGGCGCCAGGCGTAGTCTTCGACCGCGTACTCCTTGAACGTCCCGTCAGCCATCCGCTTGCGGCGGGTGTAGGTGTAGGAGAAGGGCGGCTCGATGCCGTTGGAGGCATTGTCGGCGAAGGCCAGCGAGATGGTGCCGGTGGGGGCGATCGAGAGCAGGTGCGAGTTGCGGATGCCGTGCTTGCGGATCTGCTCCTTGACCGCGTTGGGCAGCCGTGAGGCGAAGTTGCCCCCCGACAGGTACATGTCGGCGTTGAAGAGCGGGAAGGGGCCGCGCTCCTTGGCGAGTTCCACCGAGGCCAGATAGGCCTGGTCACGCATGAACTCGGAGATACGGGTCGCCATCGCGAGCGCTTCCGGGCTGTCGTAGCGCAGGCGCAGCATGGTCAGCGCGTTTCCCAGGCCGGTGAAGCCGAGACCGATGCGGCGCTTAGAGGCCGCCTCTTCCTGCTGCTGCGGCAGCGGCCAGTGGGTGGCGTCGAGCACGTTGTCGAGCATCCGCACCGAGGTGGCCACGTTTCTTGCGAAGGCCTTGAAATCGAACTCGGCCTTGTCGGTGAAAGGCTGGCGGACGAACAGCGTCAGGTTGATCGAGCCCAGGCAGCAGCAGCCATACGGGGGCAGCGGTTGCTCGGCGCAGGGGTTGGTGGCCTCGATGGTCTCGCAATAGTAGAGGTTGTTGTCGCGGTTGATCCGATCGAGGAAGAGGATGCCCGGCTCGGCGTGGTCATAGGTGGATTTCATCACCTGGTCCCACAGTTCGCGTGCGCGCACCTTGCGATACACCCACAGGCCGTCTTCGCGGGCGTAGGCGCCGCCGTCCTTGATCTCGTCGGTCGGCTCGGCCTTGTGCACCAGTTCCACATCGCCGTCGGCCTCGACGGCCTGCATGAATTCGTCGGTGACGCCAATCGAGATGTTGAAGTTGGACAGATCCCCCTCATCCTTGGCGTGGACGAATTCCTCGATGTCGGGGTGGTCGCAGCGCAGCACGCCCATCTGGGCACCACGGCGGGCACCGGCCGACTCCACCGTCTCGCACGAGCGGTCGAACACGCGCATGTAGGAGACCGGGCCGGAGGCGTTCGACTGGGTGCCCTTCACGACGGCACCCTTCGGACGGATGCTGGAGAAGTCGTAGCCCACGCCGCCGCCACGGCGCATGGTCTCGGCGGCCTGGGCGAGGGCGGTATAGATGCCCGGGCGACCATCGATGGACTCGGTCACCGAGTCGCCCACCGGCTGCACGAAGCAGTTGATCAGTGTGGCCTGCAGGTTGGTGCCGGCGGCCGAGTTGATGCGGCCGGCGGGCACGAAGCCGTGATCCTGCGCCTCCAGGAAGCGGGCTTCCCACTGGGCTCGCTTATCCTCGTCCTCGATGGCGGCCAGCGCCATCGCCACCCGCTGGCGCACTTCGGCAATGCTCTGTTCGCTGCCCTTGGCGTACTTCTCGATCAGGACTTCACCGGAGATTTCCTGTGCCTCGAGGGTCGAGGCGTCGGCCTGGATGGTCGTGGACTTGTGGACGCTGGTGCTCATGGTCGGTGTCTTCTCCCGCTTGTTGTTTTGAGAGGATGCGCGCGTTGCGATGGGCGACAAGATTACTCCTGCATGGCGGCAAAAGCAAAAAAATAAAACCCAATAAAAACAAAGAGTTGATAAAACAAGCAGTGTTCCGATTTTTTTCGGACTACTACATGTAGTAGCACGTTCGGTGGGTGTTTCAAGGTCGAAATTGCGACAAATCAGGTGCTTGGGTGCGTCTGCTGAGGCGGCTTGGCAGCTGCTGGCCAGTGGTGCACCATCCCTATCCAGTGGTGCCGGCACCCACCGAAGTTGACCTGGATCGAAACGGCCTCGATTCGTGCGGCGCACCATGAGCGTGTCCGTGTCGACCGAGCCAGGAGGCCCCATGCCCGACCCGCAGATTTCACGCCGCGTGGAAGAGATCCTCGCCCAGACGGAGCGCCAACCCGAACGGCTGCTTCAGATGCTGGTCTTGCTGCAGGAGGCCTTCGGCTACCTGCCCGCGGAAGCCCTGACCCGCCTGGCCGAGGGGGTCAAGCTGCCGCGCGCCCGGGTCGAGGGTGTGGCGGGCTTCTACAGTTTCCTGCATCTCGTGCCGGTGGGGCGTTACCGGTTGCTGTTTCCCGACAACATCATCGACCGCATGCTGGGTACGCCGGCCCTGATGGATCGCCTGTGCCGCAACCTGTGGCTCGAGCCCGGTCACGTGTCGGAGGACGGCGTCGCCAGCGTCGACACCACGTCGTGCATCGGCATGGGCGATCAGGGCCCGTCGATGCTGGTCAATGGGCGCACGGTCACGGCCCTGGACGATGGCCGAATCGACGCCATCTGCGACCACATCCGTGCCGGCCGCCCGATCGATGCGTGGCCCGCAGAGTGGTTCCACGTCGAGGACAACATCCGGCGGACCGACCTGCTGCTCGGCGCCACCCTCGCCCCGGGCGAGGCGCTGGCGGCCGCGATCGCGATGGGGCGGGAGGGCTGGCTCGAGCAGATGCACCGGTCGAACCTGCGCGGCCGGGGCGGCGCCGGCTTCACGACCGCGGTGAAGTGGCTCGCGTGCCGCAACGCCGCGGGCGCCGACAAGGTGGTCGTGTGCAACGCCGACGAGGGCGAGCCGGGCACTTTCAAGGACCGCGTGCTGCTGACGCGTCTTTCCGATGCCGTCTTCGAGGGCATGACCCTGGCGGCCTGGGCCGTCGGCGCGCAGCAGGGTTTCCTGTACCTGCGGGGCGAGTACCGTTACCTCGTCGAGGCGCTCGAAGCGACGCTCGAGGCGCGTCGTTCGGCTGGCCTGCTCGGGCACTGCGTCCACGGCTGCCAGGGCTTCGATTTCGACATCGAGATCCGCCTCGGAGCCGGCGCCTATGTGTGTGGCGAAGAGACCGCGTTGCTCGAGTCGCTCGAGGGCAAGCGCGGGACGCCACGCATTCGCCCGCCCTTCCCGGTGACCCATGGCTACCTGGGCCGTCCGACCGTCGTAAACAACGTCGAGACCCTCGCCAAGACCTGCCTGATCGCCCGGCACGGGGGGGAGTGGTTCGCCAGCCACGGCACGGCCCAGTCCACCGGGACCAAGCTGCTGTCGGTGTCCGGTGACGTGGCGCGGCCGGGCGTCTATGAGTACCCGTTCGGCGTGCCGGTGGAGCGTGTCCTGCGCGATGCCGGCGCCGAAGACACGCTGGCCGTGCAGGTGGGTGGCGCGGCCGGCATCATGCTGGCCGGCTACGAGTTCGGCCGCCACATCGCCTTCGAGGACGTCCCCACGGCGGGCGCCTTCATGGTCTTCGACGCCCGCCGCGACCCCTTCGAGGTGGCCCGCAATTTCGTCCACTTCTTCGCCCACGAGAGCTGCGGCTTCTGCACCCCGTGCCGTGTCGGCACCAGCCTCCTGAGGGGCTACATGGACAAGCTGGCGGACGGCAACGGTGCCTACCGTGACCTGGCCGACATCGAGTGGCTCGACCGCCTGCTCAAGAATGCCAGCCACTGTGGCCTGGGCAGCAGTGCGCCGAACCCCGTGATCGACGTCATGCAGAAGTTCCGCCCGGCCATCGAGCGCCGGCTGCGCAGCGCCGATTTCCAGCCCGCCTTCGATCTCGACAAGGCGCTCGAGCGGGCCCGCCAGATGACGGGTCGCGATGACGCCGAGGCCCACCTTTCCAATACGCCGGAGCCTTCCCGATGAGCGACACCAAGACCTTTCTGCTCGACGGTGTGCCGGTGCCCTTCCACGAGGGGCAGACCATACTGGAGGCCGCCCGTGCCGCCGGCCGCTACATCCCTCACCTGTGCTGGCACCCCGACTTCCCGCCCCACGGCAGTTGCAAGCTGTGCATCGTGAAGGTCAGTGGCCGCCATGTCTCGTCCTGTGCGATGCCGGCGCGCGAGGGCGCCGAAGTGGAGAGCGACACGCCCGAGATGAACGGCGAGCGCCGCGCGCTGCTGCAGATGCTGTTCGTCGAGGGCAACCACTTCTGCCCATCGTGCGAGAAGAGCGGCCACTGCCAGCTCCAGGCCCTGGCCTATGACCTGGAGATGATGACCCCGCGCTTCAACCACTTCTATCCCGACCGGCCGGTCGATGCCTCGCACCCCGACGTGCTGCTCGACTTCAACCGCTGCATCTACTGCGAGCTGTGCGTGCGGGCGTCCCGCGATAAGGACGGCAAGAGCATCTTCGCACTGACCAATCGCGGCATCCACAAGCACCTGGTGGTAAATGCCGAGAGCGGGCGCCTGGGCGACACCGATTTCGCGACCGGCGACATGGCGGCCAACATCTGCCCGGTCGGCGTGATCCTCAAGAAGCGGGTGGGCTTCGCGGTGCCCATCGGCAGCCGCACCTACGACGAGCAGCCGATCCGGGTCGTCGCGATGTCGGCCAAGGAAGGAGAGGGCGCATGACCGACGCACCGAAACTGAAGGTGGCCACCGTCTCGCTGGCGGGCTGCTTCGGCTGCCACATGTCCTTTCTCGACATGGACGAGCGCCTGCTCGGGCTCCTCGACCGGATCGAATTCGACCGCTCGCCACTGACAGACATCAAGACGGTCGGTCCCTGCGACATCGGCCTGATCGAGGGGGGCGTGTGCAACGCCGAGAACGTCCATGTCCTGCGCGAGTTCCGGCGCCAGTGCCACACGCTGGTGGCGCTGGGCGCCTGTGCGGTCAATGGCGGGCTGCCGGCCCAGCGTAATCACCTCGATGTCGGCCAGTGCCTGCAGGCCGTGTATCTGTCCCGCCAGGGCCTCGAAGGTGGCCGGGTGCCGGACGACCCGGAGCTGCCGTTGCCGCTCGACAAGGTCCATCCGGTGCATGAAGTGGTCCGGATCGACTATTTCCTGCCGGGTTGTCCGCCCTCGGGGGACGTGATCTTCAAGTTCCTGTCGGACCTGATCACCGGCCGCACGCCGCGCATCTCGCATCCGGCATTGCATTACGACTGAGGCAAACAGCATGAGCTTCGAACTGGAAACCGCCAGCCACCGCGAGCAGTTGCGCCGGGTCGCCATCGATCCGGTGTCGCGTGTCGAGGGGCATGGCAAGGTGACGCTGCTGATCGACGACGCCGGCGAGGTCAGGGAGGCCCGCCTGCACATCGTCGAATTCCGTGGCTTCGAGGTCTTCATCCAGGGCCGCCCCTACTGGGAGGTGCCGGTGATGGTGCAGCGACTGTGCGGCATCTGCCCGGTCAGCCACCACCTCGCGGCGAGCAAGGCCTTCGACCGGGTGCTCGGCGTCGAACGCCTGACCGCCAGCGCCGAGAAGCTCCGCCGGCTGATGCACTACGGGCAGATCCTGCAGAGCCATGCCCTGCACTTCTTCCATCTCTCGTCGCCGGATCTGCTGTTCGGGTTCGATGCCGACGTGGGGCGGCGCAATATCGTTGGCGTGGCCGCCGCCGAACCGGAGGTGGCCAGGCAGGGCATCGGGCTGAGACGCTTCGGGCAGCAGATCATCCAGGCCACCGCAGGCAAGCGCGTGCATGGCACGGGGGCCGTGCCCGGTGGCGTGAACCGGCACCTGGCGGAGGCCGATCGGGATGCGCTCAAGGCCGAGTCGGCGACGATGGTCGAATGGGCCCGTGGCGCGGTGCGGCTGGTTCGCCGCCTGCACGAGGCCGATCCGGAGCGCTACTACCACTTCGGCCGCGAGGAAAGCGGCCTGATGAGCCTCGTACGGCGGGGTGATGGCGCCCTCGAGCTGTATGACGGCGTGCTGCGGATGCGCGACGCCGAGGGCGAGGTGCTGCTCGATGGTGTCAGCGACCAGGACTACCACCGCATCATCAGCGAGGAGGTCAAGCCCTGGAGCTACATGAAGTTCCCGTACGCCACGCACCTGGGGCCGGAGCGGGGCTGGTACAAGGTGGGGCCACTGGCGCGGGTCCAGAACTGCGATGTCATCACGACGCCGCACGCCGAGGCCGAGCGCCAGGCGTTCCGCGACCAGGCCAACGGGGCGATCCGCCACGGCGCGCTGGCCTATCACTGGGCCCGGATGATCGAAATGCTCCACGCCGCGGAGCTGATTCACGAGATGCTCGACGACCCTGACCTCGTGGCCGGCGAGCGCATGGCGGACGGCCAGCGGGGACACGAAGGCGTGGGAATCATTGAGGCACCGCGGGGCACGCTGATCCACCACTACACGGTCGACGAGAACGACCTGGTGCAGTGGTGCAACCTGATCGTGTCGACCACCCACAACAACCAGGCGATGAACGCCGCGGTGCGCCAGGTCGCCAAGCGCTACCTTTCCGGCAACGAGTTGACCGAGGGCCTGCTCAACCACATCGAGGTGGCGATCCGCGCCTTCGATCCGTGCCTGTCCTGTGCGACCCATGCCCTGGGCAGCATGCCGCTGCGTCTCGAGCGGATCGGCCCGGACGGACGGCTGATCGACTGGCTGCAGCGCGACGGATGACGGTCGTCGTCCTCAGCGCCGGCAACGACGCCCGCGGCGACGACGCGCTCGGGCCGCTGGTGTCGGCCCGGCTGGCCGCGCTGGGGCTGCCGGGCGTGCGCCTCGTCGATGCTTTCCAGTTCCAGGTCGAGCATGCCCTGGACCTGGAGGGGGCGGCCCTCGCGCTCTTCATCGACGCCCACCGCAGCCAGCGCTCGCCCGTGTGCCTGACACCGCTCTCGGCAGCACCCGATTGTGGCGAGGGATCGCATGCCCTCGCTCCCGCGCAGGTCCTCGCGGTGGCGGCTCGTGTGGGCGTGCCCGGTCCGCCCGCCTGGGTCATGAGCCTGCGCGGTGTCGGCTTCGGGCTGGGCGATGGCCTGAGTCCGGCGGCCAAGGTTTCCCTGGCCGCGGGCTGGGGCCTTCTCAGGGCACTGATGGCGAACCCGCGGTCCGATCGATGGCATCGATGGGCGGCGACGTTCGGCGGGCAATGAAGGCCAGGTAGGCCTCGTAGTAGAGCTCGGTGTTGGCCGCAACGGTCGCCACGTCGCCGGGTGCGAGCTGGAGCAGGCTCAGGGCCAGCGCATCCTCTGGCGCCGCCGGGTCGGGAAAACCGCAGGCGCTCTGCGCCAGGCGCAACAGGGCGGCTTCGAAATGGTGCGGGACCGCCCGGGCGGGCTCGTCGCAACAGCGCAACGCGCGCAGGATGGGCTGGGGCAGTTGCCAGTGCCGGGCAAGTGCGGCGCCTACCGCGATGCAGTCGGTTCCGGTGGCCGCCCGCTGGGCGGCGCGCGCAGTGCATCCCTCGTGTTCCATGGCGAGCCGTGCGCTATGCATGCCGCCGGGGTCGGCGTGGGACAGCACGGCGAGTCCACAGGGCATCAGCAGGCCGGCACAGAAGGAGCGGTCGGACTCGGGACGGCCGCACAGCATCGAGAGTCCTCGGCAGACCAGCGCGACACGTACCGCGACGGGCCAGAAGGCGCAGTGTGCCAGGGCCGGCTCGATGCGGGACAGCGCCTCGGACAGCAGCACGATGAGGGAAAGGTCGACGACGCGTTGGGCGCCCAGCTGGTTGACCGCCCGGGTCAGGGTCCAGACGTCGGACTCCTGCCGGTGCAGGGGCAGCTCGAGTAACTCGAGCAGCCGCCCGCCCAGGTCCGGGTGGGCGGCGAGCGTTTCGAGCAGCTGGAGGGGCGTGGTGTTGGCGTCGTCGAGAATCCGGCGCAGCGCGATGTACTCGGCGGGCAAGGGCAGGTCAATCGCGGTCTGCGCGATGATCTCCCGGGCCCTGGCCTGACTCGCGGCTCGCGACATCCGGTTTCGCTCAGCGGGCGCGAGGGTAGAAGAGTGAGAGGGCAGACGCCAGGTTGAGCTCCGCCTCCTCGCGGATGGCGGAGAAGTGTTCCGGGTGCAGGCCGGTCCGTTCCCAGACCTCCGGGTCGAGCTGCGCGACGACATCGTCCGACGCCAGCTGCTGGTCTTCCGCATTGACGACCTGGTTGGCCAGGTAGAGCATCCACGCGTCTCGGGACTCGTTGCCCGCCAGCTGCGGCTGGTACTGGGACCCGATGGCGATGCAGATGGACGGCGGCAGGCCCCAGGCATCGGCGAGGCAGCCACCGACCTCCGCGTGGTCGCAGCCGACCACGCGCCGTTCGGCTTCGATCAGGGTGCATTCGCCGCCAGCGGCTTCGTTGGCGGCCGCGATGGCGAGTTCCGGCACCGACAGGTACATGACCATGTGGCCGAGGTGGGCGAGCAGGCCGGTGACGAAACCGCGCTCTTCGCGCTGGCCCGAACCGACGTGGAAGGCGGCCCGGCAGGCGACGGCACGCAGCACACTGTTGCGCCAGAACTGCTCCGGGTCCACATGACGCGAGTGGAGGCTGGTGAAGGTGCGCGTCACCAGGATCGCGATGGACAGCTCGCGCACCTGCTGCATGCCCAGGACCGTGACGGCGCGACTGATCGTGTCGATCCGATTGGCAAAACCGAACAGCGCGCTGTTGGCGACCTTGAGCAGGACGGCGGCGAGGGCCGGGTCCGACGAGATCAGCTGGGAGAGCGTCGTGATCGAGCCGTCGGGCGAGTCGAGTTCGACCTGGATGCGGTGGAATACCGGCGGCAGCGACGCAAGCCGGTCCATGCAATGTACGAGTTCTTGGGCAGAGTGCATGCGAGTGTTTTCGGCCTGGATTGGCAGGAGTTTAGGCTGAAGCCCTCCCGTCGAGCCGATCTTCGGCGTCGCCGGGCGCTCGCCGGCCGGCGACGAAGCGCACGGGCCGCACGTCGATCGGTTCGGGCTGGAAGGTGGTGTGGGTGATGCCGAAGGCCTTGCCGCAGCGCGTCTTGAGACGTTCCAGCACGCCTGGCCACTCCTGCATGTTGCGCACGCTGACATGGGCGGAGAGGGCGATGTGGCGCTCGTCGAGTTCCCAGATGTGCAGATCGTGAATGTCTGCGACGCCGGGTACCTGCGCCAGGCTGCGGCCCACCTCGGGCAGGGACAGGGAACTGGGCACGCCGTTCATCAGGGTGTGCATGGCGGTGCGCAGCAGGCCGAGCGTCGACGCGGCAATCAGGCCGGCAATCAGCATGGCCAGCAGGGCGTCGATCGGCATCCAGCCCGTCAGCTTGATCAGCAGACCCGAGGCCAGGGCCGCGACCGAGCCGAGGAGGTCGCCAATGACATGCAGCAGTGCCGCCCGCGTGTTGAGGTCGTGGCCATGACCGCTGAGCATGAACGCGACAACCAGATTGATGACGAGGCCGATGAGTGCGACCACGGTGACCGTATCCGCATTGACTGGCTGCGGATTGGACAGGCGCGCAATCGATTGCCACACGAGCAGGCCGATCAGGAGCAGCATGAAAAGGGCATTCGCGAAGGCCGCCAGCGTCTTGCTGCGGGCGAAGCCGTAGCTGTGGCGCTCCGTGGGTGTGCGGCGCGCCAGCACCGCCGCCATCGCGGCGATACCCAGCGCCAGACTGTCGGTCAGCATGTGCCCGGCGTCACCCACCAGCGCCAGCGAGGAGGCGTACAGGCCCGCCACGGCCTCGACGACCGCGAATCCCAGCGTCAGCAGGAGCGCCAGCACAAGACGACGCCCCGTATCCGGGGCATCGTGGCTGTGATCATGGTCATGATGGCTGTGATCGTGCATGGCGTGTCCGGGCAGTCGATCGCCCATTATTGCGCCCCCGCGAATCCGGCTCCACCCCGAATCCAGTGAGGGTGTTCCAGATGACCGGCAACCAGACCCCGATGGTCTACGCGTCGGGCAGCAGCGCGCCGAGTTCGAGGGTGGCGCCCATCGTGATGATCGGCCCGATGCGATGACGACCAGCCTCACCATCGAGGACGACAATCACCCGGCTACCTTCCGCCAGGCGACCGGTCCGGCACAGCAGGGCCGGTCCGCCCATGGCCCCGGCACGAGCAAAACGGATCACGGGCGTTCCGTCGGTGTCGGAGGTCCACTCGCTCTCCGTTCTTAGCCGCGCGGCGGCGGGACCGGCGCCAAGCAGCTCGATACCGATCACGATGTCGCGCGGACCCCGGTGTTCCGCGCGACGGATCACGCCGAGATGGGCATCGGTACGGCCGTCCGGCCGCAGGCAGCAGGCCTCGCCGATGCGGATGCCGCTGGTCGGGGCGATCAGGGCCAGGCCGAAGCCGGAGGGGCTCTCGTTGAGGATCGTCCATTCACTGATCGCCCGCTGGGCGATGGGCGAGGCCGGCAAGCCGTCGCGCGCATCAAGAAAGGCGCGGGCGGCCTCATAGCCGATGGCCACGCGGGTGCGGGGCAGGAAGCGGTTGCGGCCATGCCGCCGAGGGCTGCGCTGGGCCCAGCGTTCGGCCAGGCTGACGAGGAAGTCCCGGTATCGCGGCTGGCGGGCGTCGCGGGGCAACCCGAGGCGGGCCGTATCGACCCCGGCGGAAAGGCCCGCCAGCTGGCGCTCGAGCCGCTTGAGCAGCCCTCGCGCATCGAGAACCAGGGTGTCCGGCGGCACCTGTGCGGTGGCGACCCGCGCCAGGGGCTGGAGGTGGCGTCCCGCGTAGGCCAGCAGGTGAAGCCCGGCGGCCTGGTGGTTCTCGACTGGAACGCCTTTCAGGCGGACAATCTGGGCGTGTCCGCCATGGCGCCGCAGATACATGCGCAGGTGCTCGAAGCTCACCGGATCGAGGCGGTTGGGATCGGCGAGTTCGAACAGCAGGGCGCGTGTATGCAATCGGGCGATCTCCGTCCGCGCGGCCGGGTCGACCCGGGCCTTGCCGCTCAGCGCGATGGCGGAGATACGCGCAAGCTGCTGCCAGCCTGACGCGGACGTGCGTGCGTAGATCCGGTGGGCCAGCTCGACCCGCTGGAGGACCGCCAGGGCGCCCTGCTGCAGCGCACTGTCACGTATGCTGCGGGTGCCGCGCCGGAACCAGCGATCCTCGAGGCGTTCGGCGGCGGCGAGAAAGGCGCTGGCGGTGCGTTTTCTCAGGGCCAGGATGGCCCGTACCAGGTCCAGGTCGACCGCTTCGAAACGCATCTCGGTGCGAGGCAGGGCCGAGTCGATCCGTGTCTGTGTTGTTCCGATCGCATCCTGGATCAGGCCGAGCGCCGGAACGAACTGCACCACGGGCAAACCTGAGGCCTCGAGCATGTTGAGGCGTTCCTCGATCAACCGGCAGGCGTGCACCGGTGGCTGCGCCGACAGGCTGCTCATCCAGGCGTCCGCTTCCGGATCGAAGCCCGCGGCTTCGCGCTCGCCGCCGATCAGCGAGGCAGATGTGCGGGCGGCGAAGAAGGGCAGGTGGAGAAGCATCGTTGGCGACGAACTGCGGAGGACTGGCGGACCAGACAGGGGTGTGCGTCGGCGCAGTCTAGCCCACGGTGCCGAGTCGGCCCGGTGACTTGTCCTGTGGTTTGCAGAAAGACATAAACTGTCATAAACCACCCGGCTGAAGGATACGTCATTGAGAATTTTGAGCTGGAACATCCAGTGGGGGCGCGGGGCCGACGGGCAGGTCGCGCTGGACAGGGTGATCGAGCGGATCCGGGCCTGCGGGCCACTGGATGCGATCTGCCTGCAGGAGGTGGCGCGCAACTGGCCCGGCCTGAAGGGCTGCGACGCGCTGCTCGACGAGCCGGCGCTGCTGGCAGCGGCCTTCCCCGGGTACCTGCCGATCTTCGCGGCGGGCCTCGAGTGTGGCGATGGCGCCGGAGGGCTGCGAGGCTTCGGCAACCTGATGCTGGTGGCCGATCCGGTCGGACAGGTTTTGCGCCGCCTGCTGCCGGCGCCGGTCGATCCCGGTGAGCGAAGCCTGCAGCGGGTGTGCCTCGAGGTGGTCGTGACACGGGGAAATCGCGACCTGCGTCTGATGACGACCCACCTGGAGTACTTCTCGGGCCTGCAACGGCGGGCTCAGGTGGAGGCCCTGAGACAACTCCAGCTTGATGCCCATGCCGAGACCGCTCAGGCCCGCTCTGACCGGCGGGAGTCCCTGTTCGGCGCGCCGCCCCGGCCGACCGCCGCCCTGCTGTGCGGTGACCTGAACTTTGCCCCTGACGGCGCGGACTACCGGGCGCTGGCCGCCGACGGCGTCTGGGTCGATGCCTGGACACAGGTGCATGGCCACCTGCCGCACGCTCCGACCGTGGGCCTGCATGGGGCGGAGTGGCCGGATCACCCCTACTGCTGTGATTTTGCGTGGGTCAGCCCCGAACTGGCGGGCGATCTGGTATCGGTCGAGGTACTCGCGGATACCGCCGCGTCGGATCACCAGCCGGTACTGGTCGAGCTGGCCTTGTAAGGGGCAACCGGGCGCGGCGCCCCCGGACACCGCCGGCTCAGTCGGCCGGCAGCGGCTCGATCAGATCGCGATAGGCGTGCCACGTGGCGTGGCCCACCAGGGGCATCAGGATGACCAGCCCCACATGGAAGGTCAGGAAGCCGAGGATCGTCATCGACACGATCACGAAGGCCCACATCATCATCGTGAAGGGGTTCTTGAACAGGCTCGCGACGCTCGCCAGCATGGCCGTGACGGCATCCTGGTTGCGGTCGAGCATCAGCGGAATGGCGACGACGCTGACCGCGAAGACGATGGTGGCGAAGAGGAAACCGACGCAGACATAGACCATCAGGAACTCGAGGTTCTCGAAGGCCAGGATCTGTTCGAGGAAGCCGGACAGGTTGGGCATCTCCTGGGTGTAGAAGAGTGCGAAGACCACCAGCGAGGCACGTGCCCAGACCAGGAAGATGACCATCAGGACCAGCGCGAAGACGCCAATGTTGCCCGCGTTGCGCTTCCAGACGACCGTGGTCGGCCCCAGCGCGCAGCCCTCGCCACGTTCCCGGCGGCGGGAAATCTCGTACAGGCCCATCGAGAAGAAGGGGGCCACGAGCAGGAAGCCTGACGTGAGCGCCGAGGTGTACTGGTACGCGTGCTCGAAGACAAAGGTCACCAGCAGGCCCATGCCGGCGAAGCAGAACCCGTAGAACAGGCTCGGAATGGGGCAGGAGGTGAAATCGCTCCAGGCCCTGGCCAGCCATCGGAATGGCGAGATGACCTTGATGTCCCTTACCTGCGGGAAGGGGAGGCCCTCCGCCTGCTTGTCAGCCTCTTCCTGTGCCTGCATTCGTCTCTCCTCGTTCTTATTGGGGTACGTCGCTGGCCCCTGATCTGCCATGGCCCGCGCTCATGGTTGGCGCAGGCTCGACCGACCTCGGGCCTTCACTGGTTCAGAAACTACTCCTCCAGTGCATCAGGGCATCCGTCAATGAATCCGGTTTCTCGGCCATGATGGCATGGCCACAGGCCTCGACAGTGTGAATCATGAGCCGCGTGGCGTCCCTCGACAAGGCATCGTTGAGTGCCCCGAGATTGCGCGCCGGGGTCATCTGGTCGCGCTGGCCGCAGACCAGCAGGACGGGGCAGGCGATGCGTCCCGCCGCGTCGAGTCCACCTTCGTAGGCATTGCATGCCGCCAGGTCGCCGTGCAGGACGCCGTTGCCCTGCCGGGCCATCAGGCGCAGGTTGAGCACCGGTGCCGCCTGCCCGGGCACGGCGCCGCGGCCGAGCAGCGCATCCGGGGAGAACGACCACTGATTGATCATCGAATGGGCCTTCGGGCGGTTGGCGAGGGCAGCGTCCAGCAGTGCCGGCGCGACCGGCATCGGCACTGCCGTTCCGATCAGGGCCAGCCCGTCGATGCAGCCGCCGGCTCGGGACGCGGCCTCGAGCGCCACCAGCGAACCCATGCTGTGACCTGCCACGGTGGCTCGCCCGTCGGTCTCCCGGGCGAGCAGGGCGAGGAGCCATTCAGCCATGTCCTCGATGCGTGACAGCGCCGGTCCGGTGCTGCGCCCATGGCCGGGCAGGTCGGGTGCCAGCACCCGGTAGCCATGGCGCGCCAGGTAGCGGGCCTGAAGATTCCAGACGCTGTGGTCATGACCGGCGCCATGGACGAACACGATGGTCGGGCCGACCGCATCGTTGCGCCCGCCGCGATAGACGTGGGCGGCGGAGGTCAAGCGGCTTCCCCCGCTGCCCTCGCGGCTGCGGCGAGGCCGCGGTCGAGGTCGGCCAGCAGGTCGGCCGGATCCTCGAGCCCGACCGACAGGCGCACCGTGCCTTCGCCGATGCCGGCGCGGGCGAGTTCCTCGCCACTCATGCGGAAGTGGGTCGTGCTGGCCGGGTGGATGACCAGCGATTTGGCGTCGCCCACGTTGGCCAGATGCGAGAACAGCCGCAGGGCCTCGATGAAGGCGCGGCCTGCCGCGCGGCCGCCCCGCAGTTCGAAGCTCATCACCGCACTGCAGCCCCGGGGCATCAGCCGCTCCGCGAGGGCGTGGTCGCGATGGCCCGTCAGGCCAGGGTAGGCCACCGAGACGACACCCTCGTGTGCTTCGAGGTGCGCGGCGACCGCCCGGGCGTTTGCCACATGGCGATCCATGCGCAACGCGAGCGTCTCGATGCCCTGAAGGATCTGGAAGGCGTTCATGGGCGACAGGCAGGCACCGAAATCGCGCAGTCCCTCGCGCCGCGCGCGGAGCAGAAAGGCGGCCACCGGCGACTCGTCCGCGAAGACCATGTCATGGAAACCGTCGTAAGGTTCGGTCAGGGTCGGGAAACGCCCCGAGGCCTGCCAGTCAAAGGTGCCGCCATCCACCAGCAGGCCGCCGATGGCTACGCCGTGGCCGCCGAGGAACTTGGTGGCCGAGTGCATGACGAGGTCGGCGCCGTGCTCGATCGGGCGCAGCAGGGACGGCGTCGTGAGCGTGCTGTCGACCAGCAGCGGCAGGCCGGCGTCATGGGCGATGGTGGCGATCGTCGGGATGTCGAGGACGTCGAGCCCCGGGTTGCCGAGGGTCTCGCCGAACAGCAGGCGTGTCTCGGGGCGGATGGCCGCGCGCCACTGGTCCGGGTCGGCGGGATCGACGAAGGTGGTCCGGATGCCGAAGCGGGGCAGGGTGTAGCTCAGGAGGTTGTGGGAGCCGCCGTAGAGCGCCCTCGAGGCCACCACGTGGCACCCAGCGCCCATCAGGGTCGTGATGGCCAGGTGGAGGGCCGCCTGCCCGCTTGCCACGGCGATCGCGCCGACGCCACCCTCGAGGGCGGCGATGCGCTCTTCCAGCACCGCGTTGGTGGGGTTCGAGATGCGCGAATACACATGCCCGGTGCGCGCGAGATCGAAGCGCGCCGCCGCCGTGTCGCAATCGGGAAAGACGTAGCTGGTGGTGAAGTGGATCGGCGTGGCACGTGACCCGTGGGTCTCGTCGGGACTCTGCCCGGCGTGAAGCCCGAGGGTCGACGGACCGAAGCGGCTGGTGTCGCTCATGGGTGCCTGCCGTACGCGGTCATGCGGGCTCGTCTGGCTCCAGCATGCGCTCGATGAGCGTGATACGGTCCTTCAGCAGCAACTTCCGCTTCTTGAGCCGACGGATCATCAGCTCGTCCTCGGGCGGGGTCTCCGCCAGCTGGCCGATGGCGACGTCGAGGTCGCGATGTTCGGTGCGCAACTCTTCGAGGCGCGCCGCCAAACTCGTCACATCGCTGAAGGTGTCGCTCATGGCCAATCCGCTAAAGCCGACGCGTCGCTACGCCGTAATTCATTTCAAGGCTCGCGACATGGTATGCCCCGCACGACGTATTGACAACACGGCAGCAGGGCTTGAATCGCGGCCACATGGACCCACTTACGGGTTGACCGCCGGAGGGCAGATCGTCCCCCGGGGAGCGCAGGAGAACCGCCATGCAAATCGTCTACAACGACCAGCAACTCTACGTTGTCGAGTACCCGGGCCACGATGCCATCGAGGTGATCGACAAGCGCCTGGGTCGGGGCATGGTGATTCGTGCGGCAGCGGCCCAGCGTTTTCGCGAGGAGCTCGACGGCGTCATCGCCAACGGCTCCGACGAGGATGCCTTCGATATACTGGTAGGGCACTACGGCGGCCTGCTCAATCAGCCGGCCATCTACCACTGAGGCCAGGCGCCTCTCCGGCTTCGACGGTCCCGCGATTGAACAAGGCGTTCGTAAAGGAATCCGACAGCGACGATGACGACGAGCTGGCTCCCCGCGAGTCGGCCGTGCCCGGCGGCCGCAACTACATGACGCGGCGCGGGTACGACGGCTTGCGGGCCGAGCTCGACGAGCTGGTTCGCCGTGAGCGGCCGAAGATCGTCGAAACCGTCGCATGGGCCGCCGGTAATGGCGATCGCTCGGAGAACGGCGACTACATCTATGGCAAGAAGCGCTTGCGCGAGATCGACCGGCGCATCCGCTTCCTGATGAAGCGCATCGAGTCGGCCACCGTCGTCGACCCCTCCGAGCAGGTCCACCTCGACCAGATCTTCTTCGGCGCCACGGTGACGATCTGCGATTCGGATGGGGATAACGAGCAGACCTTCCAGATCGTCGGTGTCGACGAGGCCGACGCCAGCGATGGCCGCGTGAGCTGGATCTCGCCGATCGCCAAGGCCCTGCTGAAGGCGCGCGAGGGCGACCTCGTGCGCTTCCAGAGCCCGGCCGGGCTGCGCGAAATCGAGGTCCTGACGGTCGAGTATCTGTAGGGCCCACGCGCGGCGGCTCGCCGAAGCGTCCGTTTCCCGAAAATTTCTGCATGGCCGGGGCTTGAAATGCCCGCGGTGTGCCCCATTTGCGTCAGCACGATACGTCCAACACACACCACGGAGTTCGAGCCGATGTCAGAAGCCAACGCCGGGGCCAGCAACGCTGCGGCCCAGACCATGAACTTCCAGGCCGAGGTGAAGCAGCTGCTTCACCTGATGATCCATTCCCTGTACTCCAATCGCGAGATCTTCCTGCGCGAGCTGATCTCGAACGCCGCCGACGCCTGCGACAAGCTGCGCTTCGAGGCGCTCGACAAGCCCGAGCTGCTTGAAGGGGGCGGCGACGGGCAGATCCGCGTCAGCTTCGACGCCGAGTCGCGCACGGTGATCGTCTCCGACAACGGCATCGGCATGAGCCGCGACGAGGTGGTCACCAACCTGGGGACCATCGCCAAGTCGGGTACCCGCGAGTTCTTCAGTGCCCTGACCGGTGACCGCCAGAAGGATGCCCACCTGATCGGCCAGTTCGGCGTGGGCTTCTACTCGGCCTTCATCGTCGCCGACAAGGTCACGGTGCTGACCCGCCGCGCCGGGCTGCCGGTGACCGAGGCCGTCAAGTGGGAGTGCTCGATGACCGGCGACACCGCCGGCGAGTACCAGATCGAGCCGGCCGAGAAGGCCAGCCGCGGGACCGAGATCATCCTGCACCTGCGTGAAGACCAGGACGACCTGCTGTCCGGCTGGCGCCTGCGTTCGCTGATCCGCAAGTATTCCGACCACATCGTCCAGCCGATCCTGATGAAGAAGGAAGCGTGGGACGAGGAAAAGAAGGCCCAGGTCGCCACCGACGAGGACGAAACCGTCAACCAGGCCAATGCCCTGTGGGCCCGGTCGAAGAGCGACGTGAGCGAGGAGGAGTACAAGGCCTTCTACAAGCACGTCGGGCACGACTACGACGAGCCGCTGGCCTGGACCCACTCGCGCGTCGAGGGGCGCCACGAGTACACGCAGCTGCTCTACGTGCCGGCCCACGCGCCCTTCGACATGTGGGACCGCAACGCGCGCCATGGCGTCAAGCTCTACGTCAAGCGCGTCTTCATCATGGATGACGCCGAGAAGCTGATGCCCCTGTACCTGCGCTTCGTGCGCGGGGTGGTCGATTCGGCGGACCTGCCCCTCAACGTCTCGCGCGAGATCCTGCAGGAATCGAAGGACATCGACGCCATCCGGGCCGGCTGCACGAAGAAGGTGCTGGCGATGCTCGAGGACATGGCCGAGAACGACAAGGAGAAGTACGCGACCTTCTGGAAGGAGTTCGGACGCGTGCTGAAGGAAGGCGTCGGCGAGGACTTCGCCAACAAGGACAAGATCGCCGGCTTGCTGCGTTTCTCCACCACCCTGGATGACAGCGAGGCACAGACCGTCTCCCTGGCCGATTACATCGGCCGCATGAAGGAAGGCCAGGACAAGATCTACTACGTCACCGCGGACAGTTTCAAGGCCGCCAAGAACAGCCCCCACCTCGAAATCTTCCGCAAGAAGGGTATCGAGGTCCTGCTGCTGGCCGAGCGGGTCGACGAGTGGGTCGTCGGCAGCCTGACCGAGTTTGACGGCAAGGCCCTGCAGTCGGTCGCCAAGGGTGGCCTCGACCTCGGCGAACTCGAGGACGAGCAGGAGAAGAAGGCCGCCGAAGCCGCTGCGGACGATATGAAGGACCTCATCGAGAAGATGAAGGCCACCCTCGGCGAGCGCGTCAAGGACGTCCGCGTCACCCATCGCCTGACCGACTCCCCCGCCTGCCTGGTGGCCGACGAGCACGACATGGGCCAGAACCTGGCGCGCATCCTGAAAGCCGCTGGCCAGGACGCGCCGGCATCGAAGCCGATCCTCGAGGTGAACCCCACTCACCCCGCGGTACGTCGCCTGAAGGGTGAGACGGCCCGGTTCGACGACTGGGCCGAGGTGCTCTTCGACCAGGCCTTGCTCGCCGAAGGCGGCACGCTCGAAGACCCGGCATCCTTCGTCAAGCGAATCAACGCACTGATGCTCGCCATGAGCGGCGAGGATGGCACGAGCGAAATCGTCATCGAAAGCTGATCGACGACCCCCTGGAAAGGATTCGGGGAGCCTGCGGGCTCCCCGTTTTTTTTATCCGCCGTAGGCGATCAGGCCGGTGGATCGCGCGAGCATCAGCGCGGCAACGGTGACGCAGACGAGGGCGAAGATCTGTTGAAGGCGTGGTCCCTGGAGGCGGGCGGCGAGCCGGCGGCCGGCCAGGAGCGCCCCGAGCGCGCCGCCGGCGAAGGGGGCGGCGATGGCCAGTTCGATATGGCCATGGGCGGCGGCGGCGGCCACGCCGCCCACCGACACCAGGGCGATCACGGCCAGCGACGTGGCGAGAATGCTGCCATGGTCGAGGTCGGTGTGCCGGCCGAGCGCCGGCACGATCACGAAGCCGCCACCGACGCCCAGCAGCCCGCTCAGCAGACCCGAGGTGGCGCCGGTGGCGGCCAGGGCTCGGGCGCAGGGGGCGGTCCAGCGAAGGCGACCCTCGTCGGGGTTGATCTCGCAGGCGTGGCGCGCGACGGCGTCATGACGGTCCGGTCCCGAACGCGGTCGGGCGCGCTGCCAGCTGCGCCAGCCGGTCAGGGCCAGCAGCAGGCCGAAGGCGAAGAGCAGGGGCGGGTTGGGAATGCGCTGCGCCAGCCAGACACCGAGTGGCGCGCTCATCATGCCGATGGTGCCGATCAGGGCAGCCGCGCGATAGCGGACGATTCCGTCACGCAAGCCGAGCAGGGCGCCGACCAGGGCCGCGAGTCCGACCGCGATGAGGCCGATGGGCGCGGCTGCGACCATTTCCAGGTGCAGTCCGAAGACGAGAAGCGGCACGGCGATGATCCCGCCGCCGGCGCCGCTCAGCGCGAGGATCAGGCCGACAATGCCGCCCAGCCCGGCGGCGATCAGCGCGGGATCGGCGGGCATGGCGCGAGGATAGACGGGGGACGGGTGGTCACAGCACGTCGATCGGAATCTTCAGGTAGCGCATGCCGTTGTTTTCAGCGGGTGGCAGCTCGCCGGCCCGCATGTTGACCTGGATCGAGGGCAGCATCAGGCGTGGCATGCCGAGGCTTGCGTCGCGTTCGGAGCGCATCGCCACGAAGGCGTCCTCGGAGACGCCGTCATGGACGTGGATATTGGCCTGGCGCTGCGCGCCGACCGTGGTTTCCCAGGCCGCCTCCCGGCCGCCCGGCCGATAGTCGTGGCACAGGAACAGGCGCGTCTCGTCGGGCAGCGACAGCAGCTGCCGGATGGACCGGTAGAGGGTTCGGGCATCGCCGCCGGGAAAGTCGCAGCGCGCCGTGCCGTAGTCCGGCATGAACAGCGTGTCGCCGACGAAGACGATGCGCTCGCCGCCGAGCGTCATCAGATAGCTCAGGCAGGCTGGTGTGTGCCCCGGTGTGTGCAGGGCCTGGCAGCGGATGTCGCCG
The DNA here is from genome assembly GCA_050303815.1 of Rhodocyclaceae bacterium. GTDB lineage: Bacteria > Pseudomonadota > Gammaproteobacteria > Burkholderiales > Rhodocyclaceae > Cognatazoarcus. The sequence goes on from JBNLCM010000148.1 coordinate 21,898, forward strand.
ATGGAAAAGGGCTCGTCGGAATCGAACAGGTGATCGAACTGCCGTCCGTCACAGGCGAAATCCTCACCGGCGTTGAAGAGCGCACCGAACACCGACTGAACCCGCCGGATATGGGCGCCGATGGCAATACGGCCGCCCAGGCGTTCGCGCAGGTAGGGCGCAGCCGAGAGGTGGTCGGCGTGGGCGTGGGTCTCGAGGATCCATTCGACGCTCAGTTGCCGGGCTGCCACGCGCTGGATGATCCGGTCGGCCTGGGTCGTCGCGGTCCGCCCGGAGGCATGGTCGTAATCGAGCACGCTGTCGATGACGGCGGCGATCCGGCGGGTCGGATCGCTCACCAGATAGGAGATGGTGCTGGTGTCGTCGTCGTAGAAGGCGTCGATGGCGATGGCGGGTGTCATGCTCGGCTCCGGACAGGCGTTTCGGCGGAAGGCCGCTCGCGAAACCTAGAGAATAAGCAGTCTCTAATGCAGCTTCAAGCCGAATCCTGTCCCCCGCGCCGACCGCGCCAGGACGGAAGGAGGCGTGCCCGGAGCCGCTGCCAGCGGCTTGTCTCGGGCAGGGCCGGCCCCGTGCCCGCGTCGGTGCCGGCTTCGGCCGGATCTGCCATCGCCGCTCCGGTGGCAG